>JBJDZJ010000075.1:0-3057 GCA_051867915.1 Eubacteriales bacterium
GATAGATATAATCGGGTTCCATTCCGTTGAGCCTCGGAAGAGCGGCGGCAGTAGTCAGCCAGCCAGAATCTCTGCCCATAATCTCTACAACGGTCACCGATTTTACGGTATAGACGGCACAGTCGTAAAGAATATCCTGCACTGCTGCGGCAATATACTTTGCCGCACTTCCGAATCCGGGGGTATGGTCGGTTTCGCACAGATCGTTGTCAATGGTTTTCGGAACGCCGATGAACTGCATCTCTTCTGCTCCGTACAGAGGAGCCGCCTTTGACAGCTTTGCGACGGTGTCCATGGAATCGTTGCCGCCGATATAGAAAAAATAACGGATGTTTTTTTCTTTAAAAAAGGAAAAAATCCGGGAATAGATCTCATCCCCCTTGGGATCACCGGGCGTCGGCAGTTTCTTCCGACAGGATCCCAACGCTGCGGCGGGGGTCAGGGTCAGAGCCTCCAGATCGTCGGCGGATGCCGAAAAAATCTCGGTCAGATTGCAGATTCTTCCCTCCAGAATTCCCTCTATGCCGTTTCTCGCACCGTACAGGGTTTCAATCCGATCCGATTCCATTGCTCCGGTTATGACACCTGCAAGTGTTGCGTTGATTGCGGCGGTCGGTCCGCCGGACTGTCCTACAATCGCATTGTACTTCATACTCTGATCCCTGCTCTGTGCATCTGCGGCACAGATCTCTTCCTTCCTTTTCATCCGAATAACCCGAAGCATTCTGACAAAAAAAGATGCACACGGCATCCGTGTGCATCTTCATCAGTCTGGTGACCCGTACGGGAATCGAACCCATGTTTTCGCCGTGAGAGGGCGACGTCTTAACCGCTTGACCAACAGGCCGTACTGCCCGACTGCTTTTGTATTATAGCACACCGATTCCGAAAATTCAATTGGCAAAATGCACAAATTTATAAATGCGCATTTGTGCCAATTGAACAATTTTCGTTTTTTAAACCGCAATTTATGCTTTTTTGTGTCGGATTTTATTTAAAGTTCTCGTAAAGTCTATGAAAAAACAATCAATTTCCCCGAATCAGTCCTCAAAATAGCCGATTTGACTCAGATATTCCACATATTCCTCAAGGCAGAGATTCATCTCATACATCCGTGTAGCGTGTTCTCTTCCTACAAAGCGGAAGTGCCAGGGTTCATAGATGATTCCGGTCACATCCTCCTTATCTGCCGGAAAACGGAGGACAAATCCGAACTTGTGGGCATTTTCTGCAAGCCAGATTCCGGCTTCGGTCTCTCCGAACGCCTGAATCAGATGCAGGTACTCGGAGGGCAGACTGGACTGGATAATGTCCACGGCAAGTCCGGTCTGATGATCGCTGGTACCGGGGCGGCAGGAATAGGTCGCCACATTGGCCTCCTTTTCCTCCTTGGTAATGCTCAGCGAAACCGTTGCGGTTTTTCCGCAGATCGGACAGGATTTGTCCTTTCCGATCCACTCCACCTCACAGCTCTCGCAGAACCAGCGTCCGGTTGCATTTACATTATTATTGAACAGATTGTTCTGATAAGAATAGGTCCGATAGGCACTGGTCGCATACAGGTTTTTAATTCCCTCCGCCTTTGCCTCGATAAACATGGCGGTCAGAGCCTGAAGCGCAGTCTCGTTGAGCTGGAAGGTCTTATAGCTGTGTTTGTATGCCGTAATGGTATCGGAGGAAATCAAGGCACTCAGCGCAGGAATCTGAAGCTCCGCATCCTTTCCGATAGGGTTGTCCGCATTGACCAGCAGCAGGTATGCGTCGTCCCAATCATCCCCGGTAGGATTCATATATTTCTCATAACCGGAAAGATCGGCAACAAATTTCGGAGGCTGGGTCGTCGGTTTTGCGTCCGTCGTCACAGCAGGTTCTGTGGGCTTCACGGTCGTTGCAGGCGGAGTCGTTACAGGCGGAGTCGTTACAGGCGGAACCGTTGTAACATCAGGCCTGCTTGAATCGGCAGTGGTCTGATCGACAGGGTTCGGAGCGGTAGTCACTGCGGATGTTTGCGTGGTAGGGGTCGTCGTTTTATCGACGGACACCGTTTTTGTATCGGTTGTCTCTATGCTTCCGACCGTTTCAATCAATGTGCCGCAAGCAACAATGGCGGCAGTCAGGCACAGCAGAATCAGACTGCATGCCAATACCTTCTTTTTCATTTTCATTCCTCCATACCGCCTTATGCGGTTTGTTCTGATGTTACAGTGTGATATTGACCGTATTTCCGGTCAAAGGGTCTCCATATTCATGTATTTCCGATTGTCCTGTTACGGTTGGTCCGGAATACTGTTCGGATCAATCGGTTCGCATTCCGTCAGCTGATGAAGGGTCAACGCATACTGTCCTTCGGCATTCAGCGAAACGAGAATCAAATGATCGTTTTCCTCATCCTGCTCAATGCTGATCCCGTCAAAATAGGTATCGACAAACGAACAGGGCAGATAGAGCGATCCGTCATCGGACTGAAAGGAAGGAACGGATAAAGATACCGATTGTCCGCCGACAACCACAGAAGTGGTGCCGATATTCACAATAAGATCATCTCCTCCCTCGTTACGAAGCAGGTAGCGAAGCTGATCGTAGTCACCCGACACCGAAAATGCACAGACATCCGCCAGATAGCTGAAATTCACATACAGCTGTCCGTCTTCGCAGATAAAATCGGGGCTGTAGGAAAACTTTTTTCTGTCGGTGGTCCGAAGTTCTTCGGATCCGATTCTGTATACATAATTCTTATCAAAAAGCTTTATCAGTGAAGCAAATTGAAGATTCAGACAGAAACCGGCCAGAAAAACTCCCAATAACAGCACCGTGAGAACCAGCGTGGAAAGAAGGAACACCATTATCTGTCTGCGTTTGATCCGACGGCGTTTTTGCCTTTGATCCATATCGTTGATCCTTCCCTTCCTCTTGTCCTGCACAGACATTCCTGCGGAAGTTATTATACCAAGAAAGTGCCCCTTTGTCAAGTAATTTTATAAAACTAAAAAAAAATTCACAAACTGTATATTTGTCAATGATGTGAGACCAAAAAAAGCGAAAAAACAGCGAGTATCG
>JBJDZJ010000076.1:0-15694 GCA_051867915.1 Eubacteriales bacterium
AGGAACACGGTGTTTAAGATTTTACTTGCAGAAGACGAAAAGAATCTGAGAAATGTTTTGAGTTCCACACTTGGGAAAGAAGGGTATTCGGTTTCTACTGCCGAAAACGGAAAAATCGCCTTTGAAAGGTTTTGCGAGGAAAAGTTTGACCTTGTGATAACCGATGTGATGATGCCCGTCATGGACGGCAATGAACTGACGGCAGGAATCCGCACCGTCCGGCCCGACACGCCGATTCTGATGCTTACGGCTCTTGAAACGATCGACGACAAAGAGCGGGGGTTTGGCGCAGGTGCAGACGATTATCTGACAAAGCCGTTCGCCCTCAAGGAGCTTCTTCTTCGGATAAAGGCATTGTTACGCCGATACGGCGAAGTGTGCGAAAACAAAATCGTCCTCTCGCACACCGAGCTGAATTATAACACCAACTCGGCAGTAATCAACGGCGTCGGCGTCGATCTGACCAAGAAAGAATTTATGCTGTTGTTCAAACTCCTTTCCCACCCGAATATGATTTTTTCCAGAGAACAGCTGATGGACGATATCTGGGGATATGACAGCGAAAGCAATGACCGAACCGTAGACACGCATATCAAATGGCTCCGCGAAAAAACGGAAAATGAGGATTTCAGGATCGTTACGGTCAGAGGACTGGGATATAAGGCGGTATTACTATGAAAAGGAAGAGAAAACAGAAAAACAGACTGTCCGGGAAACTGCTGTTTGCTTTTGTAGGCGCCCTGGTCGCTATTGTCATGGCGGTTACGCTGATCGGCTCTGTTCTTCTTATGCCTTTGGAGGAAGATGCGAGAGTTCAGTTCTTATATGTCAGTCAGCTTGTGATTCTGGGATTGCTTGTCGCCGCATTCTGTTACATCATTGACAGAATCATTGTCCGCAGAATCCTGGAACTGAATGACGCCATGAAAGAGGTCGCCAAAGGGAATTATGAAATCACCGTCCCTGTAAGAAGTCACGACGAGCTTTCGGAGTTGACGGACTGTTTCAACAAAATGACCGCCGAACTGAAATCCAATGCTTTCCTGAGCAAAGATTTCACCCGATATGTATCGCACGAATTCAAAACGCCGCTGTCTGTGATTCGAAGTCATGCCGAGGCCGCACAGTATGCGCAATCCGGGGAGGAAGCCAACGCATATCTGGAAACCGTGATTTCCGAAACCGACAGACTTGCGGGAATCTCCAAAAACATCATGGAACTGTGCAGGCTGGACAGCACGACCATCATTACCAAGGAGGATACCTTTTCCCCTGCGTCGCAAATACGAACCGTTCTTCTGGCGTCGCAGTTTGCGTGGGGGGAGAAAAACATCACCGTTGAACCGGAACTTGAAGAATTTGAGATCGTAAGCAACGAAACGCTGGTATTTCGTATTTGGGAGAATCTGATCGGAAATGCCATCAAGTTCACCGAGCAAAACGGAAACATTGCGGTTTCTTTGAAAAAGCAGACGGACGGACTGCTCTTTTCGGTCACGGATGACGGAATCGGTATTGCGGAGGGGGACAAGGACAAGATTTTCATCCCCTTCTTTACGGGTGACAAGTCGCACAACAAGGAGGGCAGCGGACTCGGACTGCCGCTGACCAAAAACATCGTGGAAAAGCTGGGCGGTACGGTGGCATTCACCAGCGAATACGGCAAAGGAACGACCTTTACCGTCCGGTTGCCGATTTAATTTAATAACCTTTCGAGAAATCGGACGCAGGCAGAAATGCCTGCGTTTTTTTTGAAAAAAAGTCGGATTGCTTCCGGAATTTCAAATTGGTTTCACAAAGCCGCCGTATTATGGAGTCAAACAAGAAAGGAGACAAACCGAATATGAAAGCCGTCAAATATGTCTTGCTGATATTGACCCTTGTCTGTCTCTTTACTGCGGCCTCTTTGGAAAATACAAATAAACAGACGGCAATGGTTGTCCTGATGTTTGTCTTCTTTCAGGTATGGATCCAACTCGTCAAGAATGACCGTAAACATCGCGGTCGTTGAAAATATTTATATAAAGGAGAAGAAAATTATGAAAACCAAGAAGAGATCATCCAAAAAGCCCGTTGTGATCGCAGGGATTCTGACCTGTGTCGCCGCCGTTTTGGGACTTGTCTGCCTCATCAAAAGGAAGGCGAAGCGCGGCAGAGCAATGTAAAGTCTGAAGGGGGCTGCCGCAAATGGTCATTTTGCGGCAGCCCCGTCTTCGATGTTTGCTTTTTTGCCCGAATGCAGGCAGACGGCGGATCAGATCCGACAAGGCAAACTCGCAGACTTGATCGAAACGGATCAACATTCATACGCTGTTTTGTTTACACACAAAAAAAATTCGGGGAGGAATACAATGGAGACTGTACTTCAAGTAAGCGGGATCAGTAAAAGTTACAAACACAAAAGCGTGCTGAAAGGCGTTCATATGACCATAAACAGGGGCGACATCTACGGTTTTGTCGGGAAAAACGGAGCCGGGAAGACAACGCTCATCCGGATTATATCGGGACTCACCGATGCCGACGAAGGGTCGTTTGAACTGTTCGGCGTCAACAGCGGCAGCAGGGAAATAGATGCGGCAAGGAAAAAGGTCTGCACCATGGTGGAATCTCCTGCCATCTATCCCGAACTTTGCGCAAGGGATAACCTGAAAATGCAATGCCTGATTACCAACAAATCCTTTGCCTGTATCGACGAACTGCTGTCCTTTGTCGATCTTTCCCACACAGGCAAAAAGCGGGCGTGCGATTTTTCGCTCGGAATGCGTCAGCGGCTGGGCATTGCAATGGCCTTGGTCAACGACCCTCTGCTGATGCTGTTGGACGAACCCATCAACGGTCTGGATCCCGAAGGCATCAAGCAGGTTCGGGATCTGCTGGTCCGGCTGCACACGGAAAAGCAGGTTACCATCCTGATCTCCAGCCATATTCTGACCGAACTGTCCCTGTTTGCCACCCGCTACGGTTTCATTGACCGGGGAACCATCGTAAAAGAAGCCACGCAGGAGGAAATTCGGCAGGCAACCGAGGAAAACTGCTATATCGAATCCGATCGGACCGAAGAAGCGCAAGCCGTTCTGAAAACCCTGGGCTATACCGCTGTCCCGAGCGAAAACGGCTTGCGCATCGACAGAGACATTGATCTGATGAAGGTCTGCGCCGCATTTGAAAAGCAGGGAATCCGCCTGACCAAACACATTTGCAGCAATATGGATCTGGAAACCTATTTTATGGATTTGATCGGGGGTTGAAATCAATGAATGTTTTAAAAGCAGATTTCTTTCGTTTGATAAAGGACAGGACGACCTGCATCCTGCTGGCCATCGTCACTGTCATGCCGCCGCTTTCCTGTCTTATGTACAGCCTCATGGGGGACTCGGTCTTTACCGTTGAAAAGCTGATCTTTCAGGGACTGGGAACCGACATTCTGTGCGTTTTGATCGGCCTGCATTTGTCTATGTTCATCGGCAAGGAATACGCAAACAATACCGTTCGAAACAAGCTGTGCTATGGCGAAAAACGCTGTAAAATTGCCGGATGCTTCTTTCTTGAAAGCATCATCATCACACTGATATATGTCCTCGTCAGCGTTGCATCCTCTTTGATCTTTGGATCGCTTTTCGGCGTTTTTGAGTTTTCCGGCGATTTTTTGATGAAGCTCGTTTGTCAGACGGCCATTATTGTGGCATTCTCCCTGGTTATCACAGCCGTTGTAGTATCCGCCAAAAGCATGAAAGCGGGATTCATGGTAACGGTGCTTGTTTCGGTGATCTTTACGGCGATTTCCTACGCTCTGCCCATGCTTGCGACGGCTTATCCCGTAATGGAGAAGATCTGCCGCTCCCTTTATATGGTGGTTTCCACCATGCTGATTTCAAGTGTGGACGGCGTTTATCATGTCGGGACCTTTGCCTTTGAGAACATCTATGCAAACGCTTTGATTTTGTCGGCGGTCTATGCGGCGCTGTCCGTCGGAGTGACTGCCTTTGCAGTGAAGAAACAGAGCTATAAATAAAGGAGGAAAGAAAATATGGACGCAATTCGGATCAATAACCTGACCAAATCCTTTCAGAACAGGCATATCGCCGTCCGTGATCTGAACATGACGGTGCCCGAAGGCTCGATCTACGGCTTTATCGGGGAAAACGGCGCCGGGAAATCCACCACCCAGAAACTGATCTGCGGTCTGCTCGTTCCCACGAAGGGAAAGATCGAAGTTTTCGGGAAACCCCACAATGATGCCGATACACGGGCAAAAATGGGGGTTCTGATCGAAAATCCCGGGGTTTATACGGGATGGACGGCCTATGAAAATCTGATGATGCAGGCTCTGCAAATCGGCATTGACAATCCGGATAAAACGGTCAGAAAGGCATTGGAAACGGTAGGGCTGGCAGATACGGGAAAGAAGAAGGTCCGGCAGTTTTCGCTGGGCATGAAGCAGCGTCTCGGAATCGCGGCGGCCTTCCTCGGAAATCCCAAGCTTTTGATTCTGGACGAACCCATCAACGGTCTGGATCCCGAAGGAATCCGGGAAATCCGTCAGACCCTTCAGCATTTGAACCGGGAATACGGGATCACCATTCTTATCAGCTCCCATATCCTAGGAGAGCTGTCCAAAATTGCCACCCATTACGGCATCATCCGGGGCGGCACGATGATCAAAGAGATTTCCGCCGAAGAATTGTCCCGTGAATGCCGTGACTATATCCGCATCAGAGTGGAGGAGCCGGAGCGGATGATGAATATGCTCCAACAAAAAATGGCAATCGAAACCTGTGAGATCGTGGATGGCGAGATCCATCTGTATCATGTCAGGAACGGCAAAAAGGTCAACGAACTGCTCTTTGCCGAGGGCAAGGCGGCAAGTGAAATTTCGATCCATCGGCTCGATCTCGAAGAATACTTTGTAAATCTGACGGGAGGTGTCTCCAATGCGTGATTTATTATCGGTAAATTTCAAGCGGGTTCTGAACATTTACAAAATGGACCTGCGGAAGATGATGCGGGGAAAAGCCTTTTATGTGATGCTTGCGATCTCGATCTTCATTCCGGTGATGATGCTTACGCAGATGCCCGGTGTGGATTCCACCCTGTTGCTGGGCGGAACGGGTACAGGAGGGGCAGACGCCTTCGGTGGCGGTGCCATGGGACTGTCCTTCCTCGGCGTTCTGAGCGGCATTTTGCTGTGCATTTATATCGGAACCGATTACTCGTCCGGCTTTATCAAGAATATTGCGGCCTCTCACGGAAACAAATTTGATTACATCATCGCCAAGGGGATGATAGCGCTGATCTGCAATGCCGTATTCTATATGGCCTATACGGTGGCGCTGGCCGTGGCAGGCGCAGTCATGGGCGCACCGCTTCAGATCCCAAGCGGAATCGGACTGATTCTGTATTTTGTCGAACTCCTGATTTCCTCGGTGGCCATGTCGGCCCTGGTCATCACGCTCAATCTTTTCTTCCGCCGCCTTTACGGATGGGGCATCTGCTTTACCTTCTTCTTTGCTACCGGAATGCTGATTATGGGTATCCGAATGGGGCTGGAAAAAGGCGGGTTCGACTTGATTGCCAAGTTCCTGAATATCACGATTGCAGGCTCCACATCCCTTGCTTCGCTTACGCCCGACCTCTTTTCGCTTTTGACGGTTGTAACCGTCAGCGTGTTCTGGACCCTTGTATACTCTTTGCTTGCCAATAAGCTGATGAATGCCAAGGATATTTTATAGGAAAAAACAGAGAAAAGAAGCAGTTATATCCCAAAATCCGGTTGAAACCGCATAAACCATCGGGTCCCGATCGTGCGTGAATATCTTCGCGCCGCTGAGGGACCTTAATATTTTGCAAACATAAAAATATCAATTCTTAAACAAAACCGAATCACTTTCTAAATATCCGTATTATAGAATACGGTCGAAAGTTGAAAAAGAAGGATACGGTAAAAATATTTTCATATTGGAAGGGAAAAACTATGGGTATCAAACAATCAGTGACAAAAATAGCACTCTCTAAAGCAATGGACTATATTTCCGGAGATCCGGAAAAGAATCTGCCAAAGCTCCTTGGATTTGTCGAAGGAATGGGATGGGACAAAATTCAAACCGAGATTTTTCATCAGATCGTCGATAATCCCGACAATGTATGGCATAAGTATCTGATAAATCTGTGGCATGATGTGGACAACGACATCCTCAAAACGGTATTTATCAATTTCGGTCTCAACGCCTCCTTTTTCGGATATCAGGAACAGCGCAAAAACGAGGAAGAATATCATTGCAACATTCCGTGGGCCATTCTGATGGATCCCACCTCTGCCTGCAATCTTCACTGCACCGGATGCTGGGCGGCAGAGTACGGAAACAAACTGAATCTTACATACGAGGAAATGGACAGCATCATCGGTCAGGCCAATGCCCTCGGCTGTTATTTCTTCCTTTTCTCCGGCGGAGAGCCGCTGGTTCGCAAAGCGGACATCCTCCGTCTGTGCGAAGCGCACCCCGACTGTCAGTTTACCGCATTTACCAATGCAACACTGATCGACGAGGCGTTTGCCGATGAGATGCTTCGTGTAAAGAATTTCATTCCCGCCATCAGTGTGGAGGGATTTGAGGAGGCTACCGATTTCCGTCGGGGCGACGGAACCTTCAAAAAGGTGGAGAAGGCCATGACGCTTCTGAAATCCAAGCGCCTGCCCTTCGGTGTGTCCTGCTGTTATACCAGCAAGAATGTCGAGGCCATCGGCAGTGAGGAATACTTCGATCAGATGATTGAGTGGGGAGCCAAATTCTGCTGGCTGTTCACCTATATGCCGGTAGGTCAGGCGGCCGTCCCCGAACTCATGGTAACTCCCGAACAGCGTAAATTCATGTATCAGCAGGTACGGAAATTCCGTGAAACCAAACCCATTTTCGCTCTTGATTGCTGGAATGACGGTGAATATACCGGGGATGAGCGTGTCAGCGGCGGATGTATCGCCGGAGGCAGACGCTATTTGCATATCAATGCCAACGGAGATATGGAGCCTTGCGCCTTCATTCACTATTCCGATTCCAACATCCGTGAAAAGACACTGCTTGAAGCATTGCGGTCTCCGCTGTTTATGGCATACCGCAACGGTCAGCCCTGGAACGAGAATCATCTGCGTCCCTGTCCGCTGCTCGATAACCCCGAGAAGCTGAGAGAGGCCGTTACAAAGTCCGGCGCTCATTCCACCGATATGGAAAATCCGGAGGATGTCAACGATCTGACCGCAAAATGTGAAACGGTTGCCGAAAAGTGGGCGCCTGTGGCCGATGAAATCTGGGAATGCTCCGGTCATTGCGCAGGATGCAAAACTTGCGATAAGTCATGAGAAGAACAACCGGCGGCCGCATCATCGGCAGGTGTGCGACCGCCGGATTTCTGTAATCAAACCGTTAGGAGAATGCAAATTGATTGCCATTTGGTCTGTCATTTCCGCTCTGATCACCGCCGTTCTTTTTGCAGTCGGGAAAATCGGTAGTGTGGGAGCGGTATCAGCTTCGCTTGTACTGTGCTTCTTGGGGCAATTCTTTCTGTGGGCGACCGTCTGCGTCATCGCATCGCTATTTGTGGATACCCGCAAGGAAAACACCAAAGACAGCAGATTTTTCCGATTTTACGCCTACTGCATCGTTGATATTTTGCAGTGTGTCCTTCACTACCGGGTGAATCTGTCGGGATTTGATCAAATCCCGGACGGCAATTTTTTGCTGATCAGCAATCACCGTTCGGCATTTGATCCGATTATACAGCTGGGAGCCTTTCGCAAATACAACCTCGGTTTTGTATCAAAGAAGGAAAACATATCAATACCGGTGTTCGGGAAAATCATGCACCGCTGTTCGGCGGTATCCCTGGACAGAGAGAATCCCCGTCAGGCGACCAAAGCCATATTGCAGGCCGCCGGGATCATCCGGTCCGGCAGGGCGGCGATGTGTATTTATCCGGAAGGGACAAGAAATCGGGGGGAAGGACTGCTTCCCTTAAAACCCGGCGCATTCAAGATTGCACAGAAAGCAGAATGCCCGATTGTCGTTGCAGTGATTCAAAACAGTGAGTTGATCAGGAAAAACGCACCGCTTAGAAAGACCGAAGTCTGTTTGCGGGTACTTGATGTTCTGCCTGCCGATTTCGTCAGAGAGCAGAGTACGGCACAGCTTGACAAAATCGCAGAGAATATTATGCTGAGCGCTTTGACTTCGCAGAAAAGCGGCGAAAATGAAAGGGCGTAATATTGTCCTTTGCGGGAGTTCTTCCCGGTATTCTTTCGGAATCAGCGGGAACCGATTGATTTGTTCACAAATGTATGCTATAATGTCTTTGCATAAATCCGGATCATTGATTTATGAGGCGGTTTCCGTGATTTGAAAAATAAAGCAGTTGAATGAAAAGGAAATGCGGAATATGAAAATGGAGAGAAATCAAAAGATGGATGCCCGGTGGATTCCGCCGGCAGTCTCGCTGATACTGGCACTTCTTGCACTCATTGCATACACGCTGATGAAAGAGGACCGAGAGATTGTTATGTATGTGCAGGTAACGGCGTCGGCGCTTGCCGCCGCCATCCTTCCCGTTTTGAGCGTCCTCACGAAAAAGGACTTCCCGGTCTTTCTCGACGGACTGTTTGCCGTACACATCTTTCTCGCAAGCGATCTGGGCAGTGCTATGGGATTCTATGACCGTTTTGACTGTTGGGATCTGATCATGCACGGCTTTTTCGGATTTGTGGCGGCGGTTACGCTGTACACATTTATGCTGAGATGGAACGGAGCCAAGCTGAATCGGGCGGGATTTCTGGTTCTGATTTTTCTGGGAGTCATGGGATGCGCCGCAGTTTGGGAAATGTTTGAGTATGTCAGCGATTTCCTGCTGGGCGGGGATGCTCAGAGAGTCAAAGAAGCACTTGAACTGGGAATTTC
Organism: Eubacteriales bacterium; assembly: GCA_051867915.1. Taxonomy (GTDB): domain Bacteria; phylum Bacillota; class Clostridia; order Oscillospirales; family CAG-272; genus CAKSQF01. Next base: position 8,940 of record JBJDZJ010000076.1, read on the forward strand.
TCCGATCAAGGATACCATGACGGACATCATTGTCACCGTTGTGGGTGTGCTGGCCTTTTATGCCGGATTGTATGTCGACAAACGCTGTAAATACAGGGTTTCCAAAAGGATATATGAGAAGGCGGCGGACGGCAGTGAGGTCGGGAGTGCCGAAGAATGAACAACCGGGCGGACCGTCGCATCCCATGAGACGGTCCGCCCCACTTGTCGGAATTTTTTGTGAAAAGACCGAAACCGATTGATTTGTTCACAAATGCGTGCTATAATTGTCTTGAATAAATCCGGGCGTTTTTATGGTGAATATGGGGAATCACAAGGTCGGGGAAGACCGTGAATCCTGTATCCGTCCCGGAAATCCCTGCCGTGTCCCGCCGAAAGGATGATGCTTCGTGAAAGAAAAACTGGAGAATTTTTGGTACCATTATAAATGGACGACCATTGTTGTGCTGTTTTTTGCCGTGATTCTAGTGGTAGGGATTGTACAGATGGTCGGCAGGGAAGATTACGATACGCAGATTCTGTATGCCGGACCTTCCGTAACCATGATTCAGTCGGGCTCCGAGGATGCCATCAACCGCGCCTTTTGCCAGCTTTTGACCACCGATCGGAATGAGGATGGCAAGATCAATCTTCTTTTCCGATCCTTTGCCGTTATTTCGGATGAGCAGTTGGCTGAAAAGCAGGAGCAGGCGGCAGCGGAGGGAGATCATGTCTACTATGACGCATCCTTGCGCCGGGAAGCAATCAGCGAAATCGGAACGCTTCTTGCCACGGGAGAGGTGTCCATCTGCCTGATGGATCCCTATGTCTACGGGATTTACAGCGAACAGGAAGCCTTCGTCCCGCTGGAGGAGGTTCTGGGATATGTCCCCGATTTTGCCTTGGACGACTGCTCGGTTTACCTGAAGGATACCGAATTCGGCAGTTATTTTACCGCCTTTTCCGCCCTTCCCGACGATACCCTTCTGTGCATCCGCAAAAAGGCCTATACAAACGGCATTACTGCCTCCAAAAAGCAGAAAGAGGCCTATGAATACAACTGCGACCTGTTCCGGGCGATTTTTGCTTTTCAGTCTCCCGATTGACCGGAAGACGACAGAAGAGCGGTCAGCGTTTCGTCGGAAAGCACTTCCGACAGACCGGAGACCTCCTTCGACAGAAACAGCAGTCCGCTCATGGGGTCGGAGACGGGTTTTGTCTCCTGCCCGTCGGTCATTCTCAGTATCAAAAGCAGGATCAGAAAAATTGCCGACAGCAGACCGATTCCCGTCCGATAGGTCTGCTCGATCTGTCCTTGTCTGCCCAACCGATCCCCCATGGCTTCATCCTTCTTCCCGAATCCGAACGAATTGGTTTTGACATCAGTATATTCAACGATTGTTGCCGCTATGAATCGGCGCAAAGGGTAAAAAATTTGGTCAGACTGTCGGCAATCAGATCGGCAAGCCTCTTTACCCGTCTGTCGCAGTCGGTGAGTGTGGCATAAAACTGACGGTCCCGCAGGAGATCCGACAGCTTCCCGTTTGCCGCCATTCCTGCCGATTCCAGCGCATCCAGAACCAGTGTGCGGCTGTCCACGACGGTGGGTACGCCGATGGCGATAACGGGAATTTTCATGGTGGACCTGCTGATTTCACTCCGATGACAGCCGACGCCCGATCCGGGGACAATCCCGCAATCGGTGACCTGGACGGTGCATGCCAGCCGATCGGTAGATTTTGCCGCCAGTGCGTCAATTACCAACAGAAGGTCGGGACGGTCTGTCCGCACCCAGCTTCCAATCAGTTCCCCACAGTCGATGCCCGTCTGACCGATCACTCCCGGGGACAGTCCGGATATTTTGATGGGATAATCGGGAAGCTGTCTTGTAATGGGAAGGCGGTCTACGCTCAGCGGTCCCAGTGCGTCCGGGGTGACATCCCGATTGCCCAGCCCGACGGCAAGGGCGGATCGGACGGTTGACCGATCGGTCAGTTCCAGGATCTCCCGGGCAATCAAGTCGGAGAGCCTGTCGGAGATTGCATCCGAAAACAGTTGATCCCGTTCGAAACCGATTGTGGAGTACCGCCCTGTTGGAAGACCCAGCCGTCGGGCGTCCTGCCTGTCCTTAATATGCAGACGGCTAACCTCTGCAAATCCTTCCGATTGACGACTGCCGGACGCACTCCACAGGGGATCGCTTTCGGGAACACTCTCTGCGGCAAGGTCGGTGCGAATGGGAAGGGAATGTCTTTGAGAAGAATCCGTACGAACGCTCCTTTCGCTCTGTTATGGGAAAAGTATATCCCGAAATCAGCTTAATTACCCCTCTTTACCACTTCGGAAATATGCCGAAGGATGAGGAAAGGCGGTCTTCGCCGTTGTGCAAATTATCCAAAAACGCGAAAAAATTTTGTGCAAGGACACGAAAATTGAAATTCTCAAAATTTTGCGTTCGAAACCATTGATTAAAAGAAAAAAAGGTGCTATAATAATTCATAAAGATTGCGACCTATATCTCAAGAGGTATGGAGGAGGAAAATACTTTGAAAAAAATAATTGCATTCTTGCTTTGCACACTCATGATCGTGTGTACTTTGGGCGGTTGTGTGGACAAAACCGATCCCGGAGCCGAATTGAATCTTTATATGATGAAACCTTCCAACTTTGATCCGGCGGTTGCATACTCCGATCAGGCAGCAGCACAGTTTCTTCCTTTGATTTATCAGGGACTTTTCAATATTGACGGTAACGGCAAACTGAAGAAAGCCATGTGCGACAGTTACACCGTGAAGGACAATATAATTGAGTTCAAGCTGAAGGATACCTGTTGGTCCGACGGTACGCCCGTTTCCGCAAACGATTATGTATATGCGTGGAAGCGCATTCTCGGATCGGAGTTCAAGTCCGAGGCGGCTTCTCTGCTGTTTTTCATCAAAAATGCGGTTGAGGTTAAGAACGGAGACATTTCTATCGACAACCTGTGCCTGTATGCATCCGGCGATAAGATCATTCAGGTCGAGCTGATTGATGCGGCATATGTGGATACCTTCCTGTACAACTGCGCAAGCGTGGCTCTGTATCCCGTCCGTGAGGATGCCGTGCGGAAGATTTCCCTGTATGAGTCCTATTATGAGGACAAGGTTGACAGCAAGGGCAATCCCGTTCTCGGAGCCAACGACAATCTTACCGATTATACATGGGCAACTCTGAGTACCATTCTTGTTTCCTGCGGCCCCTTCTATGTAAAGAGCACCAATCTCTATCCTGACGATGGAAGCCCCACCATTATTCTGGAGAGAAACAAGTATTATTACCGTGACACCAGCGAAACCGGAGACGACGCACTGATGAAGTATGTCACTCCTTACCGTCTCAATGTTGTGTTCATGACCACCGAAGATGCCTATGCGGCATATCAGGCGGGAACGGCACTTTCCACCAACGATTTGCCGTACCTCTACAATTCGAACATTCCGCTGAGCTCGAGATCTGCAAACGACAATGTTACCGATCTGTTGGCAACCTATACTTATTTCTTCAATACCACCAATCCTCTCTTTGAGAAAGCAGAGGTTCGCCGTGCTCTGTCTGCGGTTCTGGACAGAAATGAGATTGTGAGTCTTATCACATACGGCAAACCCGCAACCGGTCTGCTGACCGACGGCGTCTACTATTCCGCCCGCAACACCAGTTTCCGTGAAAAAGCGGGAAATACGCTGGGCAGCACGATGTCGGTCAGTGAAGCAAAGTCGGTTATTTCCGCGGCAGGTGCTTCCACCGGCGCCATTACTCTGACCATCCGCGACAATGAGGCAGAGGAAAAGGTTGCCGAATATGTGGCAGCCAAGTGGGGAGAACTCGGATATACCGTGACCGTTGAGAAGCTCGGTACCCGAAGCACCAGTTACTATGAGGTTGTCGGCGTAAAGGATAACGAATATGATGTTCAGGCACTTTACGACAAGCTGACCCGCGATCTCTTCCTTGAGAAGTATTATTCCGGCGAATTTGATGTCATCGGCATTCAGTACAGCATGATGTCGGTGGATCCCTTCGCATCCCTTGCCGCTTTTGCATCCAAGTATTCCGGAAACGCATACGATTTCAGCGAGTCCGCCGAAGTCTTTGATCCGGTCGTACACAGCTCCGGCTATAACAGCGCAGAGTATGAGGAATTGATTACCCGTTGCTTTACTACAACGGATGCTGCAGCCCGTGCCGATCTGCTGGTTCAGGCAGAAAAGATGCTTATGAACGATATGCCCGTAGTACCCCTGTATTATATGCAAAACGGGTATCAGGCAAGCGACCGTCTGAAAGGAAACGAACTCCGTTACGACGGTTATATGGACTTCATTCATGCAACCGACAAGACCTATGTATATGTTGAAGAGGCAGTCATCCTTCCTACAAAAATCTGGGATTGATGTATAAGTCAGAGAACGGACACAGCATCTGCGGACATTTGCAGTGCTGAACCTTCCCGGGCGTGTCGCAAAACCATGCGGCACGCCCGCTTTGCCTCTGCTTAAGTCATGTTTTCAGTTTCAACAGCAATCACGGCATAGGTGAAATACCGTGTGCCGAAGCGGACCGTACAGACCATCCGAACGGACGGTTTTGCCCCGGAAATGCAAATGAACGGGATCGGTTCGCCTCAAATCTACAAGCGATGATGCCCGACGGGTATGGAGAATGAGATGATAACTAGGCTGATTGACCGAAATGAAATAAAAATATTTATCCTTTACATTATAAACAGCTTGAATAAACCCATGAAATATGAGGACATTAACGATGTGATCGTGCAGGACGGCATTGTGTCTGCCATTGATTTTGCCGACTGTTTTGCCGATCTTCTTGATGCGGGGAATATCAAGGAATCCCGTGACGGTGAGGATCGGTATTATGAGCTGTCCGGTCAGGGACGGATTGTCGTGGAAAGTCTGCAAAACGATATTCCCAAATCCGTTCGCTCCCAAGGGTTGAAGTCTGCCTTCCGTATGATGGATTTCAAGGAAAGGGGATCGAAGATTTCGGCGACATACGGCCTGCGGGACGACGGAAAATACGATCTCTGCTGTCGGATCATCGACAACAAACAGCTTTCTCTGGAAATCAAAATCGTGGTCGAAAGTTCCAAACAGCTTGAGTTGATGATGCACAATTTTGATGACCGCCCCGAGATCATGTATCGGGGAGTCGTTGCCCTTCTCTGCGGTGATATGGAGTATCTCCTTAGTGATTAGTATTCGAAAATTGTGCAATTTGAACGAAAGTTTGTCTATCCTGCACAAAATCCGGTGCCGAGTTTTGTTGATTATTGTCCGTAATCCGGGCAACTCGCCAATTGTGAAGAAAAAATGATAAAATTGTAAATCAGCTATTGACAAATGATGGAAAAGTGCTATAATATAAATAAGATTCAAGACTTATAAATACTGTCATTTGTCAATTTTGACAAATTCCGACTTGTAAAACCCCCGGGAGGAAAGCTGTTGCGAAAATCCGAAAATCAAGAAAAAGCTCCCGAAGTTGCCGATCTGCTCCGCCGGATCCGGACGGACGACTCTGCCGCGTTTGATGCGCTTTGCGAGCTCTATCGGCCGCTTCTGAGTGCAATGGTTACCTCTGCTCATGAACGCTACCGCGGTTTCGGATCGGAACGGGAGGATCTTGATCAGGAAGCCTCGCTTGCCCTCTATAAGGCGGCGATCAGCTATCGGCTGGATCAGGAGGATGTGACCTTTGGGCTGTATGCCAAGATCTGCATCCGAAACCGTATGGTATCCTGCGGGAGAAAGCTGATCCGTCATGCCAAGGCGAACCGGGCATCCAAGGAATTGGAGCAGATCGGAAGGGAATCTGCGACTTCCTCCAATGGCAGACATCTTCCTGAGGAGTATCTTGCAATGCTATCCCCTTACGAGCGAACGGTCTGCCGTTATTATGCCGAGGGGTACAGTTACAAAGCGATTGCAGAGGTTGTGAATCGGTCGGAGAAATCCGTTGAAAATGCTATCTATCGGATCCGCACGAAAATCAGGCGGTCGGATGGAAATATGCCTGAGTAGCTTAAGAAAAGCACCTGTAACGGGAGATGGCGGACGAACCCGCCCAAGGGTAATATTATTTCTTTTTTTATCAAAGCGAGGTAAAACAAATGTACCAGGACATCACATTAAAATGCAAAGATTGCGGAGCGGAATTCGTTTTCACCGCAGGCGAGCAGGAGTTTTATGCCGAAAAGGGCTTCCAGAACCAGCCCCAGAGATGCAGATCCTGCCGTGAGGCGAAGAAGAACGCAACCAGACCTGCAAGAGAGATGTTTGTGACGACTTGTGCAAGATGCGGCAAGGAAGCAAAGGTTCCCTTCCAGCCCTCTAACGACAGAGCCGTTTACTGCAGCGAATGCTTTGCAGCTATGAAGGCACAGCAGTAATGCTTTGTCTTGGCAGAAGCTGAACCGTTTATGGAGCTTGGCTGTATGGTATGATTGAATATTATCAATAGTAACCGTCGGGGACGCATCATATGATGTGTCCCTTCTGTTTTTGGGCTGAAAAGATCGTTATAGATTGTCAGTGAGCCGATCCAACCGCACCGCAGGGCGTGGCTTGCTCCCGCCGCTCTGTCAAAAAAATCCGTAGGGGATCGCATTTCTGCGGTTTCCGCCTTTTGAGAAAAGAAAACGCACGAAGTGCGTGAGGCTGACGAAAAAGTCTAATTACCTTCTCAACAGAGGTAAAATTGACCAAAGCCGTTCGTCCGCT
>JBJDZJ010000077.1:0-15612 GCA_051867915.1 Eubacteriales bacterium
GGTTTCCGTCTCCCAGCGTCTGGCGGGTCACAAAATCCTGATCCGGGGCAATCACGACACGGGAACCGAACTGACCTACGCCTTCGAAAAAATATATGATTATCTGGAGCTTGTCACCGAGGACGGCATCGTGGTGCTCTCCCACTATCCCATCGCCTCCTTCAAGGATATGCAGAAGAAGGGGACTGTCCACATCTACGGCCATGTTCACAATTCCTACGAGGCCAAAATCTGCGCCGATGTCTATGCCAAACTCAACAAAATCAAGGGCTATCAGATCGAGGCCTACAATGTGGGAGCCATGCAGCCCTATATGGCATACACTCCCCGCACGCTTCCCGAAATCCGAAAACTGGTGATGCAGTATCCTCTGGATTTTTTCCATTGACAAGCCCCTTTGACTCTTTCGGGCATCACAGTGGCCCGCAATATCCGAAATTGAAAGGAGATCCGCTATGTTTGCGCCGACCGGACACCGATTATTTGACGATCGGGATCAGCTTTCCGACTGCTTCGGCAGGGAAGAACTGGCCTTCGTGAACTGGAATACCATACGGGAGGAGCCCTCCTTCCACATCAAGGAGGCGGGGCTGACCTATCCCGATCCCTCTTATCGGATCGTCCGCACCGCCTCCGGACCGGTCTACGATTATCTTTATGTTCTGGAGTATGTGCAGGAGGGGGAGGGCGTCATCGAAACCGAACACGGGAACTACCCCATTTCCAAGGGCGACAGCTACTTTCTCCGCAAGCGACTGGAATGTGTCTACTATTCCAATCCCGACAATCCGCTGAAAAAGGTGTGGATCAACTGCGCAGGCTCGGTTGTGGATGCACTGGTGGATTTTTGTCGGCTGGAAGACAGCGTGGTCATTGCAAAAGTAAATACCGAGCATTATTTTCATGCGGTTCTCCGGCTGCTGGAGGACATCGGGAATCTGGGAAAATATGAAACCTACCGCCAGTCCATCCATCGGATCGCCGACATCCTGTCCACCGTTTCCTATGCGGCAGCCAGCCTGTCCCCGGCGGAACGGGATCTGCCGAGCAGAGTCCGCAAGCTGATCGACGACTCGCCCTACTATCGGATTTCGCTGGAGGAGATCGGCATATCCGAACACTATTCCCTGAGGCACATCAATCGGGTTTTCTGCGAGCAATACGGGGTGACCCCCAAACAGTACATTCTCAGGCGGAAGATCGAGACTGCCAAAAATATGCTTTCCGGCGGACGGCACTCTCTGAAGGAGATCGCCGAACTGTTGGGATTCTGCGACGAGCATCACTTCATGAACACCTTCAAGCGCATGACCGGTGTCTCGGCGGGAGCCTGGCGGGAGCAAAGCGATAAATAAACAGAATCGAAGTCCCCGGGCTGATGCAGAAATGCGTCAGCCCGGGGGCTCTTTCTGTGTGAGGGTATGGCTCTGCGGGATACATTCGGACTTCCGGTCTTTTGTCAGGTGTTTCCTGCATTCGACTGCTTCCATAATTCCGACATTTGTTTGGGCGTTTCCGGCATACCGCGCTTGAACCATTCTTCTATCCAGCCGTAAAGTCCGTGGCAAAACCAGGCACGGGTATAGGCGGTCATGTCATCCATATCGGGTGTGGGACCGCATACATCCAGAATATTTTGTAAGCTCAGATGAGCAAGCCCCGAACGGTAAAGCAATATAAACAAATCCCTGTGTTTGTAATAATGGGAAAACAGGCTTTCCAGCAGGAGGTCGGGATTCCCGTTTTTCTCAAATTCGGCCCCCCATTCTTTTATCAGCTTCCCCAGATGGCGTCGAATTACATCTTCCTTGCTTTCAAAGTTGCGGTAAAAAGAAACCCGACTGACCCCCGCTTTCCCGGTGAGTTCGGTTATGGAAATACTGCCGAAGGACTGCTTTTGCATCATTTGTAAAAGCGCTGTTGTGATACATTCTTTTATAAACGCATTTGTTTCCTGCTTTTTGTTCATGTGATACAGATTCGCTCCTTTGTTTCTCAACCCTCAAAAGCCATTGACGAAACGGTTGCAATGTGTTACAATTGTTCTGCCTGTTATGATACACCTGTTTTTGAAGTTTGTCAAGTGATTTTGTGTTTGAAAAAAAGGAGATACGATGAAAAAGCTGTTAAAAGTATTGTTGATTGCCGTCGGAATTCTGGCGGTATTGATTCTTGCACTTGTTTTGTTTCTGGTATGGGCATCCCGACAGCCTGCCGTTAAGCCGGGATATTATGAAAAGGTTGCATCCGATCAGCCTTTGGAGCAAAAGTATACGGGCAAAGGCGGATATGAGGTCACTTATGTGGAGTATGATGCGGAAAACGAAAAAACGGGTCGGTTCGAAATCTGGTATCCTTCCGAGTTGGAAAGTACGGATCATACATATCCGATTGTGGTAATGGTGAACGGAACGGGCGTCCCCGCTTCCAAATATAAGGCCGTATTTGACCACCTGGCTTCCTGGGGATTTGTCGTAATCGGAAATGAGGACGCCAATTCATGGGACGGTGTATCATCTTCCGAAAGTCTCGCTTTTATGCTTCAACTGAACAAGGACGCCGAAAGCATCTTCTATCAAAAGCTGGATACCGATCATATCGGTATCGCAGGACACTCGCAGGGCGGGGTCGGAGCGATCAACGCCGTAACAAATCAGAAAAACGGCGGTCAGTACAGGGCGATCTATACGGCGAGTGCCACCTGGATTGATCTTGCAAACGCCCTTGAATGGCCGTATGATATTGAGAAGGTGTCCATCCCGTACTTCTTTGTTGCGGGAACAGGTCAGGCGGATGCGGAAACCATTTCACCTCTTGAAGCCATGAAATCGGCTTTTGATCAGATTTCAAGCGGCGAATGGACCGTAATGGCAAGGCGTAAAAATACCGATCACGGTGAGATGCTGGCAAATGCCGACGGATATATGACGGCATGGTTCATGTACCATCTGAAAGGCGACGAAGAGGCAGGCAGAGTGTTTCTCGGAGAGAACGCCGAGATCCTGATAAACGCCAATTGGCAGGATGTTGAGAAAAACCGTTGAGGGAGAAGACAGAAAATGAAAAAGAAGATTATTGTTTTGATTGTAATTGCGTTGACGGCGTGTGTGTCGGGTACAGTTGCGGGGAACATATTCCTTTCGCTTTTTTGATGTTTATGAGGGGTTCGCATAATGAAAGTATTGAATAAAATGCTCTTTATATTTCTTTGTATAGCTGTGGCGGTTGTTCTGTTCGTGTCATCGTTTTTGATTACGGTTTTCAGTATCTTCAACAGATCCAGAAAACCCTGGGAAGTCGAATGGGATGAAACAATAGGTAAAATCTATTACGATATTGATATGAACGAGGACGAGTTGATAGGTTATGATCTGTATGTTCCTGCCGATGTGGATACTGAAAAAGATTATTCACTGATTCTTTATATTCACGGCGGAGGTTTTACAGGAGGAGACAAAGCAGACGGTGATTATCTTTGTAAGTATTACACTTCAAAGGGATATGTGTGTGCTACGGTCAATTATACAATAGCGGATGGCGTGCATTCCTCTGATTTGAATTTGATGTATGAACAACTTCATCGGCAGGTCGAATCCATTAAGAAGAAAGCGGCAGAGCTTGGGTACAATCTGACTGAAATGGCGACGACGGGAGAATCTGCGGGTGGCTGTCTTGCCATGCTTTACGCTTACCGTGAGCCTGACCGCTCTGCAATTCCCGTGAAGTTTGTATTTCAAATGACCGGCCCTGCAAACTTTGAACCCGAAGGCTGGGGATCCGTTGACAGCGAGAGTGCTGCCGATTTTGTTACAATGATGAGCGGAGAGGAAGTAACGCCCGAAATGATCGAAAGCGGTGAATATAAGGAGATTGTTAATATCATTTCACCGGCTGCACTTGTTAACGAAAACACGGTTCCGACGATTATAGCATATGGACCGAAAGATAAAATTGTACCCGTCGGGTTGAAATATACGCTGATTGAGGCGTTTGATAAATACGGCGTTACATATGAGTATATAGAGTTTCCGAATTCGGGTCATGCTATGGCGCTTGACAGCGAAAAATCGCAGGAGTATGCCGATAAAGTGGATGAATATCTGAGTCGGTATTTTGAAAACTAGAATCACGGAGAAAAATGTTTTATCAAGGGATTTATACACCAAGGCCGAGTGATTATGACCGATACGGTAAAATTTCCTACGAGGCGATTTTACAAATTCTGGAGGCTGCCGCCGGAGATCATTCGGCAAGTGTGGGCGATGGCATTTCCGATGCAAACAAAAACGGGAAAGCATGGATTCTGACAGAGTGGCGTGTGAAAATTCTTCGTCATCCCGAATACGGTGAAAACCTGATTGTTTCCACATGGGTGTGTGCTAAGGCGTCTGCGGGTAGCGTATTCCGTGTTTTTGCTTTGTATGATGGCAACAATCGGGAGACAGTACGAGCCGAGGCGAAATATGCTTTGCTTGACCTTCAAACATTAAAACCAATGCGCATAAGCGGAGATTTATTGGCGTCTTATCAGCCGGAAGAGAAGAGAATGTTTGAGGATCTGCCAAGGCTTCGCCCTTTGTCCGGGTATTCGGTTGAAACCGTCATAAAATTGCGCCGCAACGACATTGATTTTAACGGACATGTGCACAACACCCGTTATGTTCAGTTAGCCGCGGAGGTCTTGCCGAAGGAGGTTTTTGAAAGAGAGGATTTCGTTGATATCCGTATGATCTACTCAAAACCTTTGAAGGCAGACGATGCTGTATGCTTAAAGTATTCGGAATCGAATGCAGAACACCTTGTGGGAATTTACAATCAAGAGGGTCTTTGCTGTTTGGTGGATTTTAAACCGACGGTGGAACAGAACCCGACTGAACATATTGAAAGAAGGGACTCTGAGAAAGCCCATTGGCGGAAAACGGGAATGACGGACTGAAAATGCGATGCTGACGCAAACGACTGTTTGCGTCAGCATCGCATTCTGTATGGATCCTTTCGTGACGGTGCGGCTTATTCCTTTCCGTTCCAGCAGTAGGTGCAGAGCTTGCAGGGGTCGATGCCCACAGAGTTCACCATGTCGTCCAGACGCTGGAATTGCAGGGAGGTGAAGTTCAGCTCCTTGCGGATCTCCTCCACCATCTCCTTGTGGTTCTGACTGTCGGGATCGGCGTAATCGGCAAGCATCTCCTCGGCACGGTCGCCTTCCCGGCGCTTGATAATCCGACGGGTAATCAGATCCAGTTCGGAGGCCGAACGGGAGAAGTTCAGATACTTGCATCCGAACAGCAGGGGAGGGCAGGCGGGACGGATATGCACCTCGGTGGCGCCGCTCTGATAGAGGAATTCGGTGGTTTCCCGAAGCTGGGTGCCTCTGACGATGGAATCGTCGATGAGAATCATGCTCTTGCCCTTAATCAGGTTGTGGACGGGAATCAGCTTCATATGGGCGATCAGGTTTCTCTGGCTCTGGGTGGTGGGCATGAAGGAACGGGGCCAGGTGGGGGTATATTTGATGAAGGGGCGGGCGAAGGGGATGCCCGACTGATTGGCGTATCCCACGGCGTGAGCGATGCCCGAATCGGGAACGCCTGCTACCATATCGGCCTTCACATTGTCCCGCTCTGCCAGCTTGGCACCGCAACGGTAGCGCATTTCCTCCACATTCACGCCCTCGTAATTGGCTGTGGGATAGCCGTAGTAGACCCACAGGAAGGTGCAGATGCGCATTTTGTCGGTGGGCTTCGCAATGACTTCCACCGAGTCGGCGGTCATGAAGTCGATCTCCGAGGGTCCCAGCTCCTTGTAGTCGGTATAGCCCAGATTCAGATAGGCGAAGGACTCAAAGGATGCGCAGTATCCGTGATCGCTCTTGCCGATGACGATGGGCGTGCGTCCCAGACGGTCCCGGGCGCAGTAGATGCCGTCGGCAGTCAGCAGAAGCAGGGAAAGGGAGCCGTCCACCATCTTCTGGGCATACCGGATGCCGTCGGGGATGGTGTCGCACAGATTGATGAGGGCGCCCACCAGCTCGGTGGGATTGACCGCACCGTTGGACATTTCATGGAAGTGTACATGACCCTTCTCGTAGCAAAGACCGACCAGCTCGTCCATATTGTTGATCTTGCTGACCGTGGTAATGGCGTAGGTCCCAAGGTGGGAGGTCAGCAGAAGAGGCTGAGCCTCGTAATCGGAGATGCACCCGATTCCCAGCTTTCCCGTCATTTCCTTCACATCGTCTCCGAATTTGGTCCGGAAGGGCGAATTGGTGATGTTGTGGATGGCTCGGGTAAAGCCCTCCTCGCTGTCATAGACCGCCATGCCCGCACGGCGGGTTCCCAGATGGGAATGATAGTCTGTCCCGAAAAACAGATCGGTTACACAGTCGCATTTCGATGCAACGCCAAAAATACCGCTCACTTTGTCCTACCTCGTTTTGTGAAATTTCTGCCTCATAGCAAAAGCCCCGGGAGATTCGTTTTTTTTGCCTGAAAAACGACGGTGAAAGCCGTCGAACCGAATTTTCATAACCGTCGCTTGACTGTTCCCGCAAGCTCCATACGGCTATTTTAGCATAAATGCCGGACTCTGTCAAGGTCACCGGGGCAAAAATCGTAATTTTTTCGGAAGTCGGACGGTATCTTACAAAAATGTCAGATACCGCCCCGAAATGTAAGACAAATCCATTGCAAAGTCCGGGAAAATACGGTACAATAGAGCCATCCCAAGAAAAGAGGTATTTGACATGACTTTGCTTGATGTCAGACATTTGAAGAAGATATACACCTCCCGATTCGGCGGCAGTCAGGTTCAGGCGCTGTCCGATGTGAATTTCACGGTGGAGGCCGGGGAATATGTGGCGATCATGGGCGAATCCGGGTCGGGCAAGACCACCCTGCTCAATCTTCTTGCCACCCTTGACAGCCCCACGGGCGGCGAGATTCTGCTGGAAGGGAAGAATATGTCCGAAATCCGGGAGAAGGATCGCTCGGCCTTCCGCAGGCAGAATCTGGGATTTGTTTTTCAGGATTTCAATCTGCTGGACACCTTTACCCTGCGGGACAATATCTTCCTGCCGCTGGTGCTGGCTGGGGAGGACTATCCCTCTATGATGGCAAAGCTGAATCCCATTGCCAAAAAGCTGTCCATCGAGAAGATTCTCGACAAGTTCCCCTACGAGGTGTCGGGCGGTCAGAAACAGCGGGCAGCCATTGCCAGGGCCCTGATTCCCGCCCCCAAACTGATTCTTGCCGACGAGCCTACCGGTGCGCTGGACTCCCATTCCTCCGACCATCTTCTGCGGCTCTTCTCCTCCATCAACGCCGACGGTCAGACCATCCTCATGGTCACCCACTCCACCAAGGTGGCAAGTCACGCCGGGCGGGTGCTGTTCATCAAGGACGGCGAGGTCTTCCATCAGATATATCGGGGGCAGGCTTCCGATGAGGAAATGTATCAGATGATCTCGGACACCCTGACCCTGATTGCGACAGGCGGTGAACAAGGTGAATAAGCTGAGCTTTTACGGGAAACTGGCGGCGACCAACCTGAAAAAGAATCGGGAGGGCTATCGCCCTTATCTGCTGACCGCCATAGGCTGCACCGCCATGCTGTACATCATGTTCTTTCTCTGCTTCAATGAGAGGCTTGCCCGAATGAAGGGAGGAAGAGAGCTGGGTCCGCTTCTTGGATTCGGATCGGCGGTGGTGGTGATCTTTACCGCCATTCTGCTCTTCTACACCAACCGATTCTTGACCAAAAGACGGAAAAAGGAGTTCGGTCTCTACAACATACTGGGCATGGAGAAGAAGCATCTGGGCATCGTCATGCTTTTCGAAACCCTGTATTCCTTCCTGATGATCGCAGTAGGGGGAATCTTCTTCGGTGTTCTCCTGTCCAAACTTGCCATGCTGGTGCTTCTCAAGCTGGCGGGACTGGGTACGGGATTCTCCTTCGAACTTTCTCTGCCCGCCGCCGCAGTGGCGGTGATCTGCATCGGGGCGATTCATATCCTTTCGCTGACCTTCAATCTGCTGTCTGTGGGGCTGTCCCGACCCATTGAACTGCTTCACGGGGAGAGTACCGGCGAGCGGGAACCGAAGACCAAATGGGTTTTGACCCTTCTGGGTCTGATCAGTCTGGGAATCGGGTATTATCTGGCACTGTCTACCGAAGACCCTCTGGAGGCTCTGGAGGTCTTCTTCATCGCCGTCCTGCTGGTCATTGCGGGTACCTATCTGCTCTTCACCGCCGGTTCCGTCGCCCTGCTGAAGCTGCTGAGAAAAAACAAGCGATACTACTATAAGACGGGCCACTTCATTTCGGTGTCCTCCATGCTTCACCGCATGAAGGCCAACGCCGTGGGACTCGGCAACATCTGCATTCTGTCCACCATGGTGCTGATTACCCTGTCCACCACCGTCTGCCTGTATCTGGGGCTGAATCAGATGATCGAGGCTCATTATCCAAGCGATCTGATCTTCCGCATCTCGGGTACGCCCAATGAGGAGGGCAAGGACCGGATCCGGGATGCCGCCGAGGGAGCGATTGCGGACAGCGGATGCAGAATAGAAAAAACCTATGAATATTCCTTCTTTGCCTTTACCTCCCATTATCAGAACGGTGAGCTGTCGGTGGAAAAGGCGGCAGGCTTTGATTACAAGGACCTTCGGACGCTGATTGTGATGACGCTGGACGACTATAATCGGGTGGTCGGCGCCGATCTCTCCCTTGAGGACGATCGGATCCTGCTCTACAACTGCGTGGGAAAACTGTCCGACGATTTTCCCGACGGAAGCTTCACCCTTATGGGAGAGTCCTACCGGGTGGAAAAAGAGGTTGATCCCATTCCCGTTGTTTCGCTGTTCTATTCCTATACCCAGCCGGTCTACCTGTTTGTAGTGAAGGATCAGGCGACCTTTGACCGGATCTGGAAGGGACAGGCGGAGATTTACGAGGATGCGGCAAGCGAGGTTTACTTGTACCTGGGCTATGATCTGGACGGGACGCCCGATCAGCAGTCGGACGCCAGTGATCGGATGGAACAGAATATCAACCTTCTGCTGAAGGAGGATTGGTCGAACCTTCTGTACCCCGGGTTGTCGGATGAAGAATTGCGCGGCTACTCTTACGGCTTCAACTGTCGGGCGGCCGAAGAGGCCTACTATAAGAGTATGTACGGCGGATTCCTGTTTCTGGGCATTCTGCTGGGCGGACTGTTTTTGATGGCAAATGTCATGATGATCTACTACAAACAGATCGCCGAGGGCTATGAGGATCGCAAACGCTACGCCATTATGAAGAAGGTGGGGCTGACCGCCGGGGAGATCCGAAGGGCGATCTTCTCCCAGACCGTCCTGTTCTTCTTCCTGCCCCTTGCCACCGCCGCCCTGCATGTGGCTGTCGCCTTTCCCATTGTGGAAAAGCTCCTTTGGCTGTTCGGGCTGTCCAATACTGCGCTTTTCCTTGCCTGCACCCTGGGGACCTTGCTGATTTTCACGCTGGTTTATGTGGCGGTCTACCTGATTACCGCCCGCAGTTACAGTCGGATTGTCGGCAGTGATGAGGCCGGTTGATCGGCTTGTCTGTTCAGAAAAACTTAACATATGATCCCGATTATTGTGCATAATGCACAAAAAATCAATCCCTCTATTGTGAAATAGGGGGATTTTTTTGAAATCGACTCAAAAAGGTTGAAATTTTGAATGAAATCGTGTATAATGGATAAGTAACGGGCATAGGATGTCCCGGAATTTGTGCATAATTGAATAAACTTGGATCATAGATCAAGGAAAGGGGCGTTTCATTTGAAACAATATAATGCAAAGAACATCCGAAATGTAGCACTGATAGGTCATGCCGGATCGGGCAAGACCTCTCTTGCCGAGGCGGCATACTATCTGACGGGCAAATCCGACAGACTGGGCAAGGTGGCAGACGGCACCACGGTTTCCGACTTCGATCCCGAGGAAATCCGCAGAAAGTCGTCGATTTCCACCTCTCTGATTCCGGTGGAATGGAAGGATGTCAAGATCAACATGCTGGACGCTCCGGGTCTCTTCGATTTCTCGGGCGGCGTCAGCGAGGCCGTTCGTGCCGCAGGCTCCGCCGTTATCGTGGTATCGGGTAAGAGCGGAGTGACGGTGGGCGTGGAAAAGGGATTCGCCGCCGCCGCAAAGAAGGGAATTGCGAAGATCTTCTTTATCAACAAGCTGGACAGCGCACATGCCGATTTCTATAAGGTGTTTGAAGATCTGAAGGCGCAGTTCGGACCCATGGTCTGCCCTCTGGTGGTTCCCTATGTGGTGGATCATAAGGTGATCTGTTACATCAATCTGCTGGAGTACCGTGCATATACCTACAAGGACGGAAAGGCTACCGCCGTTCCCATGCCCGACATGGGACACCGTCTGGAAGGATTGCGTGCCGCCATTGCCGAGGCGGTGGCAGAGACCAGCGAAGAGCTGATGGAGAAATATTTCGCCGGCGAGGAGTTTACCCCCGACGAGCTGATTATGGGTATCGCCAACGGCGTCCGCCGGGGCGAGATTGCGCCCGTCTTCTGCGGTGCAACGGCAACCATGGAGGGCGTGGATCAGCTGCTCAACGGACTGATCTGGCTGGCTCCCTGGGCGGAGACGGTTGCCGGCGAGACCGGAACCGATGTTGCGGGAAATCCCGTCAAGCTGACGGTCAATGAGGACGCTCTTCCCGTCGTCACCGTCTTCAAGACGGTGGTGGACCCCTTTGTGGGCAAGCTGTCCTATTTCAAGGTCATCTGCGGAAAGGTCACTCCCGATACCGCTCTCTTGAACATCCGTACCGGAGCCGTGGAAAAATTCGGTAAGCTGGTGTATGTCTGCGGCAAGAAGCAGGAGAACGCTCCCGCCATCGTTGCCGGCGACATCGGCGCCGTGGCAAAACTGGGATCGGTAAATACGGGTGACACCCTGTGCGCACCTGCCCGCCCCATCACCCTGCCCGGCGTGGTCTTTGATAAGCCCAGCCTGTCCATGGCGGTTTATGCGGTCAACAAGGGCGAGGAAGAGAAGATTTTTGCGGGACTGTCCCGCCTTTCCGAGGAGGATCCCACCGTTTCCTTTGAGATCAACCGTGAAACCCATGAGACCATCCTGTCGGGCATGGGCGAACAGCATCTGGATGTCATTGTGACCAAGCTCAAGAGCAAATTCGGCGTGGAAGTCACCCTGCAAACCCCGAAGGTTGCCTACCGTGAGACCATCCGCAAGAAGGTCAAGGTTCAGGGACGCCATAAGAAGCAGTCGGGCGGCCGCGGACAGTTCGGCGATGTCTGGATCGAGTTCGAGCCCTGCGATTCGGAGGATCTGGTATTTGAAGAAAAGGTGGTCGGCGGTGCCGTACCCAAGAACTACTTCCCCGCCGTGGAGAAGGGACTTCGGGAGTCTGCCCAGAAGGGCGTTCTCGCCGGATACCCCATGGTAGGCGTCAAGGCGACTCTGATGGACGGCTCTTACCATCCTGTGGATTCTTCCGAGATGGCGTTCAAGCTGGCGGCGAACATCGCCTACAAGACCGGCATTCCTCAGGCATCTCCCGTTCTGCTGGAGCCCATCGGACTGCTGAAGGTGTATGTTCCCACCGCCTACACTGGAGACATTATGGGCGATATTACCAAGCGTCGGGGCAGAGTCACCGGCATGAATCCCGATGAAGAGGATCACTCCCTGACCTGCATCGAAGCAGAGGTCCCGGTATCCGAGACTGCCGATTTCGGCACCATGCTCCGCTCCACCACTCAGGGCAGAGGCAGCCATACGCTGGAATTCCTCCGCTACGAGGAGGCACCGATGATGGTGGCTCAGAAGGTCATGGAGGCTTACAAGGCAGAAGAGGAATAAATCCAATAAACTTCAAATTCCCGGCTTTCGCCGGGAATTTGTTTTTTGATTTCGATGGAATCGGGAGATGCCATATCCAATGGGCGCACAGCCCCTTACGATGCCTTCCGCCCGCTTCGGGAACCGACGGCAATCCAGATTCCTGCGCCGACGACTATCACCGTGCAGAGCAGCAGAGCAGGTACGCTGTCTCCGGTGCCGGACGGATAGGAACGGTCTTCTCCTGCCTCGGATGCGGGATTCCCGGTATCATAAATGGCCATCGGCGTCGGATTTGCCCCCTCCTCGGCGGATACGGACAGGGATAAACGCCCCGTTGCCGTCAGCAGGGCAAACAGAACCGCCATTACCAACACCGCGGTGGTCTTAAAACACTTTCTCTCTTTCACCGGAACTTCCCCCTTAAGTTGATCCTCTGATTCATTCGGCTCTTTTGACTGTATTCTACGCTTCGTCTGTAAATTTAATAGCAATACCGGGTAAAATGTCGGTTAAATATCGGGAAAGGCGTACCGTGAAAATGAGTTTCTCTTTTCCGCCCTGCCGGATTCAAAACCTATCAAAGATATAGGTTTATTCTATATCCAATCATCTGTTTTCGGTATTTGACAAACGGACGGGAATGATATATAATAGGGGCATCAAAAGAGAGCGCCGATCGGCGACAGAAAAAAAGGAGAGAAAATAACATGAGTGATATTCGTGAACCCGAGAATTGGGGATTTGAGACCAGACAGCTTCATATCGGACAGGAGAAGGCAGATCCTGCCACCGATGCAAGAGCGGTGCCGATCTATGCCAGCACCTCTTTCGTTTTCCATAACAGCCAGCACGCCGCAGACCGTTTCGGACTGAGGGATGCGGGCAACATCTACGGAAGACTGACCAACCCTACCGTGGACATTTTCGAGAGAAGAATTGCTTCTCTGGAGGGCGGTGTTGCCGCACTGGCAACGGCGTCGGGCGCGGCGGCAATCCAGTACGCCTTTTTGGCACTGGCAAAGACGGGCGAGCATATCGTTGCCTCCAAGACCATCTACGGCGGTACTTATAACCTTCTTGCCCACACCCTGCCTCTGGAAAGCGGCATCACCACCACCTTTGTGGATCCCGAGGTGGAAGGCTCCTTTGAGGCCGCCATTCAGGAGAACACCAAGGCGATCTTCGTGGAGACGCTGGGCAATCCCAACTCCAACATCATCGACCTTGAGGAGCTTGCCAAGGTTGCTCACAGCCACGGCATTCCGCTGGTAGTGGATTCCACCTTCGCCACGCCCTATCTCTGCCGTCCGCTGGATTGGGGCGCAGACATCGTGGTTCACTCGGCGACCAAGTTTATCGGCGGTCACGGAACGGCAATCGGCGGCGTCATCGTAGACGGCGGAAAATTTGACTGGAAGGCATCGGGAAGGTATCCTTGGATCTCCGAGCCCAACCCCAGTTATCACGGCATTTCCTTCGCCGATGCGGTCGGTCCTGCGGCTTACGCCACCTACATCCGTGCCATCCTGCTGAGAGATACCGGTGCAACCCTGTCTCCCTTCCATGCCTTCCTCTTCCTTCAGGGTCTGGAAACCCTGTCGCTCAGAGTCGAGCGTCATGTGCAGAATGCGCTGAAGATCGTGGATTATCTGGCTCATCATCCCAAGGTTGAGGCGGTTCACCATCCTTCTCTGGAGAGCGAACCCAGCCACAAACTGTATAACAAATACTTCCCCAAGGGCGGCGGCTCCATCTTCACCTTTGAGATCAAGGGAACCGCAGAGGACGCCCAGAGATTCATCGACCATCTGCCCATCTTCTCCCTGCTTGCCAATGTTGCCGATGTGAAGTCGCTGGTAATTCATCCCGCTTCCACCACCCACTCCCAGCTGACCGAAGAGGAACTTCTCGATCAGGGCATCCGTCCCAATACCATCCGCCTGTCCATCGGTATTGAGTCGGCAGACGATCTGATCGCCGCACTGGATGCCGCTTTCGAAGTGGTTTGAACCCGGTCTGATTCACAGACAGATGTCCCAACCTGCAACAAAGGATTGCCCTTTGTTGCAGGTTCTCTGTTTGGAGGAAAATTCGGGACTTTTTGCCCGCCATCGGCGCTTTTTCGGCGTTCTGAGACCCTTTTCCTGAATTTTCCACGAAAACTTTCGAAAAAATCCGCCGATAGAACTTGACAATCGCCCTGAAATATGATACCATATTTTCATGGAAAATGCGCCTGCGGGAAGGATTCCCGCAGGCGGCTCAAAACACCGTTTGCGACAAATGAGGATGAAGAAATTGAAAAAACTGATTGTACTTACGCTTGCATCTGCACTTCTTCTGACAATGCCCCTACCCACCCTCGTCACGGCGGCGGAGGATTCTTCCGTGTCCGGGCAGGTAGCTTCGGAAGAGATTCCTTTGACCTATTCCAAACAGGGAACCGGTGCGGCAACTGTGGAGCGCAAAATCTACGATTTTCTCAAAAACAGGATGAATTTCAACGACGCCACCACCTGCGGCATTCTGGCAAATATCTTTGTGGAGTGTTCCTTCAACCCCAACGGCAGCTATATTGAGGCCAGCGGCGCCACCAGCTACGGTATCTGCCAGTGGAACAATACCCGCCTTGCCAATCTCAAGAGCTTCTGCGAAACCAACGGGTACGACTATACCACCGTCGAGGGACAGCTTGAATTCATGTGCTATGAACTGACGAAGGGCGAAGAGAAGAACGCCTATCGTATGATGCAGGGCATCTCCAACGATGTGTCGGGTGCCTATACGGCAGGCTACAACTGGGCAAGGTATTATGAACGGTGCTCCAGCGCCAGCTACCCCAAGCGTGGGACGCTGGCAAGCACCGATTTCTGGAGCATCTACGGCAGATACCTGCCGATCGGACTGAATGTTCCTTATTATCCGGTAACCAAAGAGGTCGGATCCCTTCAGGCGGCTGTTGCAATCTGCGAGAGCTATTATAAGGGATATCCCGCAGGGTCGGAAACGGTCATCGAAGCGGTTCTGAACGGGGATTTGTCGGGCTATACCGAGGAAGCGGTGGATCTTTCTGTCCTCTTCACCCATCTCAATAAGGGCGATCCCGTGATTCTGCGGGACGGATCGGGCAAATGCTCGGTGATCTACGCCTATGACGGAGACGCTACGGTGCTGAAGGCATCCGGATTCCGCCTTCTGACGCCCTCCGCATCCGAAAGCGGCGATCTTGCCTATGATACGCTGGATGTCTGGCTGACCTATCATTCCGACAGCGTCTGCCTGGTGCGCACTTCGGACAGCGTCGCGCTGGACATTCTTCCGGTGGAGAATCGGAGACTGTCGGTGCAGGGATGGGTTTGCCCGGTCAATCTGCCCCTGGGGGAGAGCTTCCCTGTCACCGGACGGCTTCTGTCCACCTCGCCTGTTGTCAGCGTTTCGCTGACCCTCTCCACGGAGGAGGAGACGCTGGGAACTGTCGAAGGTACTCCTGACGGCACGACCTATGATCTTTCCGACCTTCCGTCCGACATCGACTTTTCCGCTCTGGCGGAGGGGACCTACACCCTGACGCTGGCGGCGACCGATGAAAAGGGCGCACAGTTGACAGTAGAGAAGACCTTCACCGTTTCCGATATGCCCATATCGGGACGGATTGTGGAGGATTATGCCGATAATGTGGGAGAAATCGGAGATGCCCTGCCCGGCATCTATCGGGTGACCGCTCACTCCGGACTGAATATGCGCGAAGAACCGG
>JBJDZJ010000078.1:0-15588 GCA_051867915.1 Eubacteriales bacterium
ATAAGATCAAAAACAAGAAAACAGACAAATAAATAAAATAAACGGAAAAACCGATTCAGAAAGGAAGGCTCCAAGATGAATAAGGCACCGGAAGTCACCGAAATCCAAGCCCAATGACAGAGATTGAGACTCAAGATCCCCCGAAAAAGGCGAAAAAAGCCAAGAAGAAACGCTTCAAGGAGGGACGCCGCCTGCGAACCCTTCCCCCGATGACCGTCATTATCCCCTTTGTCATGAAAAAGCGCAACGACGCCCTGAATTACTTCGAGGACACGCTGGTCGTTGACCGCGCCGAGGAGTACATCGCCCAAAAGCGTGCCGATGGCTACACCGGCTTCGGACTGATGCACCTGTTCCTTGCCGCCTATGTGCGCACCCTTGCCGAAAAGCCCGGAGTCAACCGCTTCATCCGGGGTCAGCGCATCTATTCCCGCAACAACATCGAAATCTGCCTGACCATCAAGAAGGAAATGCGGGCAGATTCACCCGATACCGTAGTCAAATTTTTCCCAAAGCCCGATGCCACCCCGCTTGACATCTACAATGAGGTCAACAACACCGTAGCCAACAGCAAGGCGGACAACGACACCTCCCTCGATCATCTGATGAATGTGTTGGTCTGGCTTCCCGCCTTTTTCTTCCGCTTTTTCGTGGGTGTGATGTCCCTTCTGGACTATTACCGTCTGCTACCCCGTGCTTTTACCAAACTATCCCCCTTCCACGGCAGTTATTTCATCACCTCCATGGGATCGCTGGGCATTCCCCCCATCTATCACCACATCTACAATTTCGGAAATATCCCCCTTTTCACCTCCTTCGGTGCCAAATATAAGGAATATTTCATCAAAGCCGACGGATCGGTCGGAGTTCGCAAGAAGGTGGACTACAAGATCGTCATGGATGAGCGCATCTGCGACGGTTTCTACTATGCGTCTGCCCTGAAGATCATGCAGTACTATCTTTCCCATCCCGAAAAAATGGATGTCCCCCCGGAGAGAGTCCTCGAGGATGTCCGATAAAATTGCGCCGACTGCGTCCCTTTTCACGAATCGCAGAATAAGCGCCGCAAGACCTTCCGTTTTAACATCTCATTTTGAATCCCTATGGTCTTGCATACCGGTCTTTGCCTACCCATCAATTTACATATAAAAAATGAACAAGTTTTTGGAGGTCATTTATGAACTACATTCAGGAACGAATCGAGCAGGAGCTTCATGAAATCTCCCGCCGGATTCTCGTCCGCAGCGTCAGAATCGAGGATGTGCTCTGCGCACCCACCGATTACAAGGGACCGGGACACACACCCCCGGCAGACAGCGATCCCGCCTGGATTCCCCAGACACCCGGCTGTCTGAAGGATATGCCCGCAGGCGGATCGAAAACCGAGTACGGTGAGTACCACGCCTGGTTCAAGGCGAGAATCACCATTCCCGAGGATATGAAAGGAAAGTGCCTTGAGCTGAAGGTTGCCTCTCCCCGTCATGCCAATCCTCAGCACATCGTCTATCTGGACGGTCACATCATTCAGGGATCGGACGGCAATCACGAAACCTTCCCCATTGATTCGGATGTTGACGGCTACGACCTGCTGGTTTATACCTTTGCAGGCAGACCCGAACAGCTCTTTTTGAATGCCGAACTGCTTCAGATCGACGAGGACACCCGTACCCTCTATTATGACATCCGGGTTCCCTTCGATGTCATGCGTTTCCTGCCCTTCGAGGGCAAGGAATACTGCCAGATCCGCACTGCCCTCAACAACACCATCAATCTTCTGGATCTGCGCACCCGCGGTACCGAGGAATACCATAACAGCGTCAAGGCGGCTCTGAATTATATTCAGAAGGAATTCTACGGCAAGGTCTGCGGCAAGCAGATGGCAAATGTGGTCTGCGTCGGACATTCCCACATCGACACCGCATGGCTGTGGCCCTTCCGTCAGACCATCGAGAAGTGCCAGCGCACCTTCTCCACCGTAGTCAACATGATGAAGGAGTTCCCCGAGTATCACTTCTTCAATTCCCAGCCCCAGCAACTTGCCTATGTAAAGGAGCATGATCCCGAGCTGTATGCCGAGATCAAGGAACTGGTCAAGGAAGGCAGATGGCAGGTAGACGGCGGTATGTGGATTGAAGCCGACTGTAACCTTCCCTCCGGTGAATCCTTCGTCCGTCAGCTGATTCTGGGCAAAACCTTCCTTCGGGAGGAATTCGGCGTAGAGTCTAACATTCTGTGGCTCCCCGATGTCTTCGGCTATTCTGCGGCACTGCCCCAGATTCTGCAGAAGGCGGGCGTCACCCGTTTCGTGACCTCCAAGATTTCCTGGAACGAGACCAATACGCTCCCCTGCGATGTCTTCAACTGGCAGGGTATTGACGGCACCGAGATCCTGTCCTACTTCCTGACCGCTCAGGACTACGATCCCCGTGAGAAACTGCGCAACGGCACCACCTACAACGGCGACATCAATCCCAGACAGATCCGCGGCACATGGGAGCGTTTCCAGCAGAAGGAGCTCCATGGCGAGGTCATCAACACCTTCGGTCACGGAGACGGCGGCGGCGGACCTACCCGTGAGATGGTCGAGGTCGGCAGACGGCTGGAAAAGGGCATCCCCGGTTGTCCCACCGTCACCTTCGACAGTGCAGGAAACTTCCTTGACCGTCTGGAAAAGGATGTCCGGGGCAACCGTTTCCTTCCCAAATGGGTGGGCGAGCTTTATCTGGAGTACCACAGAGGTACCTACACCTCCATCGCCAAAAACAAGCGCAACAACCGCAAATCCGAATTCCTGTACGAGGATACCGAGCTTGCATCGGTCATGGACAATGTCCTTCTGGGCAGCGAGTATCCCAAAGAAACCCTTCGGGACGGATGGGAGAAGATCTGCCTCTGCCAGTTCCACGATGTCATCCCCGGCTCCTCCATCAAGGAGGTCTATGACGACTCCGATCTGATCTACGCCGATCTTCAGGCAAAGGCAAACGGACTTCTCAGCGCATCCGAAGGCAGAATCGCATCAAACATCTCCACCAAGGGCGGCGTGCTGGTCTTCAACCCCAACTCCTTTACCGATTCGGGGCTTGTCAAGGCAGGAGAGCGCACGGTCTATGCCGAAAATGTCCCCGCCAAGGGTTACAAGGTCGTTCCCGCTACCGATGCCGATGTGTCGGGCGTCAAGATCAACGAAAGCGGCAGAATTCTGGAAAACCGCTTCGTCAAGGTCAAGTTTGACAAGAACTACAACATCGTCTCCATCTATGACAAGAAGGCCAAGAGAGAGGTTCTTCCCAAAGGCGAGAAGGCCAACCGTCTGACCGCCTACGAGGACATTCCCAGAGCCTGGGACGCATGGGAAATCACCAACTACTACACCGAAAAGAACTGGAATCTGGATGAAGTCACCTCGGTCCGCACCGTTGTCGAGAACGGCAGAGCCGGATTTGAGATCGTCCGTCCCTTCCAGAAGAGCACCGTCAGCCAGAAGGTCACTCTGTCGGCATACGACGGAAGAATCGACTTTGACACCACCGCAGACTGGAAGAACGACCACATTCTGCTGAAGACCGCCTTCCCCACCACCATCACCTCCGACAAGGCAACCTACGACATTCAGTACGGCAGCGTGGAGCGTCCCACCCACTACAACACCTCCTGGGAACAGGCCAAGTTTGAGGTCTGCGCTCACAAATATGCCGATCTGTCCGAGTACGGCTTCGGCGTTGCCATCCTCAACGACTGCAAGTACGGTCACGACATTCACGGCGGCGTCATCCGTCTGTCCCTGATCAAGTCGGCAACCTTCCCCAATCCTGCGGCAGACAAGGAAGTCCACCACTTCACCTACTCCATCCTGACTCACCAGGGTGACTACCGCTCCGCCGGCGTCATCCGTCAGGCCTATGCCCTGAACAATCCCATGACCGGTATGGAAATCGGCGAGCAGGAGGGAACTCTTCCCGAATCTTACAGCCTGGTCAGCGTCAACAAGGAGAACATCTTTGTTGAAGCCGTCAAGCAGGCAGAAAAGGATCAGGATGTCGTGGTCCGTCTGTACGACGCCTTCCACACCACCTCCACTCCCACCGTCTCCTTCGGATTCGATGTGGCAAAGGTTGAGTCCACCAATCTGCTGGAAGAAGAGGGCGTTGAGCTTCCCGTCAAGGACAACAGCGTCACCCTGACCGTCAAGCCCTTCGAGATCATCACCCTGAAGGTTACAAGAAAGTAAAACTCCTATTTAAATCGGCTCCTCCCCGGGGAAACCCCGGCGGTAGGAGCCGATTTTGTTTATCGTTGGGATTTGGCAAAAATTTTGAAATTTTTTCAAGAAATTTTCAAAAAGGTATTGACAATCATGAAATTGTGTGGTATAATTCAATCACATTGAAAGAAAGGTAAGGAAACAATTATGGCAAATAACAATACAACCTATGCTTATTCAAGCAGAAAGCCGTCGGGCATCGGAGGAAAGAAGATCGGAATCCTGGTGGGAATCGGCATCGCCGTAATCGCCGCCATTATACTGGCGGTCAACTGCACCACCTCGGTGCCCACAGGATATACGGGCATCGTCACCACCTTCGGAAAGGTTGAGGACTACATTCTGGACGCCGGACTGCATTTCAAGGCGCCCTGGCAGAAGGTCGTCAAGATGGACAACCGGAACCAGAAGGGCACGGTAGACCTGATGGCATTCTCTCAGGACATCCAGCAGGTGGACATTCGCTACACCGTCAACTACCAGATCGAAAAGGAAAATGCGCAGAACATCTACCGCACCATCGGTACCGGCTATTACGACACGGTCATGTACCCCCGCATTGAGGAAGCCGTCAAGAGTTGTGTTGCCAAATACACCGCAGAGGATCTGCTGGAAATGAGGAACACCCTGTCCGATGAAATCTACGGCATTCTGAAGGAGGATCTGTCCGCCTATAACATCGTCATCATCAGCACCTCCATCGAAAACATCGACTTTTCGGATGCCTTCACCGACGCCGTTGAGGCAAAGCAGGTCGCCGCTCAGAACAAGTTGAAAGCCGAGATTGAGCAACAGCAGGCAATCATGGAGCAGACTGCCGCAGCAGAGCGTGCCGTCATTCAGGCAAATGCTCAGGCGGAGACCGCCAAAATCGCCGCAGAGGCAGAACTTGAAATCACCAAGATTCAGGCGGATGCCGCCGAGTATGCAGGTCAGAAGGACGCCGCCGTCAATAAGGCCATTGCCGGATCCATGACCGATCAGCTTCTCTACTATTACTACATCCGTGCATGGGACGGCAAGCTCCCCGAGTCCTATGTCTCCTCCGAGGATTTCCTGTCCATCTTCCAGATTCCCACCGGCGGGGAGAGCAGCAGCGAAGGCGAATAAGCGATCCGCCATCAAAGGCATGAAGCAATCGTAAAAAGCCATGGGAGGGGGATATCCCCCTCCCATGGTTGTCTCTCTGCCGAAATCATCCAAAGCGGTGCTCCGCCATCCATCTCCACAGATTGCGGATTACTCTCACAGTATCCTCTCCAGCCCGGCGAAATCAATGCCCAGACTGCGGGTCATGCCCTCCAGAGAACGGACGGCATTGTCACGGGCAAGGGCTCCGACCTCCTCCAGAGTGATGCCCCGGCTGTCTTCCAGCCAGTTCAGATAGAGAGCGAAGACCCCGGTTATCATCTGCAAAATACCCAGCTCCAGGACAGCGCGGTCATGGTTCGACCAATCGTCGGGGACATCCTCCGACAGAATCCGCAGAATCTCCGACTTGAAAGCCTCCCCCACCTTCTGAATAAAGTAGGTGTAGGCGCCCGACCGAACAAACAGACGGATAAAATCCATGTTTTCAATAAAAAAACGGTTGACACCGTTGAAAAATTCATGGCGATGCTCCGGAGACGGCTCCCGTAAATTGCGCATCACCGCAGTCAGACCCCCGACCACCGCATCCTCACATCCGGCAATGACATCCTCAATGTTCCTGTAATGAAGATAAAAGGTTTTCCGATCAATCTGCGCCCGCCTGGCAAGCTCGGTCACACTGATGGAACTCAGTTCCCTGTCCTCCATCATTTCAAACAATGCCGTAACAATGGCGCGCTTGGTTCTGGCGGTGCGCCGATCGCCCTTTTGTCCGTATTTTTCAGAAAGATAACCGCTTACATCCATGCCCACATTCCTTTCGCTTCCATCTGCCGCCGAAAACCGGCATTTTTTTCAATAAATTCCGATATTGTTTACAATTTCCTTCTTGTAAATGCCTGATAAAGTTATTATAATACACAATTGTGGAAAAGTCAACGCTTTTTCGCAAAAAAATGAAAGGAAACAATGAAATGCTCAGTCTGAAAGGAATCGTCAAAAGCTATGTGACGGGCGACACCACCGTCACGGCTTTGAAGGGAATCGACCTCGAATTCCGCAAAAGTGAGTTTGTCTCTATTCTGGGTCCCTCGGGATGCGGCAAAACCACCCTTTTGAATCTGATAGGAGGTCTTGATCGCTATGACTCGGGAAATCTCATCATCAAAGGCAAATCCACTCATAATTTCACCGATCGGGATTGGGACAGCTACCGCAATCATTCCATCGGATTCATTTTCCAATCCTACAACCTGATTCCCCATCAGAGCGTCCTTGCCAATGTGGAACTGGCCCTGACCCTGTCAGGCGTGTCCAAGGCCGAACGCCGATCCCGTGCCATCGCCGCACTGGAAAAGGTGGGACTTGCCGATCAGATTCACAAAAGGCCCAATCAGATGTCGGGCGGACAGATGCAGCGTGTCGCCATCGCCAGAGCGCTGGTCAACGATCCCGAAATCATTCTGGCAGACGAGCCAACCGGCGCTTTGGACAGCACCACATCGGTCCAGATCATGGAGATTCTCAAATCCATCTCCAATGAGAAGCTGATCATCATGGTCACCCACAATCCCGATCTTGCCGAGACCTATTCCTCAAGGATTATCCGCCTTTCCGACGGTCAGGTGGTATCCGACAGCAATCCCTATACGCCCGAAGAGACGAATGAAGCTCCTGTTCCCGCCGAATCGAAGAAGACCAAGCCCGCCAAAGAGTCGAAAAACCGGACCTCCATGTCCTTCCTGACCGCTCTCTCCCTTTCCATGAACAACCTTCTGACCAAAAAGGGACGCACCTTTCTGACCTCTTTCGCCGGCTCCATCGGAATTATCGGAATTGCCCTGATTCTTTCGCTGTCCAACGGAATCCAGCTATATATCAATCGGGTTCAGGAGGACACCCTGTCCTCCTACCCCATCACACTGTCTGATCAGACGGTGGACTACACCTCGATGGTCAGTGCCATGATGGGAACCACCTCTGCCATAGGCGATCATTCGTTGGATGCGATCTATTCCAATTCCGTCATGTTCGACATGATGAATGTGATGCTTTCCGAAATGAAGACCAACAACCTGTCCGCCTTCAAAAGTTATCTGGACTCCATAGAGGCAGATCTGAACGATCAGAATCTGATCAACGACATACAGTACGGCTATGATCTGAACCTTAGCATCTACGACCCGAACACCGATGAAGGAATCACGCCCCTCGGCATGTATGTTTTCTACGAACTGCTGTACGGCAATATGGCAGATCAGATGGCATCCATGCAGCCCGGCTCCTCCATGAACATCTTCACCGAGATGATCGACAATGAAGAACTGATCGGCTCCCAGTATGACATACTGGCAGGTCGGATGCCCGACTCCTATGACGAGCTTGTTCTGGTCGTAAACAAAAACAACGAGGTTTCGGATATGGCGCTGTACGCCCTGGGACTGAAGGATCGGGATGAACTGATGAAGATCATGGAGGCTGCCATGAAGGGCGAGACCTTTGAAGTCACCCCCACCACCTTCACCTACGATCAGATTCTCTCCACCACATTTCAGCTGATCCTGCCCAGCGACTACTATGTCAAAAACGGAAACGGAACCTGGAAGTATATCGGAGATGACGATCTCGCCATGAAGAGCGTCATTGATAACGGCACCACCCTGAAAATCGTCGGCATTCTGCGTCCTTCCGAGGATGCGGTTTCCTCCTCCATAAACGGAACCATCGGCTATACCTCCGCACTGACCCGGGAAATCATCAACCGCACCAATGCCTCTGACCTGATTCGGGAGCAGGCGGAAAATCCCGACACCGATATTCTTACCGGTCTTCCCTTCCCCACCGAAAACGAACCGGTTCACGATACGGCCTATAAGATCAATGCCGTCCGGCAATATATGAGCGGCTTGTCCTCCATGGAGCGTGCCGACCTCTACAAGAAGATCGTCACCTCCGAAAGCATTACCAAACACAGCCTGTCCTCTCTTCCCGTGGACGCCATGCGGGGAATCCTCATGAGTTCGGGAAGCGAGCAGACGGCGACGGTGCCGTCCATGAGCGACGACGAGGTCCGTCAGATGTTCGGACAGTATCTGGACTACATTGTCAAAATGTCGGTTCAGGCTGCCGAGGCAACTTTGGGCTCCATGACCAACGATCAGATGGCAGAGGGGCTGAACGAATATCTGGAATCCACCGACGAGGAACTGCTGGTCCTGATCTATGACAACTTCATGCCCACCGAGGTATCCAAATCCAGTTATGAGGAAAACATGACCGCCTTCGGCCTGCTGGATCTGGATAAACCCTCCTCCATCAGCATTTATCCCAAGGATTTTGACGCAAAGGAAAGCCTGACCTCGATAATTGAGGAATATAACGAGTCTGTGGATGATGCAGACAAGATCGCTTACACCGATTACATGGAGCTGATGATGTCCTCGGTTTCCACCATTATCAATTTCGTATCCTATGCGCTGATTGCCTTTGTGTCCATTTCTCTGGTTGTATCCGCCATCATGATCGGCATCATCACCTATATTTCGGTGCTGGAGCGTACCAAGGAGATCGGCATTCTCCGTGCCATCGGTGCCTCCAAGCGGGACATTTCCAGAGTCTTCAATGCCGAGACCTTTATCGTGGGGCTTGCCGCAGGCATCATCGGCATTCTGGTCAGCCTGATTCTCTGTATCCCCATCAATCTCATCATCAAATCTCTGGCGGATGTCAACAATATCGCCGTCCTTCCCGTAGCCGGAGCGATCATTCTGATTGCTATCAGCGTCATCCTGACGCTGGTTGCAGGGCTTGTTCCCTCTCGCATGGCGGCAAAGAAGGATCCCGTCATCGCCCTTCGAACCGAATAAACGGTTCTGCTCTGATTCCCCGTCCCGGGGCATAGCATCATATTCCAATATACACGCAAACAAGCCGACGGTTCATTCACCGTCGGCTTGTTTTATTCACGCTCCCGTGGGGGAGCGACAGGTATTGCCGCATATTGCAAAGTTCTGTCCGTTGTTTCAATCCACGCTCCCGAGAGGGAGCGAAACGGGGCTGTGCGGCATGTATGCGGGGGACTTTTTCCAAAGTCCCCCGCAGTTCTGTTTCAAATTGTGATCTTCTCAAAATCCTCGGCGCCGTGACCGCAGATTTCGCAGACAATATCGGAAGGAAGCTCCTCGCCCTCCCAGATCCAGCCGCAGACCTTACACCGCCATGCGGTCTTGCCCTGCTTGGGCGCCGCAGACTCGGCAGGCCTAGGCTTGATGTTGTCCTGATAATAATCATAGGTCAGGATGGGATCGTCGGAAACCTTCTTTGCCTCGGTCAGTTCGGCGATGAACAGCTTATGGGAACCGAGATCCAGCACCTGAACCACCTTGCCCGACAGAATGGCGCAGGCAAAGAAGGGCAGCGCAAACAGACCGTTCTCGGTCCGCAGGGAATCGGGCAGTCCCGCCAGCTTATTGGCATCCCGTCCCGACTGATAACCGAACTGCTTGATCTGGGCAAAGGGAACCTTAGTGGACAAAAGGGACAGATTGAACACCCCGGTGCGCTCGATCATCTCACAGGTGAGATTTCTCGCATTGACCGAAATGGCAAGCCTCGTGGGATTGGACGCTACCTGCATGACGGTGTTGATGACACAGCCGTTGTCCTTGTCCCCTTCTTTGGCGGTCAGAATCGCCAGACCGCATCCGATTTTGTACAGTGCCTTATTGTCTATCATAATCCATACCTCCGTATTTCATAAAATTATCTTTTCAGTTCCTTTTTATGGATGATTGTGCCGATAAACTCCTCTTTATAGTAGTCGCTGGCCGCAATGGGGGAAGAAAAGACTTCCTTATCCCCAAGAGAGAGGACGAAGCGCCTGCTGTCAATATCACCGACCTTCTCCGTGACGATCTCGGAACGGTCAAAATCGGAAAAGGGGATTTCCTGAAAATCGGTTGCTTCCGTCTCCTCGATCAGGGAGTAAGTATAGCTTCCGATGCAGAGCTTCTTCTTCATCAGATCCACATACAGATGGGTGATCTGCGGACGGGGGCTGATAAAGTTTCCGCTTCTCAGCTTGCGAAAATCCGACGCATTCTCGGAGGTGACATCGCATCCGGTGAAGATCATGGATTCCTCGGATACATCCGAAGGGAAACCCAGCTTCTCATTGCACAGATCGGCGAACCGCTTCTCCTTGACCTCCATGATTTCGGTGATCTCCGACTCTTTGATCAGCTTGCTCAGCACGATGCAGAGCAGGACCACGCCGGGAATCAGCAGAGGCCATCCGATCAGATGGAAAAAGTACAGCCCGCGTCTGCCGCCGAACATGGAAATCAGCACGCAGACGGCACCGATGACGGAAAGCGTCCAGCCGATGGCGCGGAGGATCCCGTACTTCTTCATATATTTTTCATCAAAAAACTTTGCATTTCTGGAATAGTCCATGGAAATATCCGACTTTTCCGATTCGTTATATTGATCCATTTTCTCAACCTCTCAAATCTGATGCCCGTCAAGCCATGCATCAATGTGTTTTGCAATCTCGCCGAGGGTGCCCTCGTCCAGCGGAGTCTTCAGATCCACCGCCTTCACCAGCTCGGTGAAGGTCTTGGTTCCGCCCATGCGGACGAATGCCAGATAGGTTTCCCACGCCGTCTTGGGGTCATCCAGATGCAGGGAGAAGAACTCCAGCGCCACCGTCTGTGCCATGCAGTAGTCCAGATAATAGAAGGGGTAGAGATAGATGTGAAGCTGTCTCTGCCAGCCTGCACCTCTGGAATAGAAGGGCAGATCCTCAAAGTCCAGATAGGGACGGTAGATCTTCTCCAGCTTTGCCCACTCCTGATTGCGCTCTTCGGGGGTCAGATCGGGATTCGAATAGATGATCTCCTGGAAGTGATCCACCATGGTGCCGTAGGGCAGGAAGATCAGCGCATCCTCGGCGTGAGAAAGCTGATATTTTGCGGTATCCTCCTTGAAGAACAGGTGATGCCAGGGGGAGGTCAGGAACTCCATGGACATGGAGTGGGTCTCCGCACCCTCCATGGAGGGCTGACGGTTCATGGAATAGGGGAGCGTGCGGAAGGCCGTATATCCGGCAAAAGCGTGTCCCATTTCATGAGTCAGGACATCCACATCGGCAGAGGTTCCGTTGAAATTGGAGAAGACGAAGGGAACTCCGTAGCCCGACAGTTCGTCGCAGTATCCGCCCGGAGCCTTGCCCTCCTTTGCAAGAACATCAAACAGCTCCATTTCGAACATCTTGTCGATGAACTCCGCCGTTTCGGGGGACATTTCCTCATACATTCTCTTGGCGGCGGCGAGCAGTTCGTCGGGCGTTCCGTGAGGCTTGGCATTGCCGTCCGGGAAGACGAAGGACTGATCGTAAAACTTGAGGGAGTCAACTCCGATCCGCTTTCTCTGATTTTCCTTGATTTTGTTGACGATGGGGACAATGTCCTCCACAATCTGACGGCGGAAGACCGCCACATCAGCGGGACCATAGCAGTTTCTTTCCCGACGCAGATAGCCCAGCGGAACGAAGTTGTCAAATCCCAGTTTTTTTGCCTGTTCGGTGCGGTTTTTCACCAGTTTGTCAAATATTTCGTCGAACTCTTCCCGATGCTCATCAAAGAATCCGCCCTCGGCACGGATTGCCGCCTGACGCACCTCTCTGTCGGGGGACTGCTTATAGGGTCCCAACTGGGCGACGGTGCATTCCTTTCCGTCAAAGGGGATTCTGGCGGAGGCATACAGCTTCTGATAACGGGTGCAAAGAGACGCCTCCTCCTGCATCAGCGGAATGATTTCGGGAGAGAAGGATTTCAGCTCCATTTCGGCGTTGATAAAGACCACCGATCCCAGTTCCTTTTCCAGTTCGGGACGGAATTTCGAATCCACCATAGCATGGACGAACTCCTGCATCTTTTCCTGAAGCAGCGGAGCGGTGTTGTCGAAAAACTCCTGCTCCCGGTTATAGAATTCGTCGCGGGTATCAATGCTGTTTCGGATATAGCAGATTTCCGCCATGGTAGAGTATTCCTCTTTGGCCTTGTCAAAGGCACGGATCACTTCCAGCTGTTCCTTTGCCGATCCGGCATTGCGGAATTCTTCGGTCAGCTTTTCCGCCTTTGCCAGCAGTTCATCCTTGTCGGGGCGACGGTAGGGCATTTCTGAAAATTTCATTTTATGTTCTTTCCTTTCTGTGTGTATTCGGATTTTGCGAGCCTGATTTTTCAAGAATAGTATATCATATTTTATCCCAAAATTCAAGGCTTTTGCTAATTTTTTGAAATTTTTATGTAAAAACCCTTCGGATTTTCATTCCTGCCGTCATGCCCCCTGTCTTTTATAGATCAAAGGCGCCGCAGTCAGCGCCGGTGCAAGCTCCTCCAGTATGACCGGGAGATCGGACATAGGCAGCGGATTCTTCCCCCTTCCGCACTCCACCGTCAGGGCAGGCAGACGAAGAGCGGTCAGCAGATAGTCGGTCAGCCCTCCGTAGGCGGCCATGCCCGCAGGTTCGGACAAGGTATAACCGCACAGATGGGCAAATCGGATGGCGCACTCAAATCCGCCCGGCAGGGCAAAGCCGCCGGAGGTCCAATAGATTTCCCTTCCCTGACTGTGCAGAGAAATCACCGCCGACAGATGCTCCCGTTGCTGTCGGATCAGCCGACAGAGCGCCCGGGTCTCCGGCTCACTTTCGGGATAGTCCCCCGAATATCGGGTCGGTCCCGCCGCAATCGACTGCTTTTGCTCCAGCCGCTTATATGCGGCAAAGGAAGCATCGTAGTTGTGATTGAGATCCACGCCCCGGGCGTTGGACTGCCAGAACGAAAAATGACCGTCCGGGCAGATGGTCTTCAGCCATTTTGCCGCATCCTCCCGTCCCGCCAGTCGGGGTGCCGATTGCCCATGGATGCAGAGATCGACTCCGTCGGGATTGAGCATGGGGATCACCCGATAAGTACAGTTGTGAGTCTTCGGCTCTTCTCCCCGCACCTCCCTTTCCTCCAGCATCTTCCACAGCCAGCCCAGCAGAACCGCCGATGTGATCGACTCCATCCCGTGATGACTTGCCACAAACAGGCAGGCATGTTCGCCCGATCCGACGGTAAGCATGGGGATTTTTCGCCCAAGCACACTCTCTCCGATGTCCTCCCGCTCTATTCCAAACCGCATGCAGAGCCGCTCCACTCCGTATTCGCACCTGTCCGCATCCATTTTTTGTTCCATGTTCGACCAGAATTCCCTTTTGATCCGTTCGTCCATCTTCATTACCTCACATATACCCTGTTTTGGAATGCCGTCGGCATCCAATGTCCATTCTAACCCATCCCATGAGCAAAAGAAGGAAAATCGGCGTGTTCACAATATATTTACAATTATTTTGAAAAAAGTTAGAACATTTGTTTGAAATTTCAGAAAAAGTATGGTATAATAGACCCGTGAAAACTGCGGATGAATCGCAAAAGTCAGCATGAATAAGCCTGATAAGGGGCTACCTATGCCGGAAAGGAATGCCATATGGAAAAACTAACCGATAAAGAGCGGGAAATGCTTAATTTCATCACCGATTTTACCCGTCAGAACAGCTATCCCCCCAGTGTACGGGACATTCAGAAGGGGCTCGGCATCAAATCGACCTCCACCGTACACAATTACATCGAGAGGCTGACCGAGAAGGGCGTTCTCAACAAATCCTCCGGAAAAAGCCGCAGTCTGCGTCCCGGCGAGCTTTCCCCTGCGCAGAAAAGCTATGCAACCATTCCCCTTCTGGGAAAGGTCACGGCAGGTATGCCCATCCTTGCCGTGGAAAACATCGAGGGCTATCTGGACTTCCCTCTGGTCAAACGATCCTACCGTGAGGCACCCGGTTCGCTGTTTGCCCTGCGGGTTTCGGGCGAAAGCATGATCGAAGCGGGCATCATGGACGGCGACATCATCGTGGTTCAAAAAGAGGATGTAGCCGAAAACGGCGAAATCGTCGTCGCCATGGTGGATGACAGCGCCACAGTCAAAACCTTCTACCGTGAAAACGGGCATTTCCGCCTTCAGCCCCGCAACCCCCGGATGGATCCGATTATCGTAGACGACTGCACCATCCTCGGCAAGGTCATCTCGGTTATGAGATTTTACAGTTAAGGTTCGGAGGATTCAAGCAATTTCATGAAAAAAGATACAACCGTCGCTTTTGATTTATCCAGAGCCCGCCGGCTGATTCTGATCTCTGCCCTCGGAATTCCTCTGGTCCGGGTCCTGATCCTGTTTCCGCTGAGTCAGATCATCATCTCCAACCTCGGCTTCGGGATTCCCTATTATATTCTCTACTATTTTTCCAACCTTCTGACTCAAACCGGTCTGTTTGCCACTGTGGGACTTGTCATTTCACTGATCTATTCGGGGCGTCCCATAGGGTTTGCCCTTTCCTGTCAGAGTCTGTCCCTGATTTTTGTAGCCGTCCTCCTTCAGAGCGGAGTCTTCTGGCTTCTCGCCTTTCTGGATGAAGCGATTCTGTCCCTGCCCTTCTCTCTTTGCAACTATTCGCTGTCCCAAGTCGAATCCGGGGAGCTCGTCAATGTTCTGATGTCCAGTTTCATGGGCATTCTGCCGATTCTTCTGATTTTCTTTGTCGGCGTCGCTCTCTCCCTTTGGCAATACCAGAAGGCGAAAAAAAATCGGGCAAATCTTTCGCCCGCCCTTCTGTATGCCGAAGACGGCAAGCAAAACCCCATGCGCTCCGCCGTTATCGCCAACCTCTTCTGCTATCTGGCGGTGACAGCCGTCAATCAGATCGTCGAAACCGTTCTGACTTTGATCGAATACTCCGGTGCCATGGACCTCGGAAAGCTGCCCGATCTGCTGTCCCCCTATATCCTTCTGCTGATCTACCTGATTCTGGGGTACTATGTCCTGATGGCATCAACCAAGCTCCCCTATGTCAAAAAATAGCACGGTTATAGACCGACCTGCCGATTTTTCGGCGACCGGTCTTCCGCTGTTTTCCCTATTGCACCATACAAAAACCGCTTCTGAACAAAGTGTAATGTCCTTATCGGAGAAATCACATTGAAAATATCCCACAGACCTAATGAACGGTTTGTGGGAACTTTGTTTTTATCGGCAGAGGAAGGGATTAAAAAAGGCTCCCTTGTGTAAAGGGAGCTGAGGCTGTCGAAAAAGTCTAATTACCTTCTCAACAGAGGTAAAATTGTCCAAAG
>JBJDZJ010000079.1:0-15462 GCA_051867915.1 Eubacteriales bacterium
ATCAGGTTGGACAGCATTCCGCCGGGAACCTGATAGAGCAGTGCGGAGGCATCCACCTTCAGCACCTTGGGATCCAGCAGTCCGGACGCCAGATACTTCTCACGCAGGGGCATGAAGTAGTCCGAAACCTTCTTCAGCTCGGTCAGATCAAGACCGGTATCGTAGGGCGTTCCCTGAAGTGCGGCAACCATCGGCTCCGTGGGGGGCTGAGAGGTTCCAAGTGCCAGGGGAGAAATGGCGGTATCCACAATATCACAGCCTGCCTCGATGGCCTTCATCAGGGTCATGGATGCAAGACCTGCCGTATAGTGGGTATGCAGTTCCACAGGAAGGTCGGGGAAGTTCTGCTTCAGCGCCTTCACCAGAACCTCGGCGTCATAGGGCTTCAGCAGTCCCGACATGTCCTTGATACAGATGGAGTTGACACCCATCTCCACCAGCTGTCTGGTGTAGTTTACATAGTAATCGGTGGTATAGCAGGGTCCCGTGGTGTAGGAGATTGCTACCTGCACATGACCGCCCTCCTTATTGGTGGCGGATATGGCAGTTTTCAGGTTTCTCGGGTCGTTGAGGGCGTCGAAAATACGGATGATGTCAATGCCGTTGGCAATCGACTTCTGCACGAAGTACTCCACCACATCGTCGGCATAGTGACGGTAGCCCAGAATGTTCTGTCCGCGGAAGAGCATCTGCAGTTTGGTATTCTTCACCTGATCCCGGATCTTGCGCAGTCTCTCCCAAGGATCCTCATTCAGAAAGCGAAGACAGGAGTCGAAGGTTGCACCGCCCCATGCCTCCAGCGAATGATAGCCGATTTTGTCCATCTGAGCCAGAATCGGGAGCATCTCCTCGGTGGTCATACGGGTTGCGATCAGAGATTGGTGAGCGTCACGCAGGACGGTTTCACAAATTTTTACCTTTGCCATATTAAGGGTTATTCCTTTCTCAAATCTCATTTTTTCGTCTGAAATCTCGTCTTTCAGACCGACAGTAACGATTCCTTACTAAATCTTAAACAGAGCCAGCAGAACGCCTGCGGCGACGGCAGAACCGATAACGCCCGCCACATTGGGTCCCATGGCGTTCATCAGGAGGAAGTTGGAGGGATCCACCTTCTGACCCTCCTTCTGTGCCACACGGGCAGCCATAGGTACTGCCGACACGCCTGCGGAACCGATCAGAGGATTGATCTTGCCGTGAGTGACAAAGCACATGATCTTTGCGGTAATCAGACCGCCGCAGGTGGAGATACAGAAGGCAACCAGACCCAGCACGATAATCAGAATGGTCTGGAGAGACAGGAAGTTTTCAGCCGTTGCGGTAGCTCCTACCGATATTCCGAGGAATATGGTGATCGCATTCATAAGGCCGTTCTGAACCACACCGGAGAGACGCTGAGTCACACCGCAGACATTCAGCAGGTTACCGAACATCAGACATCCCACAAGGGGACCTGCGGTAGGAACGATCCAGCAGACAACAGCCGTTACCAGAATCGGGAAGATCACCTTCTCCAGCTGGGATACGGGGCGCAGAGAGTCCATCTTGATGGCTCTTTCCTTCTTGGTGGTCAGAGCCCTCATCAAAGGCGGCTGGATCATGGGGATCAGCGCCATATAGGAGTAGGCGGCAATGGCGATGGCGCCCAGAAGCTCGGGAGCCAGCGTCTTGGTTACGAGAATCGCCGTAGGGCCGTCCGCACCGCCGATGATACCGATAGCGGCAGCCTGAGCCAGTGTGAACACGCCGGAAATGTAAGCGCCCGAGAAGGCGACGAACACGCCCAGCTGTGCGCCCGCACCCATAAGCAGGGATTTGGGGTTGGAAATCAGGGGACCGAAATCGGTCATGGCGCCGATTCCGATAAAGATCAGGGACGGATAGATGCCCAGCTTGACGCCCAGATACAAAAGATCAATCAGTCCTGCCTCTTTCCCGTCGGCGGGATTCAGGATGTTCAGCACATTGAACTCAAATTCCGGGTCCGAGCTGATGAAATATTCCATATGGAACATTTCGGTTCCGGGAAGGTTGGTAAGCAGCATTCCTATGGCAATGGGCAACAGGAGAAGCGGTTCGAATTTCTTCACGATGGCAAGATAGCAAAGTACGCCGACAATGACATACATGACAAGGTACTTCCAGAACGCAACATCACCGTTGAACAGCTTGTAGACTCCCATTGACTGAAGGAATGTATATAAACTATCTAGCATTGAATTATGCCATCCTTTCAGTTTGTTCTTGCAATGGGATCAGTTTAAGGTGATGATAACATCCTCTGTCTTTACGGCGCTTCCCTTGTTGACATTCACCGATGCAACGGTGCCGTCCTGAGGAGCGAAGATCTCGTTTTCCATCTTCATTGCCTCGAGAATTGCCACAACATCGCCCTTCTTTACTGCCTGACCGGCACTGACATTGACCTTCAGGATGGTTCCGGGCATGGGAGCCTTGATAACGACTGCTCCTGCGGGAGCGGATGCCGCCTTCTTGGGAGCGGCTGCCTTGGGAGCCGCCTTGGGGGCAGCTGCGGGTGCAGATGCTTCGGCACCTGCTTCAACTTCTTCAATCTCAACATCGTAAGCGACGCCGTTTACGGTAACATTAAATTTTCTCATATTAACCTCCATGCCGCCTTTGGCGGCGATATTTGATTCGGAAATTCAGATCTGAAACTCGGTTTATCTGCGGTTCCAATGGGCATTGCTCTCTGCCCGCTTGAAGGAAACCACTCTGAAGGAACCGACCGGCGCCTCGGTCATAACCGAAATTGCCGCCGTAATCGCCGCAACGATTGCGGCTTCGTCCTCTTCTTCGGGGACCGCCTCTGCAGGGATTTCCTGCACGGGGGCTGCCACGGACGCTTCATCCTTCTTCTTCGACTTTTCCGTCACCTTTGAAAGAATGTTGTGGAAAAGCTCAATGACCACCCACAGGATAATCAGTGCGGAAAAAACCACCATCATTCCCAGCAGGGAGTCGGTAAGTGCGGTTCCGACCCGCTCCCCCAGGGAGACGCCGTCCACCGCCAGATTCAATACGGTTGTCATAATACTCCTCCCATCAGAAAGGAAGCTTGGAGTGCTTCTTGGAAA
Source organism: Eubacteriales bacterium (assembly GCA_051867915.1). Classification (GTDB taxonomy): domain Bacteria; phylum Bacillota; class Clostridia; order Oscillospirales; family CAG-272; genus CAKSQF01. The sequence continues at coordinate 3,099 of JBJDZJ010000079.1, forward strand.
CCGAGTCGTCCGCCTTAGCCCAGAGCATCTGGAATGCGGAAACCACCTTCGCACGGACATCGGCAGGAGCGATCACATCGTCCACATCACCGGTGACGGCTGCGGCAACGGCAGATGCGTTCTGCTCCAGCCACTCGGTCTTCTTGGCCTTACGGTCCTCGGGGGTCTTGATTTCATTGCCGTACAGGAACTGAACGGCGGCATCGGGTTCCATAACCGAAATAACGGCATCCTCGGTGGCGTAAACCACATCGGCACCCATCGCCTTGGAGCCAAGCAGGGTGTATGCCGCACCGTATGCCTTACCCAGAACAACGGTCACCTTGGCATTGGTGGAAGCGGCATATGCTGATGCCAGACGGGAAAGCTCGCTGGCGTATGCGGCATTCTCGGCATCCACCGACAGATCCACGCCCTTGGTGTCCACCAGAGTCAGAACGGGGATCATGAAGTTATCGCAGAAGGACAAAAATCCGGAGATCTTGCGTGCCGCTTTGGGAGTCAGGGTGGCACCGGACGCGGTTGCAACAATACCGGTTGTGGTGTTGCCCATGGGCGCCAGTCCGATGACAACCTCGGGAGCGCAGGTCGACTTCAGAGCCTCAAATCTTCCGCAATCGGCAAGTACTTTTGCGATTTCGGTAGGATCGGTCAGTCCCTCCAGTTCGGGAACCGAGCGGGACAGATCGTCGCCCGCCTCGCTGACTGCCAGCCCCTGGGAATTGTTCTGGGGAAGCAGGCAAAGAAGCTCGCGGACCTTTGCGATTGCCGCAGAGGTATCGGCGCAAACAATGTCGCAAAGTCCGTTTTCTGCCGCCTTTTTGACGGTTCCTGCCTCTTTGTCACCCAGATTCTTCAGAATAAAGGGAGGATTCATGTAGAAGCTGCCCTTCTCGGAAGCGACAATCACATCAAACATGGATGCGGCAACGGCAGACATTCCGGCGCAGATACCGTCGATAACGGCGATCTGGGGAACGATGCCCGAAAGCTCGTTGATCTTTGCCAGCACCTTGCCGAAAGCGGACATCGCATAGTTGCCCTCGTCAATTCTGGCGCCGGCAGAAGAGAAAATGCCGACCACAGGTGCGCCGCTCTTCTTAGCCATATCATAGAGGGCGCAGATTTTCTCCGCTTCGGCACTGCCGAAAGCCCCCTTGTTTCTTGAGAAGTCCTGTGCAAATGCGAAAACCGGCGCATATTCAATGGCACCGTAGCCGCATACCACATTGGCCCCCTCTTTGCCGCCCGCATAGGCAGACAGTTCAACGAAGGTTCCCGCATCAAAAAGGGATGCAAGACTGTCGTATGCACTGCCCTCACGGATCAGTGGATTCTTGTTTTCCATTTCCATATAATCTCCTTCTCGACAGCCGTGATCTCATCTTTGCCACTGTGCTGTCGAACAGTAACATTATGGGATCTTCCGACGATTTCTGTTGATTTTGCGCAGAAAGGCAAATGCGCTCGGGCAGGATTTGTTCAGGACGCACAATTTCCAAAGCGGATCAAAACAGAAAATCAACATCGTACCCCAGTATAATGCCATTATACAGCAAAAGAAAAAAAATTGCAAGGGGTTCCCTGCAATTTTTTTGAAATTTTCGAATTTTTTGTCAGACTCCGCCGGATGCCGTCCATGGCTTCTCCCGGCAGATCAGCTGTCTGCCGTCGGTGTAAAAGACCACCGATCCCATCTGATCGGTGCGGTAAACGGAGATTCCCTGCCCGCTCAGACGCTCCAGCAGCAAAAGACCGGGATGTCCGAAGGTATTATAGGCGCCGACGCTGATGACGGCGGCGGACGGCGACACCGCATCCAGAAACCGCTCCGAAGTGGAGTAGTTGGAACCGTGGTGGGCGACCTTCAAAAGGTCGGCATGAAGGTCAGAGCCGTATCGGTCCACCAATTGATCCTCGCCCTCTGCCTCCAGATCCCCCGTGAACAGCATCCCGACCCCGCCGATGTTCAGGCGAAGAACCAGACTGTCGTTGTTCTCTCCGTTTTCCGCCGCATGATCGGGAGCAAGCACCGTGATTTCGACCCCGTCCAGCGTGATCCGGTCGCCGGCGGTGAGAGGTTCGATGGGGCAGTCTGCGGCAAGGAGAATTTTCGAACCCACATCCCCGGAAAGGTCGTAGTCTCCCATGTAAATCTTTTTCACCGTGAAGGAATTCAGAATAGAGACAGCTCCTCCCACATGATCCTCGTGAGCGTGGGAGAAAATCAGAAAGTCAATCTCACGGATGCCCTGCCCCATGAGAGCGGCCACCACACTGTCGGAGGAATCGGTGGTTCCGCAGTCGATCAGCGCAGTGCCGCCCTGCGGCGTCCGGATCAGGGTGCAGTCGCCCTGACCCACATCCAGAAAGGTCAGGGTGTACCGTTCCTCTGCCGCAATCGGGGGAGCATCGTAGATCGCATGGCAGATTCCGACCAGACAGAGGACGATGATGACGATCCAAAGTGCAATTCTCTGCCCTTTGGTCAGCTTCTCGGGCATGGATTCTCCCCCCTTTGGGTGATTTTCTCGGATGCGGGAACGCCGGCTTGATCTTTATCTTCCCGTCTATTCTTTCGGGCGGCTCCAGCCGGAGTGGGCGATCATGGCGGCTCCGTCCGAATTCCGGATGCAGATCACCTCATAGAAATTCTCATAGTCATAGCTTTCCGAGACGGGCTTTCCCTCCCGGTCATAGCTCTCGTAGGACCATTTGTTTCCGACCGCCATGGGAAGATAGCCATCCGGGAAGGGCGCATCGGCTACAGGAGCGGTCTCATAGCTTTTCAGCCCGGCAAATTCAACCTCCCCGTCTATCGGGACAAAATGCAGGCAGACCACGCCGACCCCCTCGGCATACCAGATGTCGGTGACGCCGTGGGTACGCTTGTTTTTTGCGCATTCGTCCTCCTTCACAAAGTCGGTATACCGGGTGTGAAGGCAATGCTCAAATGTGCCGGCGGGTACTTCAACCCGTTCATCCATGGATACCACTTCAAACAAAGAACGAATCGGCTCATGTGAATAGGAAAAGGCATTCTGCTCAAAGGTATATCCTTCGATCAGCTTGTCGGACAGACAGGGAGAAAGGCGGGTGATTCGATAGAATACAGTAGGTAAAACGGTACCGTGTGAACCGTATCCCGGCTCTCCTGCCAGCTTCCATCCCTTCTCATCTTTTTTCATACCGGGTAGCGCTGCCTGAAAATCATACAAATTTTCAGGCGTTCCCGCTCCCTTAAGGGCGGCTGCGGCAGCGTATGAAAGACCGTAGGCTTCCTTACTGCGGGAATCGTTTTCTTTATCGTACAGCAAAGCGTCCTTCATGTCAAGCACTCGCTCGAAATAGGACAGCCCTCCGTCTTCCGCATCATTCTTAAGAGCGCAGATCCCTTTCCAGAAAAGGCGTTTTGCAATCAGCGAGACCTTTCCGGTTCGTTCTGCATTTTCCAATGCCTTCTGATTGTAGCAGGCAGATTCTTCCCTTCTTCCCATATTGGACAGCTCGGAAGCATAAAAGGAATAGGTCTCGCTTATCCATTCATCATCGCCGGAGAACTCGGCAATCTCAACACATTTCTCAAAGTAGGGCATGGCCGCCTTCAATCCTTCCGTATAGCGGATTGATCTGAATTTTGCATAATATAAGTCATACAAAATCCTTAATTCTTCTCCGGTCAACCCGGACAGATCGGTTCCGACATCGCATATCAGAGCGTCGCAGATTTCGGAAGCTGCGCCGCTGTTGTTGGCAAGGATAGCCTCTTTCGCCTTTTCGGTCGCTTCTTTGATTTTCGCAAAGATGTCCTTATGTTCGACCGTCTTCTTTTCTTCGTTCATCATGTCAAAAAGCTCCTTTCTCAGCTTCTTCCGACTCTCCGAGAGCCGGAATTTGACCGTTCCTTCGGGAATAGAGAGAAGCTCGGAAATTTCCCGGATGCTTTTGTCGGCAAAGTAATAGAGCATCACCGTTTCCCGGTACTTTTCAGACAGTGCGGAAATTCCGTCTATCAGCCTGTTCCGATCTTCCTTCTTGATGTACAGGCTTTCGGGCGTCGCTTTGTTCACCGCCTGATCCAGCGCATCCAGAGATAACGGACGGTTTTGCCGTTTGCTGTCGTAGGCTTTGTTCCGGGCAACGGCGCACAGCCACGAGGTAAGCTTTGACTTCTCCCGTATGGCTCCCCAGTGATAGTAGGCGTGAATGAAGGTTTCCTGCACAATATCGTCGGCGTCGCAGTTTCCGGCAATGCTGTACACGATGCTGTAAAGCAGCAGCTTGTTTTCATTGACAATCTGTTCGAAGCCCTGCTCCGTGCCGTCAAAGATCTGGTTCAAATTCCGTTCCTCTCCCTTCCCATTCTCGATTTTCGTTGATTCAATCCGGATTTCACAGATAAGTCGGTTTCAAAGGTCATAAGGTTGGGTATAGAATTGAAAAAAAGAAAATTCAGCATTTTTCGCAAGCGGCATCAAGGGTCTGACAGGAATATTATACCATAAAACTCTGGAAATTCGACGGTTTTGCCGAGCAGAACGATGGTGTGAGCCGGCGAGTCGAATTTTCGAAACAGTCGCTCACTTTGCTCCTTTATAATTTGCTTTATGCGACTATTATACCACATTTTCCGACAAAAAACAAGGGGCTGACGGGAAATACGCCCCGAATACGGAAAAATCCCCGTTTGACGGAAAATACCGTTTTCACGGGGAATCATCTTCACCAACTTCACGGGAATCAGAGGGTGAACCCAATTACAGCTACCATATATTGACATTTTCACACCCGTATGATATAATGATCGTATTACAGAACAAGGCGGTAAAGATATTTGGAACTTATTTGGATCATAGCAGGCATCGGTTATGTGGTGTTCAGGCTATTCAACGACGGCGATCTGAAGTTTTCATGGAAAGCCTTAGGCGGCTATATCTTAACGGTCATACCACTTGTACTCGGCGGCATACTCCTTTCGGTTGCGGAAAGGAATTCTTCTGTCGCAGGTATGGCGGTCGGTGCCATTATATGGATTGCGTGGTTTATCGGGTTATTGGTGTGGTCACATTCAAAGCCAAAGATAAAAACGGCTCCGCCAAAGCCGAAATACACCGTTCAAGAGCTGCAACAAGAATTTCATAAACACGGATATGATGGCATCAGCCGCAGAGCTTTCGAAAACTTGCTTCACAATGCCGTCAGTCCGTTGAATGCAGGTTCTTCTTCAACGGTCACAATCAAAAGCTGTTACACTTGGATGTGTGAGCAAGCAACATGGGAGATTGACAGCCTCAGTCGGGAAGATCTTGAAAAACGGCTCGGTGTTCCTTTGGATGAAATCCCGACGGATCCTTCCCTTCCGACAGGTGAAGCATCCTTAAAGCGAACAACATATGCCAAAAATTATCTGCTGAAGAAAGAGGGCTTGAGGTATCTGAATTTTCCGCAATTCCTTGACGGGTCTGACGAATACTGCACCGTCTTCAACCACTATGCAGACAAGTAAACAAGCGAACATCGGTAAAATCACGCCTACCCACCGGGGAGCCACAGGGGGAGCGCGGTGTGGAGCCATCGGCACAGATAGAGCGCAGGAATGGAAAGAAGATACCAGAAAAACGAAAACAACGGACAAATCTGCCCCATGACATTCATCCGCATTCCCGAATAGTCCCACACATTCCAGTGCAGAATCCGATTCACCAGCACGCCCACCGCAAACTCCGCAGAGGTAATGAGTATACATCCGAGTCCCGCTTTCACCCACAAGGGCAGATGCAGGTGGGTCTCGATCAGATAGATCCCGCACAGGCAGATTCCCCCCGTGATCAGCATGGACCAGTGAGTGAACCCCCGAAAGGTCACCTCAATTGCCCCATAGGCAAGTCCGCCAAACAAAAACACCGTCAAATATTGCACCGCCAAACCACCGCTTCCCGACCAAGATATCGCCAAGCTAGTGTGGGCAGCGGCAGGGGGTTTTATTCGCTGGCATTTTTCCGGGCAAGATTTTCCTGCAAAAGAACGCCCGACCGTCTTGCAATCGGGCATTCCATATGATAAAATAGTCGCATACAGGAAATGATAAGCGAGCATATTGAGCGACTATTCCGAAAATTCGACTCGACGGCTTTCACCGTCGTTTTGCACGGCAAAACCGTCGAATTTACGATGTTTTCAATAGTAAAACATAAAAACAAGCATAAATCAAGGAGGTCGGAGCATGAGCGAGGACATTTACGGCGATATAACTGAACAAACCGACGAATTCTACATGGATGCCGCACTGGAGCAGGCAAGACAGGCGGCGGCACTGGGAGAGGTTCCCGTAGGTGCCGTGGTGGTCTGGGACGGTCGGATTGTCGGCGTTGGGTGCAATCGGCGGGAAAGCGGCAAAAATGCCCTTGCCCACGCCGAGATTGCCGCCATTGACATGGCGTGTAAAGCCCTGCACGGATGGCGGCTTCATCGGGCAACCCTGTATGTCACGCTGGAACCCTGCCCCATGTGCGCAGGCGCCATCGTCAACGCCAGAATCAAGCGGGTGGTCTACGGCACAGCCGATCCCAAGGCGGGTGCCATGGGATCGGTCTTCGACATCGGCACGCTCCCCCTCAATCACAAATGCCAGTTGACCGTCGGCGTTCGGGAGGAGGAGTGCCGCACACTGCTCCAATCCTTTTTCACGGCTCTTCGGGAGAAGCGCAGGGGAAACAACGGGGGATGAGTTTCACACCCGTCTGCCCATTTCATAGGCTTCCCGCATGGCTTCTTTGCCCCTGACTTCCCCCTTTTCGTATACGCCCATGCCGTAGACGGTTCCCTTCTCGACGGCGCCGTCCACACAGTCGGCGTACCCCCTGAAGCAGGCAAGGGTGGTTTCTGCGGATGCCCGTTCGCCGTCTGCGGCGGTGACGATGTAATAAAATTCCTTGTTCTTCACTTCGGTCCACCGTGCCACGGTTCTGTCGATCAGTGCCTTCAACTGTGCGCTGACCGAATAGAAATAGACGGGGCTTGCCAGCACGAGGACATCGGCTTCGATCATTTTCTGAAGCACCCGTGCCATATCGTCCTTCTGAATACACGCTCCCCTTTTGCAGGCATAGCAGGCAAGACAGGGGGCGATTTTCATTTCCGATACCCGAATCTTTTCGACACTGTTTCCGCTTTCCTGTGCGCCCTTTCCGAATTCATCGCAAAGCAGATCGGAATTTCCGCCCTTTCGGGGACTTCCCGACAGAATCAATACCTTCTTATTCATCTTCAATGATCTCCTTTTCACATTTTCACACGGTTCTTACCAATTTTTGTTTTCTTTTGAGGAATCCCGTACTTTTTTTCGCTCCTCCACCATTTTCACAAACCATTCCACCATACCGGGATCTGTATGGGAGAAGAAGGAGCTGACGCCCTTGTCAAGGGCGGAAATGGCAGTCATATCCTCCACGCCAAGTTCAAAATCAAACACATCAAGATTTTCCTTCATGCGCTCAATATGGGTGGATTTCGGTATCACGACAATTCCGCGTTGCAAATGCCACCGAAGGATGACCTGTGCGGCACTTTTTTTGTACTTCTGTCCGATGGCAGTCAGGACTTCATTTTCAAAAAGTCCTCCTCTGCCCTCTCCGAAAGGCGCCCACGCTTCCGGCTGTATGCCGTATTTTTCATTCCATTCCTTGGCAGACCTCTGCTGATGGTGCGGATGGATTTCCACCTGATTGACCATCGGGCGGATGTCGGCAAAGGAGGCCAGATCCACCATCCGGTCGGGATAGAAGTTGGATATTCCGATGGCGCGGAGCCGTCCTTCCCGATACAAATCCTCAAGAGCCCTCCATGCACCGTAATAATCGGAAAAGGGCTGATGCAGCAGCATGAGGTCGATATAATCGGTCTTCAGCTTCTGCATGGAGATTTCCACCGATTTGCGACATTCCTCATAGCCGTAATGCTCGATCCAGACCTTGGAGGTCAGGAAAAGCTCATTTCTGGGAATCCCGCTCTTCACAATGGCATTTCCCACTTCTTCTTCGTTAAAATAGCTTTGTGCGGTATCAATCGAGCGATAGCCGACCTGCAAGGCATCCTGCACGCACCGCTCACATTCATCCTTGGTGACCTGATAGACTCCGTACCCGAGCATCGGCATACGAACCCCGTTTGACAATGTTACATATTTCATAATCATTCCTCCGTATCTGACCTTTATTTCAGTTTTCCGTACTCCTCATCGGTTACCGCTTCCAGCCATTGATTGGAAGCCTCCTCTGCCGGGACTTCAACCGCCAGATGTGAAAACCAACTGTCCTTGGCAGCTCCGTGCCAATGTCTGACCTCGGGCGGGATCACCACCACATCGCCGGGGTGAAGCTCACGGGCTTCTTGTCCCCACTGCTGATAGTAGCCCCTCCCGGCGATGCAGAGCAGTATCTGTCCGCCCTTATGATGAATGTGCCAATTGTTTCGGCAACCCGGTTCAAAGGTCACATTTGCAATGCGAACCCCACCGTCTGTGAGCATATTCAGATAGCTCTGACCCGTAAAAAATTTTGCATATGCGTCGTTCTTTTCTCCCATGGGGAAAATGCCGATGTTTTCGGATTCCATACCCTTTCCTCCTATTGACTTTTGATGCTGTTTCTGCTATCCTAGAACTGTATCTTAATCATATAACTTAAAGTTAACTTTAAGTCAATAGCTTATTTTATAAATTTTTTGTGAACAAAAAAAGAAAGGGGCAGAACATGATTTACACCGTAGGAGAAATGGCGAAACGGCTGAATATTTCACCGTCAACACTGAGGTACTACGACAAGGAGGGACTTCTTCCCTTTGTGGATCGTTCGGGCGGCGGAATCCGTTTGTTCAAGGATTCGGATTTTGAGTGGCTTTCGGTGATCGAATGTCTGAAAAGGACGGGAATGCCGCTCAAAGACATCCGGGAATTCATCAGGATGGCGATGGAGGGCGACAGCACCATTGATCGGCGGCTGGAGCTGATTCAGAATCAGAAGGCATCGGTGGAACGGCAGATAGAGGAACTGAAGGAGGTTCTGAAGATTCTCGAATTCAAGCAGTGGTATTACGAAACGGCGAAGAAGGAAGGCTCCACCGCCGTCCCCGCCAACATGAGCCCGGACGAACTGCCCGCCGAACATCGGGAAACCCGCAGAAAGCTTCGCGGAAAGTAAGCGGGCCGCGTCCCTCCGTCGGAACAACCGAATAAACAGAAAAAACTGCCGCAAAAGCAAATCCATATTGCTTTTGCGGCAGTTCTGTATGGAAAGACCGTTCATGGCATCTCATCGGGCGTTTTTGTTCTTGCGTTATCGCTCTTGCCTTCCCGCTCAACTTCCGCTTTCAGAATCCCGGGAATGGATACTCTGCAAATCAGCAGGATATTTTGTATGGCAATTTCTTTATCCCATTTGGATTTTCGTTTGACCAGATCAATAACCATTCCTGCGGCAGCCTCGGTAAAGAATGTCGAAACATATTCCTTGAAATCGCTGTCAATGCTAACATTCAGCGTCTTTTCCCCTTCCTCGATGACATTATACACCACTCCGAACAGGTCGTTATAGAAAAACCGCTTGATCTCTTCGTGCCCCATCGAATCGTATGCACAATTGATAATGTGTTTGTTCTCTTCGACATAATTCAGTATAAACCGTATGGCTTCCTCGGTGTTGACAATAAAGTCAAACTTTTTAACCACATCAATGGCTTCCTGTTCCAGCATCCACTTCAAAAGGTCATAAATATCCTGAAAGTGATAATAAAAGGTTTTTCGGTTCAGATTGCATTCGGCAACCAGTTCGCTGACCGTCACCTTGGACAGCGTTTTCTTTTCCATTGCGTTTTTTAATGCGGTTGCCAATGCCTTTTTCGTATTCAGAGACAGTTCTTCGTTTGTCATAGCCTTACCTCTTACAGATAGATCAACTTTATTATACACCTGTCCGATAAAAAATCAAGGCTCATTTTATGAACAACGGCGCCGGATGATATAAAAATCTTACGGATGCCGTCGCCGTTTCATTCCAAGTTTTCACCGTTTTTTCTGATTCATTTCCTGATTATTATTCTCCGATGCTCCTCCGATTTCAATGGTCAATCTGTAAACAATTCCGACAAATGCTCCATATATCCCGAAAACTTACCGGTCAATCTGCGGGTCTGTGTCCCATATTGCACACATATCCGCAAATTGACCGTTTTATAATCCGATGGGATCTGCTATAATTTCGGTACTGTTGCAAAAGAAAGGATGTCATCATGTTGTCAAACACTTCTACCGTATACGATGTCCGGATGCGAACATCCATCGGGGACCGCTTCGGCCGTATCACGGTAACTCAGAATCAGGAACGGATCAGCGGATTCTTTGATATTCTGAATCACAATGAGCCGTTTGAAGGAACCGTTGATGAAGACGGCAACTGTTCGTTTACCGGAAAAATCGTAACGCTGATGAGAACAATTCAATATCAGGCAATCGGAAAAATCCTGCCAAACGAGATTTCCCTTACCATCCGGGACGGACACCATACGATCAAAATCACGGGAAATCCCATCAAAGACACAAAGGAGCCCTGCTGAATGAGAAAAATCTACACATGGATTGTAAACAACCCAAAAAAGATTATGGTTGTGTTCATCGTTGCGGCGCTGGTCTGCGCAGTCCTGCAGAATCTGGTCGAAGTCAACTATGACATGACCGATTATTTGCCGGAGGACAGTTTATCCACTGTTTCTCTCGAAATAATGGAAAGCGAATTCGACGGCGGTATTCCCAATGCCCGTGTCATGGTGAAAAATGTGACCGTATCCGAAGCACTCGAATACAAAGACAGGCTGAAAAACTGCGAGGGCGTAACCGATGTGCTTTGGCTTGACGATTCCGTCAGCATTTATGAGCCGTTGGAGTTCGCCGACCGGGATACCGTCGATACCTATTACAAAGACAATTCTGCTCTGTTTGTCGTAACAATTGATGAAAACGACAGAGTGGCAACGGTAGACAGAATCCGTGAAATCATCGGAAACGAAAATGCCATGAGCGGCGACGCCGTCTCCACTGCACTTGCCACCACGGGAACGGTCAGCGAAATCGCAAAAATATCCGCATTTGCGGTTGTGGCAGTCCTCGTCATTCTCATCCTTACGACAACCTCATGGCTCGAACCCGTTGTGGTTCTCGGCGGACTCGGTATTGCGATTCTGATCAACAACGGAACCAACCTGATCTTCGGAGAGATTTCCTTCGTCACCAATGCGGCAGGAGCCATTCTGCAACTTGCCGTCTCACTGGACTATTCGGTATTTCTTCTCCACCGCTATGAGGAATGCCTGAAACAAAATCCCGACAGACGCGGTGCTATGGTCGATGCTCTCTGCAAATCCACTTCGTCCATCCTTTCAAGCGGTCTGACTACGGTCATCGGTTTTGTGGCGTTGGTATTTATGCGATTCAGAATCGGTCCCGATCTGGGTCTGGCACTTGCCAAAGGCATCGCCATCAGCCTGATTACGGTATTTGTCTTTATGCCGGCATTCATCCTGACCGTCTACTCCCTGATTCAAAAGACCCGTCATAAGAAGTGGATGCCCGAATTCAAAGGGTTCGGGCGATTCGTAAGCCATGTTATGATTCCTATGGCATGTGTCTTCGTAATTGTTGCGATCCCGTCCTATATGGCATCCAATTCCAACTCCTATTATTACGGATCGTCCAAAATTTACGGAGAAGACACACAGCTGGGCAGAGATACCGCCGCCATCGAACAGGTATTCGGGAAAAGCGATACTTATGTTATATTGGTTCCCAACGGGAATCCCGAAGCCGAGCAAGAGCTGTCTGCGGCATTGCACGAGATCCCCGAGATAAAAAGCATTCTTTCCTATACCGATACGGTAGGCTCCGAAATACCGTATGAATACCTGGATGAAGAAACGCTATCACAATTGGTTTCCGAACATTACAACCGATTTGTACTGACCGTAGAGGTGGATTACGAAGGAGAAGAGACCTTCGATCTTGTAAAAAGGATCCGCGAAACCGCCAATCTTTATTATCCCGATTCATATTGTCTGGCAGGCGAGGGTGTGTCCACTTACGATCTGATGAATACCATTACTGCCGATACCCTGAAGGTCAACCTGATTGCAATTGCAGCGGTATTCATCGTGCTGTTTCTGACCATGAAGTCCCTGTCCCTTCCCGTCATTCTGGTATTCGCCATTGAAGCAGCGATCGGAATCAATATCGGCATTCCGTATTTTATAGATTCCACCGTACAGTACTCAACCATTGGCGAAGCTGTAGGAATGAGCAATAACACCGTGGCAAAGCACG
>JBJDZJ010000080.1:0-2932 GCA_051867915.1 Eubacteriales bacterium
CAACGACACGGGGATTTTCAGTCCCCTGCTCTACCAACTGAGCTACAGAGGCAAAACAAAACCGATCAATGATCGGTTTGGCGACCCGGATGGGGCTCGAACCCACGACCTCTAGCGTGACAGGCTAGCGCTCTAACCAACTGAGCTACCAGGCCAAATTGAAGCATCCGACCGACCTTGATCGGATGCTTGGTGGAAGTTATAGGGCTCGAACCTATGACCCTCTGCTTGTAGGGCAGATGCTCTCCCAGCTGAGCTAAACTTCCATTTGCCTCTTTGGAACGGCGTTCCCTCGGGACGGTTGTTATTATAGCATACTTATTTTCGTTTGTCAAGAGGTTTTTTCAAAAAAATCGGATTTTTTTCAATCTTTTTTTCGACCGGAATTCCGATTTTCCCTTCTTCAAATTCCTCCCCGCCGAAAAGGCAGGGAGGAAAGAATGCTGCAGTTATCCGTCGCCGCATCCGTCAATTTGAATCGGTCTTCCTCGGCTTGGCTTTGCCTTCCCTGATGCGGATCTTCTCAATATCGTCTCCGGTAAAGGCGAACTTCTTCCCGCAGAACTGGCAGCCCAGCTCAATCTGATGATCCTCTGCCAGAATATTGTACAGCTCCATGGGATGAAGGGTCAGCAGTGCCTTGCCCATGCGATCACGGGAGCAGTCGCAGCGATAGCCGACTTCATACTCGTCAAACACATCAAAGGGGATGCCGTCAAACACCCTTGCGGCGATGTCATAATTGGACAGATTCCGGCGGAGCAGATCGGAGAATGCGCCCAGCTTTTCCACATTCGCTTCCAGTCTTTCGACGGTTTTGGGATCCGCCATGGGCATGAGCATCACCAGGAAGCCGCCCGCCGCCTTGAAGTGATCGCCCTCCGCAACCTCTCCGATGGCGCAAACCGACGGAACCTGTTCCGATTCGGCATAATAATGGGTCACATCCTCGGCAATCTCTCCGGAAACCAGATTGACAATGCCGATATAGGGTTCCTTCTCGCCGGTGTCCTTGACCACATTCAGGGTTCCCTTGCCCACCGCTCTGCGCATGTTGACCCGCCCGGACTGAGTCGGGCTGTCGGTCCCGGGATTCTGCACCGTCCCCTTCACATTGCCCATATAATCGGAAACGGCGAGAATATGCCCGTTTACGCCGTCTCCCCGCACATTGACCGTAACCGTGTTGCCCTTATCCTTCAGGGTGGAGCCCATCATGGAGGCGGCAGTCAGAACCCGTCCCAGGGCGACGGCGGGCGTTTTGGCGCAGTGATGAATCTTCATGGCGTCGTTTACCGTATCGGTGGAATTCAGAACCAGAATCTGTGCCGACCCGTCGGCGCTCATGGCGCGAAGCAGTTTTGACATTCGGATCATTTCCTTCCTGATCGTTGATTTTCGGGCGGCGGATACGGACATTTGCCCAAATCCTGTGGGTATGCGGTCCGATCCTTCACCCATTTGCCATTCAGTGTAGCACATTTTTCACAAAAAGTCAATAGAAATTTGGGAACTTTGACGCTGAATTTGTCGATTTGCTGAAAAATCGCCCGCCAAAGTTGTGCGGAATTCACGAAAAAGAGCAAACAGCACAACTTCTTTCAAAAAAAGCCTTTACATTTTCGGAAATTTATGCTATAATAAAAATGAACGAAGATCTCCGCCCGTATCGGAGATCACCGGAAAGCGATCGGTTTCGCTTATCCGAAAACACATATATTCAGAAAGGAATGAGTTTTTCATGAAACATCAGAATGTCAAATTGATTGCCCTGCTGCTGGCATCCTCCATGGCGCTGGCACTGACCTCCTGCGGAGGCGGAAACGATAACGGCACCGGAACGACAACCGGATCTGCCGCTTCCACGACAACGGTTACGACAACCACCACCCTTACCTCCGCCTATGCCAAGGTCGAGACCGATTACGAAATCGAGAGCGTTGACAGCTTCAAGGTTGACTACGGAACCTCCAAAGAGGATGTCATCGCACAGCTGCCCTCCGAGCTGACCGTTTATGTTCCCACCACGGCTCCCACCGAATCCACCACGCTGTTCTCCGAAAATTTCAGCACGGCTGAGAGCTTTGCCGAGAACTGGACCCTCTGCGACCCCGATGAAGTTGCCGAGATCGGCGGCGGCAAGTTTGCCACCACTTCCGGCTCCACAAAGATCAAGGCTTATGTGACCGACGCCGAGTGGGCCAACATCGGCACCGAGGTTTACGCCAACTATGCCATCAAGACGGTCATCAGAGGCACCGCTGAAACACCCTCCAACAACTTCGGTATCATCTTCCGTGCAACCGAAGTAACCGGCGAAGGACCCGACAGCTACAACGGACTGTATGTCGGCATCGGCGACGCTGAAGGAAGCCTCTGCGTAGGCAGTGCTCAGAACAACTGGACCTCCATCGCCAACATCGACATTGACTACCAGCCCAACACCGATTACACTCTTGAAGTTCTGGTTTATCAGGACGCCTTCATCGTTAAGGTCAACGGCGAAACCCTCTACACCGGCAAAACCGGAACCTTTGTCAACGGTACCGTCGGTCTGCGTACCTACAACCAGCTCTTTGAATCTTCCGAGTACTCCGTCCGCACGCTGACTGCTGCAGACATCGCCGAGTTCGGTGAGGAAACCGAGTTCGTAGAGGCGAAGGTTCTCCCCGTCAACTGGGACTGCTTCGACTACGATCCCAACACTCCCAAGAAGTACGGCTTCTTCGGAACCGTTACCGAGGGACTTCCCGAGGGAACTCAGGCTCAGGTCAAGGTCAGCGTTACCGTCCTGAAGGAAGACGCATAAGTCACTGCGAATTCCGACCGTGAAAGTTCGGACTCTGATCCGAAACAGCACTTCACCCCTATCCCGTCAAAGTGCACAAGTCCGTTAAAAACGGACAATTGAAAAAAAGAGCCTCCTATGGTA
>JBJDZJ010000081.1:0-15050 GCA_051867915.1 Eubacteriales bacterium
ATTTGTAAATATTTTTGTTTTTTCGTCTGTCTACTTGACAGGGGGCACTTCAATTTTCCATAGCCCCGCTGTCGGAACCCGATCCGACAGCGGGGCTTTCGGTGTGAAAATTCCGGTCTGCTTCCGTCAAAGACCCCTGCCGCCCGTTGGGACAGGGCCCTTTGACGACCCGATCGGCTGAAATCAGGTGGCGAATCCGGCGTATTGGGTCATGTACAGCTCATAATACTTGCCCTTCTTTGCCAGCAGGGCGTCGTGGTTACCGCTTTCGACAATCTGTCCGTGATCCATGACGACGATCAGATCCGAGTCCCGGATGGTGGACAGCCGATGGGCGATCACAATGCTGGTACGGTTGCGCATGACCATCTGCATGGCGTTCTGAATGGCCTTTTCGGTACGGGTGTCCACATTGGAGGTCGCCTCGTCCAGAATAAGAATTTTCGGATCGGCAACGAAGGCGCGGGCAATGGCAATCAGCTGACGCTGACCCTGACTGATGTTTTCGCCCGATCCGGTCAGCAGGGTGTCATATCCCTTGGGAAGCTGTGCAATCATGTCCTTGCATCGGCTCATTTCCACCGCCTTTTCAAGCTCTTCTGCCGTTACATCCTCTCTGGCATATTTGAGGTTGTTTTTGACACTGTCCGAGAAAAGAACCGTGTCCTGAAGAACGATGGCGATATTCTTGCGCAGACTGTCCCGTGAGAGATCCCGAAGATTCTGATCGTTGATGAAGATGTCGCCGCTGTCGATGTCATAGAACCGCATCAGCAGATTGACAACGGTGGTTTTACCGCTGCCGGTTGCGCCAACCAGTGCAACCTTCTTACCCGACGGAACGGTTAAGGTGAAGTCCCGGATCACGGGATCCCTGCCGTTATAGGAGAATCCGACGTTTCGGAAGGTGACGGTGGCCTTTTCGCTGTCGGAAAGATCCCCACCGGATTTGTCCTCGTTCTCCTCGTCCAGAACCGTGAAGACCCGCTCTGCGCCTGCGATCGCCGTCTGAAGCTGACCGTAAATCTGCGCCAGTTCGTTAATCGGGCGGCTGAACTGCTTGGCGTAGACAATGAACGCCGAAATCACGCCCACCGAAATCAGTCCGTATACCGAGAAATAGCCGCCGAATGCCGCAATGATGACGAAACCGATGTTGCCGATGCAGTTCATAATGGGTCCCATAACGCCGCTGAATACATCGGTTCGGATGCCTGCTTTGGTCAGCTGGTCTGAGGTTTTGCAGAATTCCACTGCGGTCAGATTCTGATGGTTGTAGGCAACTACGGTGCGGTAGCCCGAGATCATTTCTTCCACCGTGCCGTTGAGCTGACCCAGCAGAAGCTGACGCTTTCTGGAGAATTTCCGGACTTTCCCGGAGAGAACCTTGGTTGCAATCAGCGTGAGGATGACGGTTGCACAGCTGAGCAACGCCAGTTGCCAGCAGTACCACATCATGATGGCGACGGTGCCGATGATGGTCAGTACACCCGAGAACAGGGAGGGAAGGGATTGGGAAACGGTGGTGGAAATGTTCTCGATATCGTTGGTCATGCGGCTCATGACATCGCCGTGGGAATGGGTGTCCAGATACCGGATAGGCAGATCCACCAGCTTTCCGAACAGCTCTTCCCGCATCCGTTTCACGATTCTCTGACTGAGCTTGGCGCTGAACAGAGCCTGCAACAGCTGACTGCCGCTGTAAAGCAGGTAGACGGCAAGCATAAAGATCAGCGTCTGCCAAAGGCTTCCCGCTCGGGAACCGGCAATAATATCAATGGCGTTGCTTTGAAGGCTGGGCGCATAAACGCCGCAAAGCGTTCCGAAGATCACCACGGCAAGCATGGCGATGACCATGGCTTTTTCGTGAATAAAATAGGAGACAATGCGCCTGAGAGTTGCGTCGATGTGTTCGGCGTGCTCGACTTCTGCAAAGCGGGCACCTCGGTTCATTCCGGGAATGCTTCGTTCGACCAGTTTCTGACTTTGATCGTTTTTCTCACTCATGGCTCAGTGCCTCCTCTCCGATCTGGGACTGATAGATGTCCTGATATACGGAACAATTCTTCAACAGCTCCTCGTGACTGCCGCAGGCGGCGATCCTTCCGTTTTCCAGAACCACAATGCGGTCGGCTCTGCGAACCGAAGCAATACGCTGTGCGATCATGATTTTCGTGCAGTGCGGAATGGCATTTTGAAGGGTCTCGTAGAGGTTCGCCTCTGTTTTGAGGTCCAGTGCGCTGGTGGAGTCGTCGAAAATCAGAATTTCGGCATTTTTCAGAAGGGCTCTGGCGATGGAAATCCGCTGTTTTTGACCGCCGGACAGGCTCATGCCCCGTTCGGCCACGGCAGTGTGATAGCCATCGGCAGTCGAGGAGATGAATCCGTCCGCCTGTGCGACCTCTGCCGCCGCTCGGATTGCCGTACCGTCGGCACCCGGTTTTCCCCAGGCAATGTTTTCCAGAATGGAGGTGCTGAACAGCTCGCTCTTTTGCAGGGCAATGGCGACCTTGTCTCTCAGCGCCGTCTGACGGTATTCCCGCACATCGACGCCGTCTACCAGAACGGCACCCTCTGTCGCATCGTAAAAACGGGGAATCAGGTGGACAAGGCTGGTTTTTCCGCATCCGGTGGCGCCCATGATTGCAATGGTTTCTCCGCCGTGTATATGAAGACTGACATGATCCAGCACCGTCTGACCGGCACCGGGATAGGAGAAGGAAACATCCCGCAGTTCCACATCGCCGTGCAGATCGGTATTGCCGTCGAAATCGCCGTCCTTCAATTCGGGCTCGCTGTTCAGAATTTCCTTTGTGCGCTTCCAGGAGGCGATCCCTCTCGAAATATTCTGGAACAGCATGACGAGCTGAAGGATGCCGTTGAGAAGCTGAGTTGTGTAAGTAATGGCAGCCATGATGTTGCCGGGCGTTGCGCCGCCGGTTCCCACTTCAAAGGATCCGACAAGCAGAATCAGCGCCACCACCACATACATCAGAGCATTGATGATCGGATTCATGAAGGCGAAGATGACCAGCACCTTCAGCTGGGTTTTGATGAGTTCGTCGTTGGCCTTGCCGAAGCGGATCTTTTCATAGATTTCCCGTACACAGGCCTTGATGATGCGGATGCCGGACACATCCTCCTGCATGATGCTGTTGATGGCGTCCAGATGAGCCTGAAGTTTGGTGAACAGGGGATTGGCTTTGGCCAGACAGAAGGCAAGACAGCCCACGATCAGGGGGAAGGCGCAGAGGACGATCAGTCCGAAGTCCCGATTCAGACGGAACATGAAAAAGATGCTTCCGAACATCAGCATAGAGGTGCGGATCATACCTCTGACGAACTGTGATACGAAATTCTGCACCTGGGTGATGTCGTTGGTGACTCTTGTCACAAGGGATCCGGTGCCGAATTTATCAATCTGGGGAAATGAAAAGGACATGATTCTGCTGAAGCAGTCCTTTCGGATCTCGTTGCCGATGTTCTGACCGGTCATATGGACGAAGACATTGTTGAGTGATCCGCAAAGTCCTCCGAAAAGAACCATGCAGATCATCTGAAGTCCCAGCGTCCAGATCAGCCTCAGATTGCTTGTGCCTCCGTTTCCGATTCCCAGAACACCTTCATCGACGATCCGACTCATAACGCCGGGCTGAATCAGATCCATCAGCACTTCGCCGAACATAAACAGAGCGGCAAGAACGGCGAAGGGCAGATAGCGTTTAACATACTTCCACATTTGGTTTTTCCTCCTGCTTTTTACGGTATCGCACATCCCAGTCACCGCAGACCCTTTCCATCAGGGAAAGAAGGGTTTGCTTTTCGTCATCGCTCAGGCAGGAAAACATTTCCCGGTGCCGCTTCAGGCGATCCTCCAGGGCAATTTGAGCCAGATGCTCACCGTCGGGTGTCAATCGGATGTTGGCGGTTCTTCGGTCGTCGGGGCTGACGGTCCGAAGGATCAGTCCGGCATTTTCCAGCTTGGCAATGACCTCGCTGGCAGATCCCGGCTGAACGCCCAGACGGGTTGTCAACTCTCTCTGGGTTATGCTTCCCACCTCCAGCAGAATAATCAGAATCCGCTTCTGACTCCCCTTTCCTTCGTAAAGCTGACGGATGGTCTGTCCCATATCCCGCAGATTGATAATCAGCTTGTCGTTGATATCTGCGGAATGATAGCGTTCTGTTGCCTGTTGCTCTTTCTTGTTCGGATATGCAGACATGGGGTTCACTCCTTTATTTGTTAGGTACCTTTATAATTGTAGCACAGGATTTCAAAATTGTCAAGGTACCTTTACAAAAAGTGAGATTTTTTTTCGAAAAAAAACGGTCTCAAATGAAAGTAAGATCATTTGAGACCGTTTGATGTAAAATTCAGGGCAAATCACCCTTTCACGGTGATTTGCCCTGTGTACGAATTACCAGGTACGGGACTTCATCTCTCTGAACTGAGCGACAGTGGAAACATGAGAGTTCAGACCGCCGTCCACATTGACGATCTGTCCGGTCACATAGCTGCTCTCGTCAGATGCGAGATAAACGCACATATGTCCGATGTCCTCGGGACAGCCGTAACGGTTGACCATGATGTTGCTCAGGAAGATGTCCTTCAGCACCTGAGGAACATATGCCTCGTTCTGAGGAGTCACAATCAGACCGGGACGGACGCAGTTGCAACGGATGTTCTTCTTGCCGTACTGAAGAGCAGTGTACTGGGTCAGCTTGTCCACGCCGGCCTTTGCGCAGGCGTATGCGGTGGAGCCCAGATCGCCCAGGCAGGATGCCATGGATCCGATGTTGATGATGGAGCCGCCGCCGATCTTCTCCATGTAGGGAAGAACGCACTTGGTGGCGTAGAAGGTACCGCGGACATCGCTCTGGAAAATAGCGTCCCACATGTCAAGGGTCAGCTCGTCCACACGGCCGTCCTTCAGACCAACATTTGCGGCATTGTTGACCAGAATGTCGATCTTGCCGTACTTTGCCTCGGTGTCGGCAAAAAGCTGTTCGATGCTCTCGATTGCGGTGATGTCCATGAAATGGTAGGTGGCTTCTCCGCCGGCCTTTACGATTTCATCAACCACAGCCTGTCCCTTTTCCTGTCTGCGGCCGCAGATCACAACCTTTGCGCCTTCTGCTGCAAACAGCTTTGCGATGCCGATACCGATACCGCTGGTAGAGCCGGTAACAATGGCAACTTTGTCCTTTAATCTTTCCATAATAATTCCTCCAAAAATATGATAAAATTAAATTTGCAACCATGGGTCAACGGCCGACAAAAACGGAAGGAGCAAACCGGGTACGATCGGACCGAAATGCACCTTTGTACTGCCAACCTTATCCATTATAGCACATTCTTTTGGATTTTGCAAGGGTTTTGCCGAATTTCTTTCATTTTTTTCAGCCTTTGCAGGCGTCGGATCGGCTCTGTCTGATCCTATCTGCATTTTTGATACATCTTGCCAAAAAAGATGGCAGGGTTGACAAAAGACGGCTTTTGTGGTAAAATATACTGTGTAAACGCCATGAATATGTTATGCACATGAAGGCACGGGATGGGTCCGCCGCATCCGTGGGCAAGCCCCTCCCCGCCGTGATTCTGAATCGGGAGGTTCCTATGAAATACCGCAAAGCTCTCTTTCGGTCTGCCGATCCCTACGATCTTGACGGCAGTGAAACGCTTTTCGTGCAGGCCATGCGTGAAAACTGCGCCTATCAATATGAACACTGCGCCGACTATCGCAAAAATCTGGACGGAATGGCCTTTTCGCCCGACGATCTTCAATCTGCGGACGGTCTGGCAGGACTGCCGCCTCTGCCGACCCTTCTGTTCAAAAGCCATGAGATGTATTCACTGACGGCAGTCAAGGCACCTGTTCTTGCCACCTCCTCGGGAACCAAAGGGCATTTCAGTCGGATCCGCTTTGAGATCAGCGGACTGCTCTGCGGACTTCGGATGGTGCTGAAGGTCAGTCGGGGGCGGAAACTGTTTTCGCCCATGCCCACCAATTACATCGTTTTGGGATATAAGCCCCACAGGGGCAATCAGACCGCCGTCACAAAGACGGCACTGGGAGCGACCTTCTTTGCTCCCGCTATCCGAAGAAAATATGCGCTGATCTGGAAAAACGGCAGTTATTCTCCCGATCTGGACGGCGTCATCGAGGCGGTTCGGAAATACGCCAGGTCGAAGTTTCCCACCCGGTTTATGGGGTTTCCTTCCTATACTTACTTCGTCCTCAAGCGTATGGATGAGAAGGGAATCCGGGTTCGCCTTCCGAAGGGCTCCAAGATCATGCTGGGCGGAGGATGGAAACAGTTTTATCTGGAGCAGGTGGACAAACAGATCCTTTACGATCTGGCAAAACGGGTGCTGGATGTGGAGGAGGATCAGATCGTCGAATTCTTCGGCGCCGTCGAGCATCCGATTCTCTATTGCGACTGCCCCTGCCATCATTTCCATGTGCCGGTCTATTCCCGTGTGCTGGTGCGGGATGTGCATACAATGGATCCCCTGCCTATGGGTCAGGTGGGACTGGTCAATCTGATGACGCCCATGGTGAAGGCAACACCGATTCTCAGCGTCATGACCGACGATCTGGGCATTCTTCACCCGGGTCGGGATTGTCCCTGCGGCAATCCGGCACCCTATCTGGAGATCATCGGCAGGGTGGGACTGTCCGACATCAAAACCTGTGCCGCAGGTGCGGCGGAATATCTGTCCAAAATGGGGGAGGGAAGTCTATGATTCTCTACAAGGGAAAGCTGTATGAATCATCCTGCCAGGATCGGCTTCTGGAGTCGCTCCCGGACGATCTGACGGCAACTCTGGAACAAGGACGGTCGGATCCCCGATCGGTCTGTACCGCATTGGCAAAACTGCGGGATCGAATCCTTGCCGGCGAATTTGATGAGATCATCTCTTCGCTGGATATCGACGGTATCGAGCATCATGTCCGAACTCTGACCGATCAACTCCATCCCGACGCCCTGATCTGGCGGCTGAAAAACGAGCTTGGGGAGAATCCCTTCGGCGCATCGGTTCACCGCCCTCCTGTGGGGCGTCCCCTTGGGGTGCGGTCGGAACCGCTGGGCGTCCTCCTTCATATTGCCGCAGGCAATGTGGACGGTCTGCCCGCACTCAGCGTGGCAGAGGGATTGATTACGGGCAACATCAATATTCTGAAACTGCCATCGGCAGACAAGGGTTTGTCGGTGCTGGCCCTTCAGAAGCTGATCGAATCGGAACCCTCCCTCGCCGATTATATCTATGTTTTTGATACCCCCTCCACCGATCTGCTTGCCATTCGCAAAATGGCGGAGCTTGCCGACGGTATCGTCACCTGGGGCGGAGATGAGGCCGTCACGGCTGTACGAAGATTTGCGCCGACGGGATGCCGACTCATTGAATGGGGACACAAACTGAGCTTTGCCTACATTTCGGGATATGAGAACAAGGAGGAAGAACTGTCCGCCCTTGCGGAGCATATCATTGTGACCAAACAGCTTCTGTGCAACTCCTGTCAGACCGTCTTTCTGGATACGGAGAATATGGAGGAGATTCACGCCTTCTGCGCCGACTTTTTACCCCATCTGGAGGATGCGGCAAGGCGTCATCCTTCCAAAACGGTCGGCGGCGCCGCCGAGATCACCCTGCTTTCCTATAAGAATCGGCTGGAACAGTTCCTGTCGGACGAATCGAACCCCGGTCAGCGGGTCTATCCGGGCTATGAGTGCAGACTGATCGCCTGTGAGGATTCGGAACTGGTGCTGTCCGGAATGTTCGGCAGCTGTCCCGTCAAACGCCTGCCGGAAAGCCGTCTGATTGCCGAACTACGCAGAAAAAAGGGCTATCTGCAGTCGGTAGCCCTGATCTGTGAGCCGCAAAACCGGGAAGCCCTTACCGATCGGCTGGCTCGTGCGGGGCTGTGCAGGATCATGCGGGCGGGCGATCTGTCCGCCGCCTTCTGCGGCGAGGTTCATGACGGGGAATACCCCCTTCGCAGGTACCGACGGTTCGTGAATTTCGAATGATAAGGGGTCCAGATAGCTTTGTCTGAATTCTTTAACAATTTGTCAATCTTTTTTTCAAAAACTCTTGACATTTCTTAACAAATATGATACAATTCAGAAAACGGCAAAATACGACCGGAATCGGACGGATGCGAGGATACGAAAATGGCGATGAAAGACATTCTTCACGGTGCTATGTTGAAAATGTTTCCTGCCACAGCTGATGTGTCCGTGGCTTTTGTTCCTATTTTATAAATTAAGGCAGATAACATATGGGTTATCTGCTTTTTTTGCGGTGGGGTTTGCCGAAACGGATTAAAAAGGAGAATGATTATGAAGAAAAAGACCACAATCGGTGATGAAGGCATTTACGATGCCAGAACATTGGGTGTTCCGAAGATGCTTCTTCTGGGCGTCCAGCATATGTTCGCCATGTTCGGCGCAACGGTACTGGTTCCTCTGCTGACCGGACTGGATGTCGCTACCACTCTGCTGTTTGCAGGATTGGGTACCCTTCTGTTCCATCTGATCACAGGCGGAAAGGTTCCCGCATTCCTCGGCTCCTCCTTCGCTTTTCTGGGCGGATACAGTGCCATTACCGGTCTTGCCGGAACTGAGGGTTATGAGAACATGACCACGGCACAGCTCCTGCCTTATGCCTGTCTGGGCGTGGCCTGCGCAGGACTTGTTTACCTGATCCTTGCGGGGCTCATCCGTCTGGTGGGTGCAAACAGGGTAATGAGATTCTTCCCGCCTGTCGTTACCGGTCCTATTATCATTGCCATCGGACTGGGACTTGCCGGATCGGCCGTTTCCAACTGCCAGGCAAACTGGATCATCGCACTGCTGGCGCTTGCCATTATCATCGTCTTCAATATCTGGGGAAAGGGTATGACCAAGATCATCCCCATTCTGCTGGGTGTTGTAGGCGCCTGCGCCGTTGCGGCGATTCTCGCCCTTATCTGCGGTAAAACCGTTACTGCGGCAGACGGTGCGCAGTATATCACCATTGCAGGCAATGAGAATCTAAAGCTGTTCTCGGTGGCAGCACTGGACAACCTGAAGTCGGCAGCATGGATCGGACTTCCCGTTCATTGGAAGAATACCGTCTTCGGCGGTGTTGACTGGTCCAACGGTTCACTGATCATCAGCTCGATTATTGCCATAGTTCCCATCTCGCTGGCAACCATGATGGAGCATATCGGCGACATTTCTGCCATCTCCTCCACCGTCGGCAAGAACTTCTTTGCAAAGCCCGGTCTGCACAGAACCCTGACCGGCGACGGTCTGGCGACTGCTCTGGCGTCCCTGTTCGGCGCTCCCGCCAATACCACCTACGGTGAGAATACCGGCGTGCTGGCTCTCTCCAGAGTCTATGACCCCCGTGTCATCCGCCTTGCAGCCATCTTTGCGGCACTGGTTTCCTTCTGCCCCAAATTCTCTGCACTGATCAACCTGATTCCCACGGCAGTCATCGGCGGTATCTCCTTCGTGCTGTACGGTATGATTTCTGCCATCGGCGTCCGCAATGTGGTCGAGCATAAGGTAGACTTCAGCAAGAGCCGCAACCTGATTATCGCAGCCGTCATTCTGGTCTGCGCACTGGGACTCGGCAGTGCGGCAACCTTCACCATCGGCAGTGTGACCATTTCGCTGTCCGCACTGGCAGTTGCCTCCATTGCAGGTATCGTCCTCAATGCCATTCTGCCCGGCAAGGACTACAATTTTGATGCGGAAGACATCAGTCCCGATCTGAAGAAAGTCTGATTGGAAGGGGAGTTCTGTATGGGAAAGATTACCGTTTTCGATCATCCGCTGATTCAGCATAAAATATCGATCATGCGCTCGGTGGAGACCTCCTGCAAGGAATTCCGTGAACTGGTCAAAGAAGTGACCATGTTCATGTGTTACGAGTCCCTGCGGGATATGCCTCTGAAGGAAATTGAGGTAACTACGCCTCTGACCACCTGCAGGACAAAGGTTCTTGCAGGCCCCGAAATGGCGGTTGTACCGATTCTGCGTGCGGGACTCGGCATGGTGGAGGGCGTTTTGGAACTGGTTCCGACCGCAAAGGTGGGTCATATCGGACTCTACCGGGACGAAGTTACCATGAAGCCTCATGAATACTACTGCAAACTGCCTCAGAACATCGGCGAGCGTCAGATCATCGTCACCGACCCGATGCTTGCTACCGGCGGATCAGCCGTTGCCGCTATCAATTTCATCAAGGAAAGAGGCGGCAAGAACATCAAGTTCATGTGCATGATTGCAGCTCCCGAAGGACTGAAGGTTCTGACCGAAGCGCATCCCGATGTGGACATCTACTGCGCCCATCTGGACGAAGGAATGAACGAACACTGCTACATTCTCCCCGGATTGGGAGATGCCGGCGACCGGATCTTCGGAACCAAATAATCGCCTTTGATTCAAACAAAACTGCCGCAAATGCTTGGTAAAACAAGCATTTGCGGCAGTTTTTATACTCTCGACCGGTTGTTCCCGCCGTGTTCGTTCAGATAGGGAAGCTCCCTTTCAATTCGCATTCGAACGGCACAAATCTGCTTTTTCAGTCGGACAAAATACACAATTACGGTGGGAAATGCCAGAATCATCAGCCCGATGGCGATGACACCCAGAACCGGCGTGTCCCAGATTGCCGCCGTGATAAAAAGAATCAGAGGAATCAGCAGGAGAACCACCATGGATACCGCCAGATTGGTCCGGAATCTGCCGATCTGCTCGGAGATGGCATCCTCATCCAGTGTGAATTCGGGCCTGCCGTGGGAAAAGGCACTGCCGAATTCAAAGGATGGCGGGGTATACCGACCCTCGTATTCCACATATTCGCAGGGATGGAATCCGATGAAGCCGCTTTCACGGTTGGGATCGTTTACCGAAATCTTTTCCGTGACTTTGTAGGGGTAGAGGCATTGGACCAGATGCTTGTTTGGAAACAGCAAAGCACGAACGGCAACCGTAAAAAAGGACATCAGGGCAAATCCCAGCTTTTCTGACACCGACTTTTTCCGCACACCGGTGATTTCTTCAACGGTGATCTGGCGGCAATCGGGGGCAGTCTCAAAACCGGGGGAACTTTGATCGACGGTTTTCTCCCGGACGCCGTCGCTGATTATCAGGGTTGTTTCGTTCAGATCGTAAAATGTGATTTTCAAAATTGCAACTCCGTTCTGCGTTCGGACGAACTTTTTCTCGTTATACCATACCGCATTCGCTTTGTCAAGAGGATTCGCACAATTTTCCTTTCCAAACATATGCTGATAAAAAAGCGTAGAATCGTCGTAAGAGAAAGGAAGAGAAACAAACATGAAGAGAGCCATCATAACCATGCAATCGGCGACGGCGGCGATGAAGGGGCAGAGAATGCTGGCGGCAAACGGGATCGGATCCGAGATTGTGAGACTGCCGCCGAAATACAGCGATGCGGGATGCTCCTATGGGCTTCGGATCGCATATGCCGACGGGAAACCGGGAGTCCGTGTCTTGCAGGTGTCCGACATCCCCTTCGGAAGACTGGTAACCGATGATACCGAAAAACAAACCGAAAACAAGGGGAGAAACCGATAAATGATTCACTATCTGGATAACGGTGCCACGACCTATCCGAAGCCCGAATCGGTGTATGAGGCCGCCTCACGGGCCATGCGGGACTGCGGCGGAAATCCGGGCAGAGGCGTTCATCCGCTGGCGCTGGCATCGCTGGAGGCGGTCTATGAGACGAGAGAGAAGATTGCCGCCCTGTTCGGCGGATCGCCCGAGCGGGTGGTGTTTACGGTCAACGCCACCGAGGCACTGAATTTTGCCATGAAGGGGCTGGTGAAGCCGGGAGGACATATTCTGATTTCCGAAATGGAGCACAACAGCGTCCGTCGCCCGGCGGAGAGCCTGCGTGGGCAGGGATGCAGGTACGATGTATTCAGTGTCAGAGGCTCTGCCGACGATATACTGGCTTCCATACGGCGGCTGATTCGCCCCGAAACCTGTCTGATAGCCGCCTGTCACCGCTCCAATGTGGCGCCGATCACCCTGCCTGTTGAGAAGATCGGCGCACTCTGTCGGGAGCGGAATATCCGCTTCGTGGTGGATGCCGCCCAGTCGGCGGGTGCGGTTCCCATTGATGTGGAAAAAATGAAGATCGACGCCCTCTGCGCGCCCGGACATAAGGGTCTGTTCGGAACCATGGGCAGCGGTTTTGTGCTGTTCGGCGGGAATGTGCCGGATGCTTCTATTGCGACGATTCTGGAGGGCGGCAGCGGGCTGGCATCCTATCTGCCCGGGATGCCCGATGTATTGCCCGAGCGGCTGGAGGCGGGGACGCTTCCGGTTCCCGCCATTGCCGCACTGGGAGCGGGAATCGACTTCGTCCGTAAAATCGGCGTAGATCAGATCGGAAAGATGGAATCCGAACTGCTGACTGCCATCTGTGACCGTTTGCTGTCCACCGGTCGGGTGCGAATCTACGGACCGACCCATGCTCCCGGCAGTGCGCTTCTGTTTAATGTGGATAAATATGCCCCGTCGGAGGTGTCCTCCTATTTGTCGGGCAGAGGGATCTGTACCCGTGCGGGGATTCACTGCACGCCTCTGGCACACCGACTGCTGGGGACGCCGAAGGGTGGGGCGGTGCGGGTCAGTCTGTCCCCGCTGAACACCCTTCAGGACGCCGATGCCCTTCGGACGGCAATCCGGGAGATGCCGTGAATGAATCGGGAGAGCCGCAAATCGGCGCTCCCGATTTGCGATTGCCGAAACGGACAGGCTTTATCCGGAATCAAACAGGGGCGGTCTTTGAAAATCCGGGATAATTGTTGTCCCCTATTGCATTTGCGGAAAATTTCTGGTATACTGAAAAAAATCGAAAAAAACCTGTCAGATTCGGGAAAAAAATCTGACTTCCGTATTGAAAGGACCTTTCAGACACAAATCAAGGAGGTGAGCGGTATGGAGGACGCTGCGATTATCCGTCTTTTTTTCAATCGGGACGAACAGGCAATTGCCGAAACCGATCACAAGTACGGACGGGTGCTTGTGGGCGTTTCACGGAACATCGTGGAGGATTATGAGGACGCCAGAGAATGCGTCAACGACTGCTATCTGGCGGTCTGGCAGCAGATTCCGCCGACCTGTCCCATGAACTACTATGCTTATCTCTGCAAAATCGTCCGGAATCTTTCCTATAATGTCTGCGAAAAAAAGCATGCCGCCAAACGCTCGGCGGAGATTGTCTGCCTGTCCCATGAGCTGGATGAGACTCTGCCGGACGGGGATATCACCGATGAGGTCGAACTGGGTCGCTCCATCGACGGCTTTTTGCGGGGGCTGGATCAAAGGAGCCGTCTGATCTTTATCCGCCGGTATTTCTACTCCGATCCCGTATCGAAAATCGCAGAAATGACGGGTATGAGCGCCAATGCCGTCTCCGCAAGGCTGTCCCGAACCCGCAAGGACCTGAAAAAGCATCTGGAAAGGGAGGGATATACGGTATGACCGATCGGAAGGATCTGATCTGGCGAAGTATCGGGCAGATCGGCGACGATCTGGTGGAGCAGGCAGAGGAAAGCCGTGTCCGCACCTGTTTTGCATCCTATCGCCGACGAAAGCGGCTGTGTTCCGCCATTTCCGCCTGTCTGGTGCTGGGCTTTGGACTGATTCTTGCTCTTCGCCTGCCCTTTTCGCCCAAAAACGGATCGGCATCTCCGGATGACGGTGGGGGAATGGGCAATTCTTCGGGAACGGTGGACATACCCAAGGGGGACAATCCTCCGATTCGGATCACCTTGCCGGATCCGTCCGACCCCGGATGTGGATCGAACCTTTGGGATAACAGTCTGAAAGTTGACCTTTCTCTTGATAAGTCGGTATATGCTCCCGACGAAATCCCGGTGATGGAGCTGACCTTCGGACTTGCCGATGACGCTCTGGGGGAGGGAAGTCTTCGGATTGTGATCGACCCCGACACCTTTACCACGCCGATCAAGACCGAATGGACCTTTGAGTACGGTCGCTACACCGAGCATCCCGAGGGCGGTGACCGTCTGACCGTCCCCCTTATCCGGGACGAAAATACCGCAAACGGTACCGTCACGGTCTCCTTCTGGTTTTATCCCTCGGAAGATTCCGATGCCGAAATCCCCGAGGAGGGCGTCCGAATCGGATGGGTCGGACTGCCCTACACCTGCGACGAGCAGGGAATCGCCTTTACACCCTATTCAACCGGGGAAGACTCTCCGTGAATGAACTGTTGAATGAAAGGAAGAACTTATATGAAATGCAAAATTCTGCTGAAATCCGCCCTGTCCCTGACCCTTGCCTCTGCGGTGCTGTTTTGTACCGTCGCCTGCGGGCAAAAAATCCATGCCGACGAACTGTCGGACGGATATTACCGCCGTGCCACGGACGCAGGAACGGTTACAGATGACTTCAAGACCGCTTATGCAGACTTTTCTTTCGATCTCTTTAAAGCCGGGCTGTCGGAAAAGGGCGAAAATAGCCTGATTTCGCCTTTGTCTGCCATTCTTTGCCTTGCCATGATTGGAAACGGCGCCGACGGCGAAACCCTTGCTCAGATGGAAGAGGAGTTCGGCATGAGCGCAGACGATCTCAACCGCAGTCTGTATGCCTATACCGCCACCCTCTATTCAGCCAAGGACTGCAAGGTGACGCTTGCCAACTCCGCATGGATTCGGGATGGTTTCGAGGTTCAATCCGACTTTCTCCAGACCAATGCCGATTGGTACGATGCCCAAATCTACCGTGCGCCCTTTGATGAAACCACCCGGAAGGACATCAACAACTGGGTAAAGGAGCAGACCGACGGCATGATTGACAAGATACTGGATGAGCCCATTGATCCGATGACCGTTCTCTATCTGATCAACACCCTGTGCTTTGACGCAGAGTGGGCGGAAAAGTATGAGTCGGGCGATCGGAAGAATCATTCCTTTACCTCTTATGACGGCTCTGAGTCTACCGTAAAGATGCTCTTTTCGGAAGAGGCCTACTACATTGACGACGAAGAC
>JBJDZJ010000082.1:0-2845 GCA_051867915.1 Eubacteriales bacterium
ACATCGACGGTTCGTGGAGTCCCTGTCCTCCTATGCCCGAATGTTCATCGGGCAGATGGACAAGCCCGATGTGGACTTCATCGAGGGACTGTCCCCCTGTATTTCCATAGATCAGAAGACCACCTCCAAGAATCCCCGTTCCACTGTGGGGACGGTGACCGAAATCTATGATTACCTCCGTCTGCTGTACGCCCGTGTGGGCGTTCCGCACTGTCCCGTCTGCGGAAAAGAAATCCGTCGGCAGACAGTGGATAATGTCATTGACCGAATTCTCGCTCTGCCCGAAGGGACCAAGTTCATGATCCTTGCTCCCATGGTTCGGGAAAAGAAGGGATCCCATGCCAAAATCCTTGAGGACGCCCGAAAATCGGGCTATGTCCGCGTTCGGGTGGACGGATCGCTGTACGATCTGTCCGAGAAAATCGAACTGGACAAGAACTACAAGCATACCGTCGAGATCGTGGTGGATCGACTGGTGATCCGAGAAGGAATGCGCAGTCGCCTTGCCGATTCGGTGGAGAACGCCTTCCATCAGAGTGACGGACTGCTGAAGGTCGTCGTTATGGGGGATGCCGCCGAAGAAATCGACTTTTCGCTGAATTATGCCTGCGAGGAGCATAAAATCTCCTTCTCCGAACCGGAACCTCGGATGTTTTCCTTCAACAATCCGCTGGGTGCCTGCACCGAATGTTCGGGACTTGGCGAGATGCCCAGACTTTCCCCCGACAAGATGATCCCAAACAAGAATCTGTCCCTGCGCCAGGGGGCGATTCAGGTCAACGGCTTCAAATCGCTGGATGACAAGACCTGGAACGGACCTCTGTTTGAGGCGGTGGGAAAGAATCACGGCTTTACGCTGGATACGCCCATCCGCAAATTCACCCCCAAAGCCTATGATGTGCTGTTATACGGTGATCCCGACCATACCTACGATGTGGAACGCTATTTTGATAAACGAGTCTCCCGGCAGACCGTTGCATTTGAAGGTGTGATCGGCATGATTCAGTCGAGAATGAAGCAATGGGGCGGTGACTATTACGAGGAATTTGTGGAGGATGTGGTCTGCCCCAAGTGTGGAGGTGCCAGACTGAATCCCGAAATGCTGTCGGTGACGGTGGGCGGTAAGAACATCTATGAATTCTGCTCCATGCCGGTGGCGAGCGAGCTGGAATTCGTCAACGGTCTGACCTTTACCGAAAGCGAAGCCGTCATTGCAAAGGAGATTCTCAAGGAGATTCGGGCAAGACTGAATTTTCTCTGTTCGGTGGGGCTGGAATACCTGACCCTTTCCCGTAAGACGGGATCCCTGTCGGGCGGCGAAGCACAGCGAATCCGTTTGGCTACCCAGATCGGTTCCTCCCTGATGGGCGTGATTTATATTCTGGACGAGCCCTCCATCGGTCTTCACCAGCGGGACAATTCCAAGCTGATCGGAACCCTGAAGCGTCTTCGGGATGTGGGCAATACCGTCATCGTGGTGGAGCATGATGAGGAAACCATGGAGTCCTCCGACTATCTGGTGGACATCGGACCGGGGGCAGGCATCCACGGTGGTGAGGTGGTTGCCGCAGGAACGCCCGAGGAAGTCAAAAACAATCCGGCATCCCTGACCGGAGCCTTCCTCTCCGGCAGGGAACGGATCGCCGTCCCCGATACCCGCCGTCCCGGTAACGGAAAATGGCTGAAAATTTACGGCGCAAGAGAGCATAATCTCAAGAATATTGATGTGTCGATTCCACTGGGCAAGCTGGTCTGCGTCACCGGCGTGTCGGGATCGGGAAAATCCTCTCTGGTCAACGGAATCCTGCTGGGGGCACTGGCAAGTGAGTTGAACGGCGCCTATACCCGCCCCGGCGATCACGACCGGATCGAGGGTATCCGGGAGCTGGACAAGGTCATCTCCATCGACCAGTCGCCCATCGGCAGAACCCCCAGATCCAATCCCGCAACCTATACGGGACTGTTCAACGACATCCGCGAACTGTTCGCCGAGACTCCCGATGCCAAGGCAAGGGGATTCGGCAGCGGACGCTTCTCCTTCAATGTGAAGGGCGGAAGATGTGAGGCGTGTCAGGGAGATGGCGTGAAGTGCATCGAGATGAACTTCCTTCCCGATGTCTATGTGACCTGCGATGCCTGCAAGGGAAAGCGGTATAATAAGGATACGCTGGAGGTCAAATATAAGGGCAAGTCGATTTTCGATGTTCTGGATATGACCGTCGAGGAGGGTATGCACTTTTTCGAGCCTCTGCCCAAACTCTATCGGAAGCTGAAAACCCTGTACGATGTGGGACTGGGCTATATCAAAATCGGACAGTCGTCCACCACTCTGTCGGGCGGTGAGGCGCAGAGAGTCAAGCTGGCTACCGAACTGGCAAGACGCAGTACCGGCAAAACCATGTATCTTCTGGATGAGCCGACTACCGGGCTTCATTCCGCCGATGTCCGCAATCTCATCGCCGTTCTCTCCCGTCTTGCCGATGCGGGCAACAGCGTGCTGGTCATTGAGCATAATCTGGACCTGATCAAGACGGCGGACTATATCATTGATATGGGACCCGAGGGCGGCGACGGCGGCGGAACGGTTATCGCCACCGGAACCCCCGAGGAAGTCGCCGCCTGTGAGAATTCCTATACGGGTCAGTATCTGAAGGGCGTGCTGGAAAGGGATCGGATCCTTCGTGAAAGGGAGTCTGCAAAGGCGTAACGCTCTTTTTCGGCAGTGCGAATTCGGCGATGCCGAAAGAAAATTCCGCTCTTTTTTTCGATCGGACGGCAGGTGAGCCGGAAAAAAGTAAACGCGGTGTGACTTTTTTGAAACTTCTTGTCCAAACCCCTTGTCTTT
>JBJDZJ010000083.1:0-14830 GCA_051867915.1 Eubacteriales bacterium
TTGTCAAGAGGTTTTTTAAAAAAAGTTTCACTTTTTTCGAACTTTTTTCTTTCCCCTCCCCTGCGGCTTCCCGACAGCCTGCCTATCTTACCACATTCTTCCATCTTTGTCAAGGGGGGTACGGCAAAAAAATCTTGTTTTTTTCAAAAAAATCTGCGGCCGCGGATCATCGGTGATCGGCGACCGCAATTCGCAGCGTCATACGGCACCACCGACCGTTTCTTTCATTATATCATACAATCTTCAACTAAGCAAGCAGGATGCGGATTTTCACAATGATGAATGAAATTCCGCACATTTGCCAAACTATTCATCAAAGGGGGATCACCATGCTCATTCTGCTGTTTCGAACATTTCTGATTTATTTGTTTCTCATGCTGACCATGCGGCTGATGGGAAAGCGTCAGCTTGGCGAACTGCAGGTTTCCGAGCTGATCAGCACCCTGCTTTTGTCCGAGGTGGCCGCAATTCCCATTGCCGACCCGAACCTTCCCATTGCCTACGCACTGATTCCCGCCGCCTTTATCGTTCTGCTGGAAATCTTGCTTCCTTCCCTCTTTTTTCATCTGCCGAAGCTGAGGAAACTCATAGAGGGGACCCCCAGTGTACTGATTGAGAACGGTGAAATCTGTCAAAGCGAGCTACGAAAAAATCGGATCACTCCGGAGGAATTCTATTCGATTCTGCGCACCAACGGTGTCATCAGCCCCTCCGATGTAGCCTACGCCATTCTGGAGGCATCGGGAGCCATTTCCATTTTCCTGTACGCAAAAAAACAGCCGCCCACCTGCGAAGACCAAACCCCGAAAATCCGCCCTCCCGAGCCCGGAATCATGCACATCCTGGTTGCCGACGGTCGGATCAAGGAAAACACGCTGGAAAGGCTCAAATTAAGCCCTGACGAGGTTCACAGAATGCTGAAAAAAGAAAAGACACGGCTGGACGAGGTCTATCTGTTTACCGTTGATGACCTCGGAAAGACCGAGCTGATTCGAAAAAGCCGGAAGAAGGGAGGGAAAATGCCGTGAAACAAATCATTTTATCCGGAATCCTGATTTTGCTTCTCTTTGCCGGAAGCATCGGATGCGATCTCTATCTCTCCCATGAATGCGACAGACTGACCGAAACGCTTCGCCATGAAGAGTCCACGGCTTTTGACAGCCGGATTGTGAAGGATTGGGATCATTTTTCAAAAATTGCGGCAGTTTTTACCGGAAACGATCTGATTCGCAGTGCCAACAGTTCATACGAGGTCTATCTTGCCGCCCGTCGGGACGATCCGGAGTCCATAGACACTCAAACAGCCCGCGTACAGCTGATTCAGGCGGTGAAAGAGATCCGCATGATCCACAGCTTCCGATGGGAGCGGCTGTTGTGAGGGGGCTTCCTGCATCCGGATCAAAAAAAGCCTGTACTGTCGCAGATTCCAAAATACCTTCATACGCCAAAACTCCCGAGCCCTGTTGGGTTCGGGAGTTTTGTATACAGGCTCAGAATTATTCAGCCTCTGCTTCCTTTTTCTTAGCCTTCTTGGACTTCTTATCCTCAGCTTCGGTTGCTGCAGGAGCGTCGATTCCGATGAGCTTGATGATGGCCATCTCAGCTCCGTCACCACGACGGGGTCCGATCTTATAAATTGCGGTATAACCGCCGTTTCTGTTTGCGTATGCAGGTGCAATCTGATCAAACAGCTTCTTTACGACGCTCTCCTTCGTAATGAATGCGAGAGCTGCACGGCGAGCGGCAAGCGTGTTGGTCTTACCGAGTGTAATCATCTTTTCGGCAAGAGAACGCACTTCCTTCGCTCTCGTGACGGTGGTTTCAATCTGTCCCTTTTCGAGAAGCAGAGTCACCATTCCACGGAGCATCAGATTTCTATGTGCGGTAGGTCTGCCGAGCTTTCTTGTTCCGGGCATTGTAAAGTACCTCCTTCTTTTATCGTTTTCCCTTACTCTTCCTCATGCTTGAGGTCCAGTCCAAGGGAATGCAGTTTTGCAATCACTTCTTCCAGTGACTTCTTACCGAGGTTTCTGACCTTGATCATGTCTTCCTCGGTCTTATTGATAAGATCCTCTACAGTATTGATGCCTGCGCGCTTCAGACAGTTGAAGCTACGGACAGACATGTCAAGTTCTTCAATGGTCATCTCCAGGACTTTTTCTTTCTCGGTCTCTTTACTTGTGACCATGATCTGTGTATCTCTTGTGTCCTCTGAGAGGTCAGCGAAGAGAGTGAGATGCTCGCTGAGGAATTTGGCTCCGAGGGACAGTGCCTCTTTGGCAGAGATAACGCCGTTGGTCCTGACTTCCATCGTCAGCTTATCATAGTCGGTAATCGAACCCACACGGGTCTTCTCGACGGTATAGCTGACATTGTAGACAGGAGTGTAGATCGAATCGGTGAAAATCGTTCCGATCACAGGTGCGCTTGCCTGCTTGGACTTATCGGTCGCAACGAAGGGATGAGAGTGATCGTTTGCAGCTTCGATGGCAAGCTGCTTGTTCCGATCCTGGGAAACATACCCTCTGCCGTGATCGAATGTAAGTTCCATATAAAATCTGGCATTGTCACTGAGTGTTGCAATATGAAGCTCGGGATTCAGAATCTCAATGTCCGTGTCCTGCTTGATATCGCCGGCGACCACTTCGCAGGGACCCGTCATATCAATGAATACGGTCTTGGCTTCTTCGGAATAGAGCTTTGCAACGATACCCTTGACGTTCAGGACGATCTCTGTGACATCTTCCTTTACGCCGGGGACTGTAGAAATCTCATGCAGTACACCATCAATCTTGATGCTGACAACAGCTACTCCGGGAAGTGAACTGAGCAGAACTCTGCGCAGTGAGTTTCCCAGCGTAGTGCCGTAGCCGCGCTCGAGAGGCTCTACGACAAACTTGCCGTGAGTCCCGTCGTCGCTTAACAGCTCGGTGGTGATGTTGGGCTTTTCAATCATTTCTATCACAATAATACCCTCCTATTATTATAGATGCTTTGTTCCTGACGGTTTATTTCTAAACCTGAGCATTGCGGAGGTCTGTATTACTTCGAATACAATTCGACGATAAGCTGCTCGTTGAAGTCGAAGTCAATATCTTCACGCTTGGGAAGTGCTACGACCTTTGCGGTTGCATTGGTCTTGTCAACCTCAAGCCACTTGGGAGCGGTGGTGGTTTCCATTGCTTCCAGAAGCTGCTTCATTCTGGGCGAAGATTTGCTCTCCTCTCTTACGGAGATCACATCGCCGACCTTGAGAAGGATAGAAGGGATGTTTGCCTTCTTGCCGTTGAGTCTGAAGTGTGCGTGCAGAACCATCTGACGGGCTTCGTTTCTGCTGGGAGCGATACCCATTCTGTAAACCACATTGTCAAAACGGGTTTCGAGAATGCTCAGAAGGTTCTCACCGGTAACGCCTTCCATATTATCAGCCATATCAAAGTATGCGCGGAACTGCTTCTCCAGCACGCCGTAATATCTTCTTGCAGTCTGCTTCTCACGGAGCTGCATTCCGTATTCCTTCAGCTTCTTGGTGGATGCACCGTGCTGACCGGGAGCGGTGGGTCTGCGATCAATTGCACACTTGCCGGATACGCATCTGTCGCCCTTCAGAAAGAGCTTCTTGCCCTCACGACGGCAGAGTTTGCACGAAGGTCCAATATATCTTGCCATTGTTGTATTTCCTCCTTTTCGAATTCATCAGACGCGTCTTCTCTTAGGCGGTCTGCAACCATTGTGAGGAATGGGAGTTACATCCTTAATCAGGGTAACTTCCAGACCGGATGCCTGAAGCGCACGGATTGCGGATTCGCGTCCCGATCCGGGTCCCTTTACGAACACTTCTACGGTCTTCATTCCATGATCAACGGCAATCTTTGCTGCAGTCTCTGCTGCAGACTGTGCTGCGAACGGGGTAGACTTTCTGGAGCCCTTGAAGCCCAGCTCTCCGGCGGACGCCCACGATACGGCATTGCCGTTCATATCGGTAATCGTGACAATGGTGTTGTTGTAGGTGGAACGAATATGCGCTGCACCCTTTTCGATGTTCTTACGCTCTTTCCGCTTCCTGACAACGGTTTTCTTTGCATTATTTGCTGCCATCTGCTGTTCTCACTCCTTTACTTCTTCTTATTCGCAATTGTCTTTGCGGGACCTTTACGGGTTCTCGCATTGGTCTTGGTTCTCTGTCCTCTTACGGGCAGTCCCTTTCTGTGACGGATGCCTCTGTAACAGTTGATCTCGACCATTCTCTTGATGTCCAGTCCGACATCACGGCGAAGGTCGCCCTCGACCTTGTAGTTCTCTTCGATCTCGTCACGGAGCTTTGCAATGTCCGAATCGGTCAGATCTTTTGCACGGGTATCGGGGTCGATACCGGTTGCAGCGAGAATATCGTTTGCGCTCTTTCTGCCGATACCGTAAATATAGGTAAGAGCAATCTCGATGCGCTTGTTATTCGGGATATCAACGCCTGCTATACGAGCCATATCTTTTCACCTCAATTCTTAAGTTCAATTAACCCTGTCTCTGCTTATGCTTGGGGTTTTCGCAAATGACCATTACATTGCCCTTGCGCTTGATAATCTTGCATTTATCGCAAATTTTCTTAACGGACGGTTTTACCTTCATTATACACCATTCCTTTCTTATTTCGAACGCCAAGTGATACGACCCTTGGTAAGATCATACACAGATACCTCTACGGTAACCTTATCACCGGGGAGAATCCAAATGTAGTTCATGCGGAGCTTTCCGGAAAGATGTGCCGTGATCTCGTGACCGTTGGACAGCTTTACCTTAAAGTTCGCATTGGGCATTGCCTCTACTACGACTCCCTCAAACTCTACAACATCGCTTTTTGACAGAAGAATCCCTCCAATTCAATCAATTTTCGTCAGCAGCAGTACGCCGTCCGGCGTAATTGCAACCGTATTCTCGTAATGCGCCGACAGCTTTCCGTCCTCTGTAACGACGGTCCAGCCGTCCGGCAGCTCCTTTATGGATGCGGTACCTGCATTGATCATAGGCTCGATGGCAATGACCATGCCGGGGATCAGTCTCTGCCCCCTGCCCGGGGTTCCGTAATTCGGAACATCAGGAGCCTCGTGCATATCATGCCCGACGCCGTGTCCCACATACTTGCGAACCACCGAAAACCCGTTTTCCTCTGCGTGACACTGGATCGCATGACCCAGATCACCCAGTCGGTTGCCCTCCTTGATCTGTTCGACGCCCTTCCAGAAACACTCTTCCGTGACCCGGATGAGCTTTTCCGCCTCCTCGCTGATCTTTCCCACCGGGAAAGTGCGGGCTGCGTCTCCGTAGTAGCCGTCGCAGTAGGCACCCGTATCCACCTTCACGATGTCTCCCTCCTGAAGGATCACCTTCTGGGACGGGATTCCGTGAATGATTTGATTGTTGACGCTGATGCAGGCGGCGCCGGGAAAACCGCCGTATCCGAGAAAACCTGCTTTGACACCGCACTTATCATAGTAGTGCTTAATCAGGTCATCCAGATGCTTGGTGGTGATGCCCGGTCGGATCGCATCACGGGCGACCATTAACGCCTCGCCTGTGATACGGCCTGCTCTTTTCATTGATTCAATCTGTTTTTCGCTTTTGAGTGAAATCATCTGATCCTACCGGGAATTACTTCACACTGTCAATGGCGGCAAGAGTCAGCTTCGTGGTATCCGAAACCTCTTCCTGACCGATGACGGTTCTGAGTTTGCCCTTGGACTGATAGTAATCCTTCAGCGGCTCTGTCTGGGCATGATAAGTCTTGAGACGGTCCAGAACAACCTCGGGGCTGTCGTCCTTACGCAGGGTGAGGGGAGTTCCGTCGTTGTCGCAGGTCTGTCCGTCCTTGGAAGGCTTATACTTGACATGGTAGCTGGCGCCGCACTTATCGCAAACCCGGCGTCCGCTCATTCTCTCCACGATAGCCTCATCGGGGACCTCGATGGAAACAACCACATCCATATCAACGCCCATGGCATCCAGTGCCTCGGCCTGGGCGACGGTACGGGGGAATCCATCCAGGATAAAGCCTCTCTTGCAGTCGTCCTGAGCCAGTCGCTCTTTGACAATGCCGATGACAACCTCGTCGGGCACCAATGCGCCGGACTCGGTATAGGATTTCGCCATGACACCCATAGGGGTACCGGTTTTGATAGCCTCACGGATAATCGCTCCGGTGGAGATGGCAGGAATCTGATAAACCTTCGCTGCGTTCTCCGCCTGAGTTCCCTTACCCGCGCCGGGTGCGCCTAAAAACATAATCTTCATAATAGACTCCTCTTTCGATTCAGACTATCTTACTGCAAAAAGCCCTTGTAGTGACGCATGGACATCTGAGCCTCAATATCGCGATAGGTCTCCAGTGCAACACCGATGACGATGAGCAGAGAGGTTCCTCCGAATGCCAGTCCGGAAATGTTGGACAGTCCCCAGGACTCGGGCAGTACATTTGCGATGGCATTGATGATCAGAGGCAGTCCTGCCACGATAATCAGGAAGAGAGAACCGATCAGGGTGATACGGTTGAGGATCTTCTTGATGTACTCTGCAGTAGGAGCGCCGGGACGGATACCCAGGATGGTACCACCGTTGCGCTTGAGATTGTTGGACACCTCAACGGGATCGAAGGTGATCATGGTATAGAAGTAACCGAAGGCTACAATCAGGACCAGATACAGAACGATGTACAGAGGCGAGGTCGCTTCAAACACCGTCATAAATCCGCCCCAGAACCCGCCGGAGCTTTTGGACACACCGCAAAGTGCGCCGATGGTTGCGGGGAGAGAAACGATGGAAGAAGAGAAGATGACAGGCATAACGCCGTTCATATTCAGCTTCAGGGGCAGATTGGTATTCTGACCGCCATACATTTTTCTGCCGACCACTCTCTTGGAGTACTGTACGGGGATTCTTCTCTCACTGTTGGTGACAAAGATGATGAACACGATAATCGCCAGAATGCCGATCACGCCGACAACTGCGATGGCGGTTCCCCATCCCCAATCGGTGAAGAGGTTCCAGATGCTACTGATGTTGCGGAAGAAGCCTGCTATGATGTTGGCAAACAGGATCATGGAGATACCGTTTCCGATACCGTGATCGTTGATCTTCTCGCCGAGCCACATGACGATCGAGGTTCCTGCGCAGAAGCAGGCGATGATGACGATGGCGCAGAAAATCACATGGCCTTCAGCAGTAGCATAGGGGTTGAGCATTCCGCTGCTCTTGATGATGTTGTAGTATGCGAATCCGGTCACGACAGCAAGAATCATCGTTCCGATTCGGGTATACTGAGTGAGTTTCTTCTTGCCGTCCTCTTCCTTGGACATCCGCTGCCATTTCGGGATTGCAACTGTCAGAAGCTGAATCACGATGGAGGCCGTGATGTAAGGAGAGATACCGAGCGCAAGAAGGGTTGCCTGAGACAGTGCAGAGCCGGAAAGCAGGTTCAGGTATTCCAGAATGGAGTCTCCGTACAGTGCATTAAAGGTCTCCTGCATATTGGAGCTGACAAACGGTACCGGAATAGCAGAACCGAACTGGTAAATCAAAAGGATAAATGCGGTAAAGAGAATCTTCTTTCGAATCTCAACTGCACCCCAAATATCTCTGATCTTAGCGATTGCTTGCTTCACTCAGACCACCTCGACAGTTCCACCGGCAGCTTCGATCTTCTCTTTTGCACTTGCAGAGAATACCGATGCCTTTACGGTTACTTTCTTGGTGATTTCGCCACGACCGAGAACCTTGAGACCGTCATTTGCCTTGCTGATGATTCCGGCATCCAACAGGATCTGAAGATCAACCACTGCGCCGTCTTCAAACGCATTCAGGCTGTCAACATTGATGATACTGTATACGGTTGCAAATCTGTCGTTGCAGAAGCCTCTCTTCGGAAGTCTTCTGTAAAGCGGGATCTGACCGCCTTCGAAACCGGGGCGGACACCGCCGCCGGAACGCGCGTTCTGACCCTTATGGCCCTTTCCGGCAGTTTTACCGTTTCCTGACCCGGTTCCTCTTCCCTTACGATAGGGCTTTACGGCAGAACCGGCAGCAGGAGAAAGTTCATGGAGCTTCATACTTGTTCCTCCTTGTTTAGTAATGAAATGCCTTTGGACAGGGCTTACTGTACGGTTTCAACCGAAACCAGGTGAGAAATCACCTTAATCTGACCCTGAGTTGCAGGGGTGTTGGCAAGCACCTTGGAATCGCCGATCTTGGTGAGTCCCAGCGCCTTTGCCGTCTTCTTCTGTGCAGGAAGTGCTGCGATCAGGCTCTTGACAAGCGTAATCTTAACGTTTTCCATCTTGCAACTCCTCCTTATTTCGTGATCTCGTCAACCGAGATACCGCGCATTGCAGCCACCTCTTCGGCAGTGCGAAGCTGTGCAAGTGCTGCAAAGGTTGCCTTTACCACATTGGTAGGATTGCTGGAACGCAGGCACTTTGCACGGATGTTCTTGATGCCTGCCATCTCCAGAACGGCACGAACCGTACCGCCTGCGATGATACCGGTACCTTCGGGAGCCGGCTTCAGCATAACCTTACCTGCGCCGTACTCTGCGGTAACCTCGTGGGGAATGGTGTCGCCCTTGAGAGATACGGTAATGATGTTCTTCTTTGCATCCTCAATGCCCTTGCGGATTGCCTCGGGAACCTCGGAAGCCTTACCCAGACCGTAGCCTACATGACCGTTTCCGTCACCTACTACCATGATGGTTGCGAAGGATGCGATACGG
The DNA here is from genome assembly GCA_051867915.1 of Eubacteriales bacterium. Classification (GTDB taxonomy): domain Bacteria; phylum Bacillota; class Clostridia; order Oscillospirales; family CAG-272; genus CAKSQF01. Next base: position 8,756 of record JBJDZJ010000083.1, read on the forward strand.
CCGCCCTTAACGGTCTTGGAAACTCGCTTTGTGCGAACAAGCTTTTCCTGAAGGTCAAGCGTTGCTGCGTCTATATTCTTTGCCATGTTTCTCCTCCTGAATGATTAGAACTTAAGTCCGGCAGCTCTTGCGCCTTCGGCAAGTTCAAGAACTCTTCCGTGATAGAGGTAACCGCCGCGGTCAAACACAACCTCGGAAATGCCGGCTGCGATTGCACGCTCTGCAATCAGTGCGCCAACCTTCTTGGCAGCTTCCTTGTTGCTTCCGATACCGAAATCCTTCTCATAGGAGGATGCGGCTACGAGGGTTACACCCTTGGTGTCGTCGATAATCTGGGCAGAGATATTGGCGTTCGAGCGATACACACACAGGCGAGGACGCTCCGTTGTGCCGGAAATCTTTGCTCTGACTCTTGCGTGTCTCTTCTTACGCTGAATGTTGGAGTCTTTTCTTGATACCATCTTCGTGTACTCCTTTCATTACTTACCGGACTTACCGGTCTTGCCCGCCTTGCGACGGATATGCTCGTCAGCATACTTGATTCCCTTGCCCTTGTAGGGTTCCGGAGGTCTCTTCCTTCTGACGATGGCGGCAACCTCGCCGACCTTCTGCTTATCAATACCCTTTACGATGATGGTGGAGGAATCGGGTACCTCAAAGGTGATTCCGTCGCATTCCTCAACCGTCACACCGTGGGAATAGCCAAGGGACAGCTGGAGGTTCTTGCCGCTCTTTGCGGCTCTGTAACCTACGCCGTTGATCTCAAGGCGCTTGCTGAAGCCTTCGGTAACACCGACGACCATATTATTCAGTAGCGTTCTGGTCAGACCGTGGAGCGACTTATTGAACTTCTCATCATCGGGGCGGGATACGGTCAGCTCTGCGCCGTTCTTCTCGATGGTCATATTGGGATGGAACTGCCGGGTCAGCGTTCCCTTAGGTCCCTTTACGGTAACGACATTGTCAGCAGCCAGAGTAACCTCGACTCCCGCAGGGACTTGTATAGCTTTTCTTCCGATTCTTGACATTTCTATACTCTCCCTTCCTTACCACACGAACGCAAGGATCTCGCCGCCGACCTTAGCCTCACGGGCCTTCTTATCGGTCATGACACCCTTGGAGGTGGATACGATTGCAATGCCCAGACCGTTCATCACCTTGGGCATATCCTCGCAGCCGGCGTAGATACGCAGACCGGGCTTGGATACGCGGCGAAGTCCCTGAATAACCTTCTGCTTGCCGATATACTTCAGGGTGATACGGATGATGCCCTGCTTGCCGTCCTCAATAACCTGATAGCCCTTAATGTAGCCCTCGGTCAGAAGGATGTCGGCAATGGACTTCTTCATGTTGGATGCAGGGATGTCAACGGTCTCATGTCTTGCGTTGTTTGCGTTGCGGATTCTGGTGAGCATATCCGCAATTACATCTGAAATTTGCATATTTTTTTCCTCCTTATGCAAGTTAAATATCTCTTGCTGCCCCTCCGGGGGCTGCATATCGGGGGTTAAACATCCGTGAATGTACAACTCCTCATCCACAGCTGTTTCCTACCGATTGTTTGGAGATCAAAACCAATTTGTTCTCAGCAAAATTACCAAGAAGACTTCTTCACACCGGGAATCTCGCCCTTGTAGGCAAGCTCACGGAAGCAGATACGGCAGATACCGTACTTACGCATATATGCGTGAGGGCGTCCGCAGATCTTGCATCTGTTGTATTCACGGGTGGAGAACTTCTGGGGCTTCTGCTGCTTATTGATCATAGACTTTTTTGCCATCTTGTTTTCCTCCGATTAAACCTTTGCGAACGGTGCGCCCATGAGAGTCAGAAGCTCTTTTGCTTCCTCATCGGTGCCTGCGGTGGTAACGAATGCGATGTCCATTCCACGGATCTTGTCGATCTTATCATACTCGATCTCGGGGAAAATCAGCTGCTCCTTCAGGCCCAGGCTGTAATTGCCTCTGCCGTCGAAGCCGTTGGGATTGATTCCCTTGAAGTCACGGACACGGGGGAGTGCCAGATTGAAGAGGCGGTCTGCGAACTCATACATGATCTCGCCGCGAAGGGTAACCTTTGCGCCGATCTTCATGCCTTCACGCAGCTTGAAGTTTGCGACAGACTTGTGTGCGTAGGTGGGAACGGCCTTCTGACCGGTGATGGCGGTCAGCTCGGAGATGACGGTCTCGATGACCTTCGAGTTCTCCTTGGCGTCGCCTGCGCCTACATTGACAACGATCTTGTCCAGCTTCGGAATCTGCATAACGCTCTTATAGCCGAACTTCTTCATCAGAGCGGGAGCAACTTCATTCTTATACAAATCTCTTAAAGTAGCCATGTTCTTGCTCCTCCTTAGTCAAACTTATGTCCGCATTTTACGCAGACACGGACCTTCTTGTCGTCGATGACAGAAATCTTCGAACGAACGCCCTTCTTGCAGTCGGGGCAGTAAAGCTGAACTTTGCAAGCGTAGATGGGAGCATCTACGGTTACGATGGCAGAGGTATCGCCCTGCTTCTTTGCCTTGACATGCTTCTTAACCTGATGAACGCCCTCAACGATGACCTTTCCCTCTTCGGGGGAAACTGCCGTAACCTTTGCGGTCTTGACTTCACCGGGCTTTTCATACTTGTTTTCGTACTTTCCGGACAGAACAACGACTGTGTCGCCTGTTTTTACATGCATCTTAGCCATTGGTATTCCTCCTTACAGTACTTCGGGAGCCAGAGAAAGGATCTTCAGATAATCCTTCTCACGAAGCTCTCTGGCCACAGGCCCAAAAATACGAGTTCCCACAGGGGTCTTATCTGCCTTGATAATAACGGCTGCGTTCTCGTCGAACTTGATGTAGGAGCCGTCAGCACGCTTTACGCCGTGTACGGATCTTACAACAACTGCTTTTACAACTTCGCCCTTCTTAACCGTTCCACCGGGAGTTGCCTTCTTTACGCAGGCAACAACGGTATCACCGATATTTGCATATCTTCTGCCGGAACCGCCAAGAACGCGAATACACATAATCTCCTTGGCGCCGGTGTTATCGGCAACCGTCATACGAGTTTGCTGTTGTATCACTGTTTCTTCCTCCTGATTTCAATACAATCTTCGTTGTATCTACTAGATGTTTGGCTATTACTTAACCTTCTCGATGATTTCGACAAGACGCCATCTCTTCAGCTTGGAGAGGGGTCTGGTCTCCATAACCAGAACCTTGTCTCCGATGTCGCAGGAATTGTTGTCATCCTGTGCATAGATCTTCAGGGTTCTCTTGATGATCTTTCCGTACTTGGGATGCTTTACATTATCCTCGATGGCAACGACGATGGTCTTATCCATTTTATTGCTGACAACCTTACCGACACGGGTCTTGCGGAGGTTGCGCTCGATTTGTTCACTCATGATCGAATCTCCTTCCCTAACTTATGCGTTCTTCTCATGAAGAATAGTCATAACACGGGCGATATCCTTCTTGACATCCGCAATTCTGTGGGGATTGTCAAGCTGATTTACGGCGTGCTGGAAGCGCAGATTGAACAGTTCTTCTTTCAGTTCGGAGAGCTTATTGGTCAGCTCTTCGACAGACATTTCTCTGATTTCGCTGGTTTTCACTGCTTATGCCTCCTCGGTTGTTTGTTTTGCAATAAACTTACACTTGATAGGCAGCTTGTGAGCAGCGAGACGCATTGCTTCCTTTGCGGTCTCAACCGAAACTCCGTCCATCTCGAACATTACTCTTCCGGGCTTCACAACTGCTACCCAGTACTCAGGAGATCCCTTACCGGAACCCATTCGGGTTTCAGCAGGCTTCTCGGTGATGGGCTTATCGGGGAAAATCTTGATCCAGACCTTACCGCCACGCTTGGTGTAACGGGTCATAGCAACACGGGCTGCCTCGATCTGATTGCTGGTGATCCATGCAGGCTCAGCGGCAACAAGACCGTAGGTACCGTTGCTGAGGGTATTGCCGCGAGTAGCCTTACCCTTCAGACGGCCGCGCTGAACGCGTCTGTATTTTACTCTCTTCGGCATTAACATTACTTGTTACCCCCTTCTCTGGGTGTTCTGTTGCCACCGTTATTTCCGTTGTAGGGACGGTTTCCGCCCTGACGGAAGTTGTTGTTTCCGCCCTGACGACGGTCGCCCTGTCTGCGATCTCCCTGACGGCGGTCGCCCTGTCTGCGGTCGCCCTGACGGCGATCACCCTGGCGGCGGTCGTTTCTTGCGGGAGCCTCAACGGTAGGCATTACGGTGAACTTCTTCTTCACATCGGGAAGAACCTCACCCTTGAAAATCCAAACCTTTACGCCGATTTTACCGTAAGTGGTATTTGCTTCCCAGAAGCCGTAGTCGATATCGGCTCTCAGGGTCTGCAGCGGAATGGTGCCTTCGTGATACTGCTCGGTTCTTGCAATATCGGCGCCGGCAAGACGGCCGGACAGCATAACCTTGATTCCCTTTGCGCCAAGACGCATGGTTCTGCCGATGCAGAGCTTCATGGCACGGCGGAAGGAAACACGGCGCTCAAGCTGAGATGCGATGTTCTCGGCAACCAGCTGTGCGTTCAGGTCGGGCTGCTTGATCTCGACGACATTGACGATGACGGGCTTCTTTACCATCTTCTCGATCTGCGCCTTCAGTTTATCAATGGATTCGCCGCCGCGGCCGATGACCATACCGGGCTTCGCGCAGTGAATGAAGACTCTGACCTTCTCGCTGTCGCGCTCGATCTCGATCTTCGGAACGCCGGCGTCCTGAAGCTGTTTCTTAAGGGTTTTTCTCAGATTGTAGTCCGAAACCAGCGTATCGCCGAATGTTTCGTCCTTTTCAAACCATCTGGAATCCCAGTTCTTAATGACTCCGACACGGAGTCCATGAGGATTAACCTTCTGACCCACTTTACATAACCTCCTTCTGTGAAATTAGTCCTTCGTCTTGACGACGATGGTCATGTGGCTGGTTCTCTTCAGAATCTGATCGTAGCCACCTCTTGCTCTTGCCTGACCTCTCTTAAGGGTAGGTCCGGGGCAAACAAAGCATTCGGATACATACAGATTGGACTTGTCGAAGTCAACAAGATCATGCGTATCCGCATAATTCTGCGCATTGGCGATTGCACTTGCAAGCAGCTTTACAAGATACTCGGATGCAGCCTTGCGCGTATTCTTCAGAATACCCATCGCTTCGTCCACCTGCTTGCCTCTGATCAGGTCAAGCACGATGCAAACCTTGCGGGGGGAAATTCTTGCATATTTCAGATGTGCTTTAGCTTCCATAGTTAAGACTTCTGCCTCCCTTCGCTTATTTGGCGAAACAATATTTTATCAGCTTACTTGCCGTTGTTGGATGTCTTGGAGCCTGCGTGACCCTTAAAGGTTCTGGTAGGTGCAAACTCGCCCAGCTTGTGGCCGACCATGTCCTCCACAATATATACCGGAACGTGCTTTCTGCCGTCGTAGACTGCGATGGTGTGTCCAACAAAATCGGGATAAATGGTGGAAGCTCTCGACCATGTTTTGATAACCTTTTTCTCTCCGGCTTCGTTCATAGCGGTCACTCTGGTGTAGAGCTTTGCTTCAACGAAGGGCGCTTTTTTCAGGCTTCTGCTCATTTATGTGTGCCTCCTTCTTACTTGCCGTTTCTGTGCTTTACGATGAACTTCTCGGTGCGAGCCTTCTTATTACGGGTCTTATAACCGAGAGCGGGCTTACCCCAGGGGGTAACAGGTCCCGGACGACCGACAGGGGCTCTGCCCTCACCACCGCCGTGGGGGTGATCAACAGGGTTCATGACCGATCCGCGAACGGTAGGACGGATGCCCTTATGACGGGTCTTACCTGCCTTACCGACCGAAATGGTGTCATGCTCGATGTTGCCGATCTGACCGATCGTAGCCTTGCAGTCCAGACGAATATAGCGAACCTCGCCGGAAGGAAGTCTTACCTGAGCCATGCCGTTTTCCTTTGCCATCAGCTGTGCTGCGCAGCCTGCGCTTCTGACCAGCTGTGCGCCCTTGCCGGGATACAGCTCAATGTGGTAAATAAAGGTACCGACCGGGATGTTTTCAATCGGCAGCGT
>JBJDZJ010000084.1:0-2838 GCA_051867915.1 Eubacteriales bacterium
ATCTATGTTTTCACATTTTGTGCGTTTTTCGACTGAACTTTTCTTGACATTTCCATTTATAAAGTTGGTTACACATGGGAAATACGCGTTCATTTCGTATCTAACGGTGAAAACATCCCGTATATATTGCAAACCTGGTGTACTTATTGATGGCTACAGTGTAAGGCTCGCGGACGGTAAGGTTATCGATGACGATAAACCAAATAAACATTATGTATGTAGTGAAAAAGTTTGGGAATACAAAAACACCAATATAAAGTATCTACGCACAATGTTGAAGAACAAGTGGCTATGGGATTGATAGAAGAAGATACAGGTTTTTAATTACTACATAACTTCGTTTGCAAGCATGGCGCAGGTCCGAAAATAATTTCAGAAATTTCTCAAAACATATTGACAAACATCAATCTGAAGAATATAATAATACACAGATGATCGCCTGTGAAAAGTGAGGAATCCCGATGGATGAAAAGAGAGTTGCGTTAATCTTTAAAGCTTTGGGGGATGAAAACCGTATTCGCATACTACAGCTTTTACAGACAGGTGAAAAGTGTGCGTGCAAATTGCTGGAAGAATTGAGTTTTACGCAACCTACACTGTCCCATCACATGAAAATTTTATGTGACTCCGGCGTGGTTATCGGTCGCAAAGAAAGCAAATGGACATATTACTCCATTTCAAGCGAAGGTGCAGAATGTGCGATCCGGTACCTCAAAGCGATAACAGCACTGAAAAAAGATGCCGTTAATAAGTCGTGTTGTGAAGAGTAAATAAGTCAACTGCCTTTACCACACGACTTCATTTACGGGACATACATAGACGCATTTCAATATAACGATATATTAAAGGGGCTTTTATGGAAGCAATCAACTCTGTATGGGATTTCATTCAAGACGAAATCCTCGGAATGAACCGGTTGAACCGGTTGATCGAAACCACATTGAATGCCTGTGGTGTTGATACAACAGGAAGAATCGGGGGAAGCATTCTATTTTTCATCTACGATACCATAAAAATCATGGTTCTCCTGGGCGTGTTGATTTTGATTATTTCATATATTCAAAGCTACTTCCCACCGGAGAGAACCAAAAAGATACTCGGAAGATTTCACGGGATATGGGCAAATATACTTGCCGCACTGCTTGGAACAGTAACTCCGTTTTGCTCCTGCTCATCGATCCCCCTGTTTATCGGATTTACAAGTGCAGGACTTCCGCTTGGGGTTACCTTCTCTTTTCTGATCTCCTCTCCGATGGTTGATCTCGGAAGTCTCGTGTTGCTGATGAGCATTTTCGGGTGGAAAGTCGCAGTCCTGTATGTTGTGCTTGGACTTGTCATTGCTGTTGCCGGCGGTACGCTGATTGAAAAACTGCACCTTGAAAATCAGGTGGAAGAATATATTCGTAACGGGCGGTCGCTTGATGTTCCCCGGGAGGAACTGCATTTCAAAGATCGAATGAAATATGCGTGGGAACAGGTCGTTGCCACCGCAAAAAAGGTTGCCCCTTATGTGCTTATCGGTGTAGGTATCGGAGCAATAATTCATAACTGGATTCCGGAAGAATTTATCGTAAAAGTTCTCGGTGACAACAATCCTTTTGGTGTGGTTCTTGCAACAATCGCAGGTATTCCGATGTATGCAGACATTTTCGGTACGATCCCGATTGCGGAGGCTCTGCTTGCAAAAGGTGCATTGCTTGGCGTAGTGCTGTCTTTTATGATGGCTGTTACAACGCTTTCTCTGCCGTCCATGATCATGCTTCGCAAAGCGGTAAAGCCGAAGCTGCTCGGCATCTTCATTGCAATCTGTGCTTTTGGAATAATGACCGTCGGCTATTTCTTTAACACTGTTCAGTCCTTTATTATTTAATGATCCGGAGGAAATAAAATGGCACTGTTTAATTTTGCAAAGAAAAAAGAAGAAAAGGAAAAAAAGACATGCTGTTTCGGCAGTAATTCGGCAAGAACGGAAGAAAACACCTGTTGCTGTGGCGCCCCAGAAAACGGTATTTGTTGCATAAAAGTCTTGGGTGCAGGGTGCAAATCCTGTCACGAGCAATATGAAAATGCTAAAGAAGCCGTAAAAACAATGGGACTTAATGTGGAGGTGGAATATATCACCGATATGCAAAAGGTTATGGAATACGGTGTTATGAGTATGCCTGCTCTTGTGGTCAATGAAAAGGTTGTGTCTATGGGCAAGGTGCTGAAAGCCGCTGATGTCGAAAAACTGCTTCATAAATTAGGCTTTTAAAAGGTGGCGACTGTCTATAAGCAAAGAAAAAAGTGCGATCGGTGTCTTTCAGAAGTATTTGACCGTTTGGGTTATTCTTTGTATGGTCATCGGTGTTCTGATCGGAAAATTCCTGCCGCAGATACCGGATTTTCTGAATCACTTTGAATATGCCCGTGTTTCCATCCCTATGGCAATCCTCATTTGGCTGATGATCTATCCCATGATGATGAAGGTGGATTTTCAGAGCATCAAGAATGTCGGCAGAAATCCGAAGGGCCTGTTTGTCACATGGATCACCAACTGGCTCATCAAGCCCTTCACCATGTACGGGATCGCCAGCCTGTTCTTCTTCGGTATCTTCAAGGCGTTCATTGCGCCGGAATTGGCAACTGAGTATCTTGCCGGAGCAGTGCTGCTCGGCGCGGCTCCCTGCACGGCAATGGTGTTCGTGTGGAGCACGCTCACGAAGGGCGATCCCGCCTACACGGTCGTACAGGTGGCGACCAACGACCTGATCATCCTGGTCGCATTTGTACCCATTGTGAAATTCCTGCTGGGCGGTTCCAATGTGACTGTCCCGTGGGATACGCTGTTCCTTTCGG
>JBJDZJ010000085.1:0-2827 GCA_051867915.1 Eubacteriales bacterium
CAGTTCTGCCTTGCGACGGTTGGCGGCATCTGTTTCCGCCCGATGCTTTTCCACCAGTCCCCAGGCTTCCTTCGCATCGGCTTCCGCCATGCTCAGCCGTTCAGCCTCAGCCTTTGCGGCGTCCCTCTCCCTGATCGCCTCGTCCCGCTCCCGAATGGCTACCTGCAACTCCTTGACCGAGATATTCTCCGCATCCACCTTTTTGGCAAAGGACTCCCGCTCTTCGGCAGGGATCGCAAGGAGCTGTAAAGCCTTGGAATAGGGCAAATTCGCAATCGTTTGGGATTTTGCGCTGACCACCGCCCCGAACAGCGAAATCTGATCGTCACCGTATTCCTCGAACAATCGCATAAAATTGTTTGCGGTGGACTGGGAAAAATGCACTTCATTTTGAATCCATGTTCCCCATTCCCCGTGAGGGAGAATGCTTTTGGCTTCCACCAGCCGCCTGCCGATCTCCACCGCATACATCAGTGCCATGCGGTTGGCCTGTCCGCAAAGCTCCCGAATCTCTGCCGTTACCACGCCGATCTCTCGGGCGGGTATGTTTGTGATCTTCTGATTTTCCATGGTTCGTACCTCTCTTTACTGTTGATTTGCCTCTGCCGTCCGGGCGGCATACCGTTTCGTTAGTTCCTTGTTCAGGTCGGGATTTCCGAAAATCGTGGGCTGTGTTTTCATGCGAACCCCAACTTCGCACATCCAGTCCACAAGAAAGGCATTTTCTTCCGCACTCGTTTCCCGATTCTTTTTCCCCCGAGCCTGATTCAGATTTGCCCCGTGAAGTTCCACCGTAATCAACGGAAGAGAGGGAGCGGAAGTCTTGCGTACAAATACAATGGCGAGCTTTCCTGCGGCGTGCCGGTCTGCGTATCCGGCAACACAATGCCCCTGTAGCTTGCCTTCCTGCACAATCGCCTGCGTGGACTGGGGGATCACCACCGTATAATCGCCCTTTGAAAATTCGTACTGCTTCCTGTAGCGTTCGGAGATTTCGTCTAATGCCCGATCCTTCCTTTCCATTAAAATCTGGTTATAAAGGAGGTTGGCTTCGTCGTGGCGTTTGACCAGATTTTTCGGCAGGCTGATGTCTCTTCTGCCAAGATCCAGCTTGACCTCCTTTGCCGCATGGATGTAGTCGGTCCAGTATTGATACACGGAGTACATTCCGGTACCGTAGTTTTTTGATCCCGGTTTTTCGTGTTTTTTGGACTCAAGATATTCGATCAGCACTTCCGGCTTGATTTTCAGGTCCCGCATGGTGCAGATCGGAGTTGCATAGTCGCCGCCGAAGTCCAATTCCTTTTTATACCGCTTGATTCCGGCAAAGCACTCCTCATCCGTCCGATAGAGTCCCCTCAGCCGACGATAGCCGTAGAGATACATCTCCGATCCCCAGTCCGTGGCAAATTCGGACAAATAGATTCGGATGGCATGGGTCGGAAGACCACGGAATACGCTTTTTGCATCTCTGCCGCATAGGTCGATTACTCTTGTATTTCGGTTTCCATGATAGATGAGTTGATCGCACAGGTCCCTTGCCCCTGCCTTGTACAGCATTTCCACCACCGGGAAGACGGCAAAGGCAGTAACCTCGGTAAGAGGATCCCCGTAGGTAGTCAGCTTATCTGGCATGTATTGCAAAAAGCTCCCGACCCTGCCTCTGCTTTCCGGATGGGCGACGATGTGATATTTGGTATCACTGTAAATCGATTTCGCCCACGGGTTTCCGAATTTGTCCTTTCCGATTGCTTTTCCATGAGACTGCATCCACATTTTTTTGGCATGGTATTTTTTGTCATAGTGCCATTTTTCGTATCTGACTGCCATTCCCCGTGCGGCAAGGTCAAATCCTACAATTTCAAAATTAAGATGCTGACAAAACCCGGACAGATCAGAATAATGAAGGGTTCGTACCGCCTCGGCGTGGAAATACCAGGCTTCTTTTCCGCCCTCCGGTATGTACTCAAAGACAAACGGTCTCCATTCCCAGTGATTTTTGAGATTCCATTTTGCGGCAAAAACCACTTTCCCGATTTTCCCGCATTTTGGACAGGGAGCATGATCCGAGTGCCGACATTGATACAGCTCCATCTCTTCCGATGTGATAGTGCGGCTGACGCCGCTGATCTCAAAGGAGGCGTCACAGGCGGTGCAGCGGTAGAGCCGTCTGCTTCCATGGGGCTTGCACATCAGCAGGACGGGAAGACGGTTTCTGACGGTTGATTGGACTTCTTCATAGCTCGAGGTTCTTTGCATCACAGTTCTTTGCATCACATCCCAAGGGACCCACGGCTCCTTTCCGTCAAGCACTTCCGGAATATCCCCCGTCCCGAAAATGCGTCTGCTTTCGGCATACCCGTCAATCGGTATTCCATTCTTTTCTTTCGACATGATTTTCATTCCTTTCAGCCTTTCAGTCAAAAAAGTCGTCCAGATCCAGCCGCATGGTCTTTGGTTGCACATTCCGCTCTGCCTCAACCTTTTCGGCGCCCGTATCGTAGGGGTTTACACGGATGCTCATCTGGAAGACCACATCCGCCCCCTTGAAATAATGCCTGACACAGGCTCTGTATACCTCAAGATCGGATACCGATTTCTTGCCCGAGCATTCTTTTTCCACCGCCTTCATGCACTCTTCGAAATTTCCGTCAAGAATCGCCCTGGCAAATTCCTCTTCCTGCCCCGCAAAGATTTCAAGGGCATTTACGCACTCATCGGCGACTGCGGCGGCATATCTCCCCGCCTTCTTTGCCTCCGAAAGCTGTGATTTCAGCTTTTTTGATACCTCGTTTTGTATGGTTTGATCCGTCATAGTCATTCTCCT
>JBJDZJ010000086.1:0-14662 GCA_051867915.1 Eubacteriales bacterium
TAGTCTTGAAAACTTTTTGTTTTTTCATGTGTCTACTCTATGGGGATTATATCATGAGTCCCCATGCCTTTTTCAGGGTCTGTTTGTCTGTGATCGGCACGGGTTTGACTTTTCCCTTGATTTTCGCCGAAATCAGCCGACCGATCCCCCATGCGACCCACTGGATGAGGAAGGAAACGATCCAGAACCAAAGGGCGGTAAAGAAGGAGAGATCATTCTGTGTGAAGTCACAGAATCCTGCGTGAACGCACGCAAAAACGGAACAGACCGTCAGAAGAACGCTGATTCGAATTTTCAAAAAGGGCAGGAGAACGGTCAGAAGAAGACCGAATCCCAAAATCGGAAGCCACATGGAAAGGGAAGTGCTGTTTCCGATGGCGTTCCCAAAAAATAGGCAAACAGCCAGATGGCCTCGAACAGGGAAGCTTTGACAAAGTCCCATGCGACGGAGAAAGAAACCGATGTTTGTTTCATGATGAACCTCCTGTAATATTTCGGTGGCGGCCGTCGGTTGCCCGTTTGGGAGAGCAAAACCGACCGCCGCGGAAAAGTATTCGTTATCCTTTCGATGAATCCGCCCGCTTTGACCTGAGTCGGATATACAGCGCACGCAGGCTCACTCCGACGGCTTGGATGACCAGCGTCGGAATGAGAGAACAGCTTTTGATTTCGTTCGGATACAGGGAATGCGTGAATTCCTTTTGCCGATGATCCGTCGGAAAAAAATGATGTTTCCCTAAAAAACGAATCCGCTTCCGCCATCATCATACGGCAAATTCCACAATTTGTCAAGCCGATCTGAAAATTGTTCCAGATAAATTCACAAACAAACCACCCCCATCGGCGGGGAGCCGCCGATGGGGGTGTCACGGCATCACAGTGAACCGCTCTTCAGTTTTTTTCCAGATAGGCCTCCCAGCGATCCAGAGCCGGCTTGGCATAGGGATAGTCGGTCAGCTCGTCGAATGAGCCATCAGTGGGTACGAGATAGTCAACCTGCGTTTCTGGGGCGACGCCGAAGGAATCCTTTTCCAGCTCGCAGATCAGGTGATAGCATTTGATGTCGGGATTGCCATAATTACGGATGGGAAGAAAGACGGCGAGTTCATATCCGTTCCGGCTGTAATCTGCCGGAACCACTTCACGCTCCAGGCCGTCCTGCCCTTCGGTGACGATGACCAACAGGAATTTCGTCACAAAGAAGGTCCGATCATATTCGGTCAAAGCCTCGGTCAGCTCACTGCCGAAGATTCCTTCTTTTTCGGTCTGCTCCAGCAGAGCCTGAAGTTCCTCATAGGTGGTGATCCGGTACTCATAGGGACCGTTTATGGGCTTTTGTGCGGGCGTTTCGATGCAGTGCGCCTGACAGGAGGTGCCGGGACGGGATACACGGTCGGAATCCAATGTGTTGCAACTGATCGGTATTGTTTGGTCGTTCAGCCCGTATTCGGTCAGATCGGGTCTGTCTACCTCAATAAAGACCCAAAAATCCCGGTCGCAGTCGGTCTTCTGAAGGGGTTCGGCAAATTCAACGGTATATTCAAGATGGTAGCTGTCCTTGTCGCTGACCGGCGCAGTAACGCAGTATTTGACCTCCGTCACTTCGGGCAGTTCATATCCGCCTCTGTTGACACGGACATATAAAAGCAGCTTGGTCTCGAAAAACTGGGCGTCATAGGATTTCAGCACATCAAGACAGGTCTCAAAGCCCTCGTCGGCTTTATCGTAATCATAGAAATAGCTGGTCAGCATACCCTGAACCGTTTGGTCTGTAAGAACGGAGTCGAATACCCCTCCATATTCCATTGCCATATGAGTATTGTCATCGGTTTGCGAAAGTCGGATCTTATACTCGGTTACCGGAACATAGACGATAGGCTCGGTTGTGACCGGCGGTTTTGTTGTTGTGACCGGCGGCGTGGTAACATGCGGCGTTGTCGTTTGGGGAGCGGAAGGAGTGGTGGACGGCGTGGTAGATGGGGTAGTAGAAGGGGTGGTGACAGCCGGGGTGGTTTGAGCGACCGAAGATGTTGTTGTCGGAACCGTGGTGCGGTCGGGTTCGGCGGTGGTCGTGGCGTCGCCCTTACCGCCGCAGGAGCAAAGCAGGAAAAGGGAGAGCAGGGACAGGCTGAGAATGAATAGCAATTTCTTCATGATAGATGTCCTTTCTGGGTTTACGAAATTCCTTTTGTTTAGTTGTCTGTGTTTGATCAGTCATAGGTTATTCCTGCGACTTCAGATAAGCCTCCCAGCGATCCAGAGCTGACTTGGCATAGGGATAGTCAGACAGCTCGTTTAATGTGACATTGAAGTTTGGGAGGATGCAGTAATTGATTATCGTTTCAGGAGCGACTCCGAATGAATCTTTTTCCAGTTCGCAGATCAGGTGATAGCACCCGATGTCGCTATCCTTGACCACATTAATCAGGACGGAGATTCTGTATCCGTTCCGGCTCGGTACCACCAAAGAAATTTCGGGTTTATCCTGGCTTGCCCCTTCGGTGACCACAACCGACAGAAATTTTGTAACAAAGAAGTCCCGTTCGTATTTAGTCAGCGCCTCGGTCAGTTCGCTGCCGAAGATTCCTTCTTTTTCAGTCTGCTCCAGAAGGGTCTGAAGTTCCTCATAGGTAGTGATCCGGTACTCATAAGGACCGTTTATGGGCTTTTGTGCGGGCGTTTCGATGCAGTGCGCCTGATAGGAGGTACCGGGACGGGATACAAGATCGGAATCCGATGTGTTGCAACTGATATAGATTTCGGAGTCGGTCAGCTCGTATTCGGTCGGATCGGGCCTGTCTACCTCAATAAAGACCCAAAATCCCCGGTCGCAGTCGGTTTTCTGAAGAGGTTCCCTGAACCGGATCGTGTAGATGAATTGAGCGCTGCCTCCCTCCACATGGGGCGGTGTAATATCAAGCAGAATCGACTCGACTTCCGGCAGTTCATACCCCCCTCTGTATACATGAACGCTCAGAAGCATTTTGTCTTTGAAGAACTCGGCGTCATAGGATTTCAGGACTTCAAGATAGCTCTCAAATCCCTCGTCGGCCTGATCGTAATCATATATATAGCTGGTCAATATAGTCTGAATGTACTCATCCGTAAGGGCGGATTCGAATACCGTACCGTCGTCGGGGGTCAGCCCCATATTCGTAGTTGGATGGGTGTTGGAAAGGCGGGTTTCGAAATCGGTGATGGGTACATGAATCACGGGATCGGCTGTGGTGGTCCCTTCCGCTTTGGGTGTGGTAGCGGCTGTCGTCACAGATGTGGTAGGCGTATCGGAAGGAGTGGTGGGCGTGGTAGATGGGGTAGTGGAAAGGGTGGTGACAGCCGGGGTGGTTTGAGCGGACGAAGATGTTGTTGTCGGAACCGTGGTGCGGTCGGGTTCGGCGGTGGTCGTGGCGTCGCCCTTACCGCCGCAGGAGCAAAGCAGGAAAAGGGAGAGCAGGGACAGGCTGAGAATGAATAGCAATTTCTTCATGGCGTATTTTCCTTTCTGAACTTGCATTGCGCTCGGCCGCCATGCTCCGACAGACCGGACAATGACTGTTTTATTTGCTTCTATAAATATAAACGGAAGATTGACGGAAACTGTGACAGAATTTGCAAAAGAATATTTTTATCTTCAAATCCGCCTCGGGATGCGCCTCTTTTCTGCTTATATGCAAAATTCCCTTCGGATTTGCCGAGCAAATCCGAAGGGAAGGGATTGATTGATAATAGGACTTATCTGTCCTCGTGATATTTTACGGCGGCGGCGACGAAATCCCGGAACAGGGGCTGGGGACGGTCGGGACGGGACTTGAATTCGGGATGGAACTGGCAGGCGACATACCAACGCTTGTCGGTCAGCTCTACCATTTCGCAGAGCCGCTCGTCGGGGGACAGACCGCAAACGGTCAGACCCGCCTCGGTGAGGGCGCTTCTGTACTCGTTGTTGACCTCGAAACGGTGGCGGTGACGCTCGTAGATCAGGCTTTCGCCGTATGCCTCGTATGCACGGGTGTTTGGGGATACCTTACAGGG
Organism: Eubacteriales bacterium; assembly: GCA_051867915.1. Taxonomy (GTDB): domain Bacteria; phylum Bacillota; class Clostridia; order Oscillospirales; family CAG-272; genus CAKSQF01. The sequence goes on from JBJDZJ010000086.1 coordinate 4,033, forward strand.
ATAAAGTCCCAGACGCATGGTGCCGCCCTTGGCGCTGATGGTCTTCTGCTCGGGCATGATGTCGATGACGGGATGCTCGCAGTCGGGATCGAACTCGGTGGAGTTGGCGTCGGTATAGCCCAGCACATGGCGGGCATATTCGATGACCACCAGCTGCATACCCAGACAGATGCCGAACAGGGGGATGTCGTTCTCGCGGCAGTAGCGGATGGCGACGATCATGCCCTCGATTCCCCGATCTCCGAATCCGCCGGGAACGATAACCCCGTCATATCCCGCAAGGGTGTCGGCGATGTTTTCGTCGGTCAGATTCTCCGACTGAATCCAGCCGATCTCCACCTCGGCGTCCGAAGCAAATCCGGCATGCCGAAGCGATTCGGCAACCGACAGATAGGCGTCCTCCAGCTCCACATATTTTCCGACCAGCGCAATGCGGACCTTCTTCTTCAGATTCTTGATCCGGTTGCACATTTCGGTCCATGCGGCAAGATCCACGGGGGCGTCCAGACCGAAGTGGCGGCAGACCACCTTCGCCAGTCCTTCTTTTTCCAGAAGCAGGGGAACCTCGTACAGCGTGTCTGCGGTCAGATTGTTGATGACGCAGTCGGGAGCCACATTGCAGAAGAGCGCCAGCTTATGCTTGATTTCCTCGGGCAGGGGAATCTCGGTGCGGCAGACCAGAATGTCGGGCTGGATGCCCAGGGACAGAAGCTCCTTGACGCTGTGCTGGGTGGGCTTGGATTTCAACTCCTTGGAGCCGGAAATAAAGGGAACCAGCGTCACATGGATGAACAGGCAATTTTCTCTGCCAACCTCCCTCTGTACCTGACGGATGGCCTCCAGAAAGGGCTGGGATTCGATGTCGCCCACCGTGCCGCCGATTTCGGTAATCAGCACATCGCATCCGGTTTCTCTGGCGACGGTGTAAGCGTGTTCCTTGATCTCATTGGTAATATGAGGGATGACCTGGACGGTACCGCCCAGATAGTCTCCGTTTCTTTCTTTGGTGATGACCGACCAGTAAATCTTTCCGGTGGTCACATTGGAGAGCTTGGACATGGATTCGTCCACGAAGCGTTCATAGTGTCCCATGTCCAGATCGGTTTCGGCGCCGTCGTCTGTGACGAAAACTTCTCCGTGCTGATAGGGACTCATGGTGCCGGGGTCCACATTGATATAAGGGTCGAACTTCTCCATGGCGACCCGATATCCCCGGTTTTTCAGCAGTCTGCCCAGAGAAGCGGCGGTGATTCCCTTGCCGAGACCGCTGACCACACCTCCGGTGACAAATACGTATTTTGTACTCATCTCAAGTGTTCCTTTCTCGCTTGCCGTACTTGTGACAATATAAAAACATATCTATTCTATCACAGAATTCTTTCTCTGTCAATCGGCATTTCGACAAATTTTCGGGATATTTTTTTGGCATTTTGCCCGAACTGCCGCCTGCTTATGGGGAGGTGTCAGAATCGTTCGGTTTTTGATCGGCAATTTACACAAAAACCAACCTTCGGAATTGTGCTTTTCTATGAAAATTCGAATTGAAACAAAAGATCAACATTTTTCATTTGACTTTTTCGAAAATTATGTTATAATATGAATGTACATAACCGGAATTTATGGATTTGTCCGGCGTTTTTTGAGGTGAAAAATGAAATATTATGAAATGAAGGTTGCGGGACTTACAAGACAGCTTCCCCTGTGTCCCGTCAACGACGATCTGACCATTGCGGGATTCGTGATATTCGGCGATGCGGAGCTGACGGTGAACTGCGCAAGGGATCTGCTGGCAAAGGCGCCCGAGTACGATGTCCTGATCACTGCCGAAGCGAAGGGAATCCCTCTGGCACATGAAATGGCAAGACAGCACGGGGACAAGAAATACATTGTCGCCAGAAAAGCAAAAAAGCTGTATATGACCGATGTTTTCGGTGTGGATGTACATTCCATCACCACGATGGCAATGCAGCATCTGTACATAGACGGACAGGACGCCGCTCTTATGAACGGCAGACGGGTTCTGATTGTGGACGATGTCATTTCCACGGGTGAGTCGCTGGCTGCCATTGAGAAGCTGGTCACAAAGGCAGGCGGCAATATCGTCGGACGGCTTGCCATTCTTGCCGAAGGCGAGGCTCAGACACGCCCGGATATTACTTACCTGGAAAAACTCCCTCTATTCAATTCCAAGGGTGAAATTATCGGTTGATCTTTGACGAAAAGCCGGGAAATGAATGATGAGGCGATAAAAACAGGAGGCTTTCCTTCCGTTTTCCGCCTTTTCATTGGATTTTTGACATTGAATTGTTGATTTGCACAATTTTTCCTCATGATAATTGTGCTTTTTTACGAATTTTTAAATTTGACCAAAAAATCAACATTTTTCCCTTGACTTTTTCGGAAATCAAGTTTATAATTCCCTATATCAGAGATAATCTTTTTTATAATTTGGTCAGGAGCCGATCGAAAGATCGGCACAACATAAAATGGAGGAATATTTATGAAGAGAAGATTGATTGCATCCTTGTTTTGTGCAGTCCTGCTTGCCGGTACGGCAGCAACCCTTGCATCCTGTGTTGACAACAAAGCCCAGGGCTCCACTTCCGGATCGGGATATGATGTCAATGATACGCCCGAGGGTGAGATGAAGTACCATGTCCCCGACGATATCCGCTTTGACGGCGAGATCATCAACTTTGCGGTATCGGAGGCAGACGGCGACGGATTCCATAAGCGTTCCATCAAGCTGGATGATACCGATGATACCGAAAGCAACAAGGTGGACTCCGCAGTAGCTGCCAGAAATGCGGCAGTTGAATCCAAATTGGGTGTTACCATCGAACTGCTGGGCTATTACAACAACGGTCTTCATTCCACCGCTGTTTACAATTCGCTGGCTGCAAATGACAGTGAGTATGATGTTATTGCCGGACTGCAGTGGAACGATATTCAGCTCTGCACCGAGGGCTTCCTTGCCGATCTGACCTGTGAGATCGACGACTGCCCCGGACAGGAAGGACAGCCCGTACATTGGCTGGGCTACGAGGAAGAACCCTATTGGTCCAACTACTATGTCGATGCCATGAAGTGCGGAGAGTCGGTATATTGGCTGACCGGCGACCTTTGCCTGCGTTATACCGGCGGTTTCTACTGCTTCTTCGTCAACTCCAAGCTGTATGAAGAGTATCTGATGAATACCGAGAGTACCCTTCTGACCCAGAAGTACGGCACATCTACCGTCTACGGCGATATTTATCAGCTTGTTAAGAACGGCGACTGGACGATGGATATTCTCAATGAGATGGTTGCCAAGGCTTACCTGGATGACGGCGATGAAAAGGAAGACCGTACCGACCAGCTGGGTGCCGCAATTCCCGTATGGGATAATGTCAACGGTTTGTCCATCGCAGCAGGCGTTGAGTATTCTGCCCGCTCCGGCGACACCATTACTCTGACTGCAACATCCAAGAATGCCACCCTGATTGATTTCATGACCAAGATCAGCACCATCCTGAGATCCGGCTATGTTCACAACTACGGCGGCAACTATGCGCTGGCAATGCAGGACTTCGCTTCCGATATGGCATGCTTCGTATCCGGCCGTCTGAATCAGGCAGAGCTTTATCTGACCGATATGACCACCAACTATCACATTATTCCTTGCCCCAAGCTGAACTTCAATCAGGAGAATTACCGTTCCTCCGTTCATGACGCCATCAACCTGTACGGCATCAACTACTTCTCCGAGCATAAGGCTGCAACTGCCGCAACGCTGGAGATGATGGCATATTACAGCTATACCACCGTTCGTCCCATCTACTACGATGAGGCACTGAAGAACATGTATACCAACGACCGCGGAGCAGCTGATATGATCGACCTCATGGGCGAGGTTGTCTACTCCGACTTCGTTTACATCTGGCAGTTTGCCGATGTCTTCTCCGGACTGGGTGACTTCCTGCGTAATCACGCAACATCCAAGAAGCCCTCTTCCGACATCCAGCGTGTTCAGGACGCATGGAAGAAGGGACTGGAGAGCGTTCTTCAGGATATTGCCGATCTGGAAGCAGAAAAAGGCTGATCCTTCGTACATTTGAATCGGATGCTGATCTGTCAGCGACCGATCGAGCGGTCATAATCTTATGATGTTATTATGGACTGCCGCATCTGAGTGTCCCTCACCTGCGGCAGTCTGCTTGGTTTTCCATCCGATGAAAGGGCGTCCTTCTTCCGTTTTGCAAATTTTCCCGGATTTCCTGTCACAAATCTCTATTCGAATGCGTATTCTTATTTATAAACATGATTCAGATCGGAAAAGGTTCTGCCGGATGTCCGGAACAGACGCCGCCGCTTTAAATTCAAACAGGAAAGGTTTTGATATTACATGAAGAAAAGAAAGAAAATCAGTCTTGGAATTCTATCCGTTTTGCTGTCCCTGCTAATGATTGTCGGCTGTACTGGAAAGGGGGAAACCGAAACATCAACATCCCAAGCGCCCGAACAAAGTACCTCTCCGAAATCGGATTCGTCCGTTACGAATCCGACAACCACCGGTACACCCGTTACCGGTGCGCCGTCACAGGGGACCGAAACCACGCCGACTCTGCCGGAACCCGACGCCACTCATGATCCCTCCGAACTGTACGAGGCAGTGCCGGGTGTTGACAATCTTTATCTGCTGGATATTGACGGTATCGAACTTGACGGCGAGTATTATGTCAACGAAGCCGCACTGTGGAATGACAGACTTCTGGTGTCTGCCTTTTCCGGCTCGGAATATCCGTCCGACGGTCAGGATGAGTGGAACTACACGGTTACCCGACGGGTCTTTCTGATCGGTCTGAGGACCGGCAAACTGATGAGCAGTATAACGACAGACAATGATGCCGAAATCTTCACCTTTTTGGAGGACGGAACGGTCTGCTCCTACTGCCTGGATTCCTATGCCGACAAACGGGAAGCCTTGTTGTATGACGACTCCCTGACCGTCACCGACCGTTTTGACGGGTCCGACTGTCCCGACATTTTCTGCGGTATGGAGGGGGACGGTACACTGTGGTTTTACGATTCCGAAAAGGGATGTCTGAAAACCCTGTGTCCTTTTGGCGATAAACAGGAGAAGGAATATACGGTAGCTCCCGGCTATGCGTGGATTCAGCTGTCCTTCCGACAGGATGATCTGGTCTATCTCACATTCATAGATACGCAATATCTCACCGAAATCGGGGTCCTGAATCTGTCTGACGGCAGTCTGACGATGCTCGACAATCTGCACGGTATGCAGAGCTTCAACGGAGGATCGGGACTGTTCGGACGGGAAAGCGGAGGTCAAATGATCATGGTTTCCGCCGACAATCTGAACCGTGCCATGGTGATTCCGAAAACGAACGAATATGAGTCTTGTTTGACGGAAAAAGGCGGGCTGATGCTGACCGGCGGTGTTTTCACGACGGAAGGCGACGGTGATTTCGATGAAGTCGAGTACTATTCGGTCTACCGACTGTACAGACCTGCCGACGGCGTTCAATTGGAGCCCGTCGGAAGTGAACAGCTGTCCGGTCTGACCTATCTCTGTATGGATGAATTCGGAAATGTTGTTTTTTGGACATATGATCCCGAAAAGGGCCCCGAGATTATGTACTGGGAGGGTGGAAAAGGCGATGAAACTCAACTGGGAAGTGATTATCGGGTCATTGATCTGACGGCTATCGACGACGAAAACTCCGAACTGGAGCAGAAGATTTACGATCGTTTCGGAATTCATGTCTACTACGACGAACTGTCTCTGACCGATCTGGTGTCCGATTATACCTGCGCCGTTCTGACCGATAATCTTTTGATCGGAGAGGGACTGGAAAATCTGTATCTGTATCTGAGTCTCTATCCCGACGGCTTTTTTGAGGATGCCTGCGCAGGCGGATACAATCAGCTGGAGATCTATCTCTGCGGAACCTTTACTCCCGTTGACGACTACGGTATCAATACGGCGGCTGCGCTGACTTCGACGAAGGGTTCCACGATCATTATGGCATTCAATCTGGACTATATCGAGCAAATGAAAACCAATCTTGCCCATGAGTTGATGCATGTTATGGAACATAGGCTGTGGGAATACGAATATTCCCTTGATTTCCCCTTCTTGGGATATTGGGAATGCCTGAATCCCGAAGATTTTACCTATTATTACTCCTATCATGATGAAAACGGGGATGAAATCACCGAAACCCGCTACACCTCTTGGGATACTTCTGAGGGGGCGGAGGTCTGGTTTGTGGATCCCTATTCCACCTCCTACCCCACGGAAGACCGGGCAAGGATTTTTGAAAATCTGTATACAAATCAGACTGCTCTCTTTGAAAGTCCCTATATGCAGGCAAAAGCGGAATATCTCTGCGCCCTGATACGCGCCGCCTTCCCGTCGGTGGCGGAGTCGGACTCCGTCTCGTGGGAAATGTTCGGACGCATCACCATTGATGATTTCATGGATGAGTTGGAGGAGTACCAGGAGCAGTTGTTCGAACAAGCGGTCGGATAAAGATCGGATGACGACCGAAAAATCATAAAAGACGGCGGACTGTCGCAAGGATACGGTTCCACGGTATTGCAGTCCCGAAAACATGTTGTTTTTCGGGATATGCGCTGTGGACGGTATACATTGCGGCAGTCCTTTTTATGCCCCGAAGTTTCCTTACGGTTGATTTTGTCTCCGAAAGTATCGTAAGATTCTCTTGACTTTGCCCGTGAGCCTTGGTATAATGAAATCGGTAAGAAGGTCCGGTCGGTGCGGGACAGATGCCCGGAAAGGTCGGATTTCCGAATCATGAATAAGACGGAAGGGGGACTTCGTCGGATGAATTTGTCCGGAAATATTTTGCGTCTGCGTCGGGAAAGGCAGATTACCCAGGAGATGCTGGCGAAGGAAATCGGGGTTACCAAGGCATCGGTGTCCAAATGGGAAACAGGACAGAGCTATCCCGATCTTTCCATTCTGCCGAGACTTGCTGCCTATTTTGATGTCAGCCTTGATGATCTGATCGGGTACAGTCCCCGGCTTGAAAAAGATCAGATTGCCCGGATCTATCATGAGTTGGCGGCAGATTTTGCGGCAAAGCCCTTTGACGAAGTCTTTCTCCGCTGTCAGAGACTGATTCGGCAGTACTATTCCTGTTATCCCTTTCTCTACCGTATGGGAATGTTGTTGCTCAATCATTTTTCCCTTGCAGGGGATGCCGAAGGACAGGGAAGGGTGCTGGAACAGATCCGATCGGTCTGCGTGCGGATTCAGGAGATGTGCAGGGATCCCGCCCTATGCTCGGATGTGTCGGTGCTGAAGGGAATGGTGGATTTGCAGCAGGGACGGGCAGACGAGGTCGTTCGGAGTCTCGGACCGGTTCTGCGTCCCGACCGACTGATCGCAGGGGGAGATACCCTTCTGATCGACGCATACCTGATGCTGGGCGATCGGCGTCAGGCAAACGGGCTTGCACAGCTCAGCCTGTACAGTCACCTGATGCTTCTGCTGACTTCATCGGCAAAGATGCTGTCGCTTTATGGAAACGATCTGAAAATCTGCCGTCAGACGGTAAAACGGGTGGATGCGCTGGTGGACGCCTTCGGGCTGGAACGGCTCCATCCCAACAACACTTCGGTTTTCTACTATCAGGCGGCGATCGTGTATGCCGTCAACGGTGCGGTAAAGGATGCCGTCCGGTCGTTTGAAAGATGCGTCCGCTGTTTCGGGATATTGCTGTCGGAGGATCCCATCAGGATCCACGGAGACGACTATTTCAATGAATTGGAGGAGCAGTTTGCCCGGATTGGAATGGATGAAGATGCCCCAAGGGATCGGCGGCTGGTTCTGGAGGATATCCGACGCCTGCCCGATCATCCTGCTTTCGCCGCTTTGGCGGAGGATCCCGACTTTATTCGCCTGAAACGGCGGCTTTTGGAGGAACTGAAGTGAATTTGTCTGATATTCTGGAATACCTGCCCTTTCTGATCCCTCTGGCTTTAGCGGAATTTGCCCTGCTTGGTTATACCCTGTGGCACATTCTGACGCATCAAAGCTATAAACGGGGAACCCGCACCCTGTGGTTGGCGGTGACCCTGGTGGGGATGAATTTTTTGGGTCCTGTACTGTATTTCATCCTTGGAAAGGAGGATGAATGATGGATGCGCTGACCCTGTCGTCGGTGTCCAAGTCTTTCGGGAAACAGAAGGTGCTGGACGGACTGACCTTTTCGGTGCCGGAACACTGCATTTTCGGCTTTGTGGGGCAGAACGGTGCAGGAAAAACCACCACCATGAAGCTGATTTGCGGACTTCTGACTCCCGATGCAGGCGAGATTACCGTCTGCGGGGAGCGGGTTCGTCCCGGCGGCTCTTCCACGGGACGGCTGATCGGCTATCTGCCCGATGTTCCCGAGTTCTATTCCTTTCTGACCCCTTTCGAATATCTGACCCTGTGCGGCAGGATTTCGGGAATGAAGGAGGACGGGATCGCAGTGCGTGCCCGACAGCTTCTGGAGCTGGTGGGGCTTTCGGAGGTCAGAAAGCGGATCAAAGGCTTTTCCAGAGGAATGAAACAGCGTCTGGGAATCGCTCAGGCACTGATGAATCGCCCGAGACTTCTGATCTGTGACGAGCCGACCTCTGCGCTGGATCCCGTGGGACGAAAGGAGATTCTGGACATTCTGGAAACGGTGAAGACCGATACCACGGTGGTTTTCTCGACCCATATTCTCTCGGATGTGGAGCGGATCTGCGATCGGGTTGCCCTGCTGAATGGCGGAAAAATTGCGTTGGAGGGGAGCATGGAGGAGATTTACGCCGCCTGCCGCAGAAAGGGCGTGGAGATTGAATTCCGGTCTGCCGCCGACGCAAAACGGTTTTCCCTTCTTTGCCCCGGCGGAACCTTTGTCCGGGACGAGATCATGTGCTATCCTTCGGTGGGGGAGGCAGAACTTCCCGATCTCATGGGCATTCTGGCAACCAACCGAATCCCCGTCTGCCGACTGGGAATTCTTGAGACTTCGCTGGAAGATCTGTATCTGGAGGTGATCGGAAAATGAGACAGCTTGTTGCTTTTATAAAAAAGGAGTTCACCGAACAGCTTCGCACGGGCAGACTGCTTCTGCTTTGCATTTTGTTTTTCCTGTTCGGTATCATGAATCCGGCCATAGCCAAGCTGATCCCCGCCCTGATGGAACTGATGTCCGATTCCCTTGCCGAGACCGGTATGATCGTTACAGAGGTCGAAGTGGATGCCCTGACCTCGTGGACCCAGTTCTTCAAGAATCTGCCCATGATGCTGGTGATTTTCCTGATTCTGTATGCTCCCATCCTGTCGGCGGAATGTACCAAAGGAACGCTGATCAACATGGTGACCAAGGGGCTTCGCCGCCCGTGGATTCTGCTGTCCAAGCTGATTCTGATGGACACCCTCTGGACGGTGGGCTATTTCCTCTGCTTTGCCCTGACCTACGGCTATAACAGCCTGTACTGGGATAACGGCGTGACAGAGCATTTGGTGTTTCCCGTCCTTTGCCTGTGGCTCATGGGGCTGTGGCTCATCAGCGTGATTCCGCTGGCGTCGGCAGTCACCGACTCCATTCCCGCCATATTGGTTTGCGTGGGCGGAGTATGGCTTGCCGCCATGCTTATCGGGATGCTGAAGGGCGTCGGAGAACTCTCACCCATCCGACTGTCGGAGGTCTCCGCCCTTCTGTGGCAGGGGAGCCAGATGTCCGATTATCTCCTCTGCATTCCGGTGACGGTTCTGCTGATTATTCTCCATACCGGGCTTGCGATAATCCTCTTTAGGCGCAAAGCCATCTGATGCAGAATAAAAAAACTTGAAAAAAATCAAAAAAAATTCAAACAACCTCTTGACAAACCCGATTCTTTGTGCTATGATATACAGGCAATGAAATGCGGGTGTTGTTCAATGGTAGAATTCCAGCCTTCCAAGCTGGCTGCGTGGGTTCGATTCCCATCACCCGCTCCACAAAAAGAACTCTCATTGCCGGGCGATGAGAGTTCTTTTGACTGTCCTTTGCTTCCGTAGCTCAGTTGGATAGAGCACCTGCCTTCTAAGCAGGTGGTCGTGGGTTCGAATCCCCCCGGGGGCGCCATTGCAATCAAGCGTAATTTGCTTCATATATATGGTGGGATTAGCTCAGTTGGTTAGAGCGCCAGGTTGTGGCCCTGGAGGTCATGGGTTCGACCCCCACATCTCACCCCAACGGCAAATTATGCTGTATTTATAAAGCCTTCCCAATAGGGAGGGCAATTTTTTTGCCTTTGTGGTCATTTCATCTTGACATTTCGGCGAAATAATGGTAAACTACATTAAATATCATCTGCTTCCATCGGACGGTGATCTGTCGCAAGAATCCCCGATCCGATGCGGATCAATCAGAGAGGACGGTATATTGTATGAATAGCCATTCGGACGAACTTTTGAAAAGAGCCTATGAGTGCATGGAAAAGCACAAGGCGGTCTACTATTACAAGGGCAACTATGTGAAGGCGGATTTCTGGGACTTTGCCGAGATTTTTGAGATCATTGAGGATCTCTATGAGGTTTCGGGGGATAAGTCCCTCTTTGTCATGTTTGAGGAAATGTATA
>JBJDZJ010000087.1:0-14635 GCA_051867915.1 Eubacteriales bacterium
TTTCAAGGCTTGTTGAATGTTTCTTTTGAAGTTCCGAATTATCGTTTCGAGAACTGAGGCGCACGGCGGGCAGCCTTCAGACCGTACTTCTTTCTTTCCTTCATACGAGGGTCACGGGTCAGAAGTCCTGCCTTCTTCAGAGGAGCACGGAACTCCTCATTGGAGGTAACAAGGGCTCTTGCGATGCCGTGACGGATTGCGCCTGCCTGTCCGGAGAAACCGCCGCCGTTTACGAGGGCGATTACATCGAACTTGCCGGTCGTAGCAGTTACGCCAAAGGGCTGGTTGACAATCAGCTTCAGAGTTTCAAGACCGAAATAATCGTCGATATCACGGCCGTTGATGGTGATAACGCCGGTTCCGGGAATCAGACGAACTCTTGCAACAGAGCTCTTTCTTCTGCCTGTGCCGTAGAAATAGGGCTTTGCACTGGTATATAACATATCCTTTAAACTCCTTTCTGATTAAATCTCGATTGCGGTGGGATTCTGAGCGGCATGAGGATGCTCAGCGCCTGCATATACATGAAGGCGGGTGATGCTCTTGTCGCCGATGGAGTTGTGGGGAAGCATTCCCTTAACTGCCAGTTCCATTGCCATTTCGGGCTTGGTAGCCATCAAAGTCTTGTAGGAAACAGCCTTCAGACCTCCGATATAGCCGGAGTGATGGTAGTAGTGCTTCTGCGCCAGCTTCTTGCCGGTGAGAACTGCCTTGGATGCGTTTACGATTACAACAAATTCACCGCAGTCAACATGAGGGGTGTACTCAGGACGGTGCTTGCCGTTGAGAATGGTAGCGGCCTTAGCGGCAACAATACCGAGAGGCTTTCCGGCAGCGTCCAGGACATACCAACCACGGGTTACGGTTTCTTTTTTAGCCATGTAGGTAGCCATTTTTGTGATCTCCTTCATTTACTTTACTTTTTTGCAACAGTCAGATTATAGCACACCGATATCTGTTTGTCAAGTGCTTTTTTCAATTTTTTTTGCCGAATTCGAAAAAATCCGCAAAAACCTCGCAAAATCTCGCAAATGCTATCGATTGCTCGTCAAACCGATTTTGCCAAAATATATTTGTTTACAATTTGTTCTTAATTTAAGTCTCTGAATATGACAAAATCTTTATCCGGAAAGTGGCATACTGTAAACAGACATAGAATCCGACTTACCGGAATAAGATGGTAGCGGGAATGGCAATCATGCCACGAAACAGAAAGGAACTTGAGGATTATGACGGAAAACAGATACTTACCGGAAGGGATGCTGTTCGGCAGCCCTGAAAATACAGAATACCTTGCCACAACGGCGGGTCTGGAGCGTGCCATGGCACAGGGCAGGATTTTGGAATCCACTGCAATTCTGTGCGACGGCGGGCTGAACCTGACGGTGGATCTCGGAGGCATTCGGGGAATGATGCCCAAGGAAGAGGTGATCTACTCGCCGACGGGAGAAACGGTCAAGGATATTGCGATTATTTCGAGAGTCGGAAAGCCGGTCTGCTTCAAGATCATGGCGATCGAATACGACGGTGCAGGGAAGCCCACTGCCATCCTGTCCAGACGCAGTGCCCAGATTGAGTGCGTCCACAAATACCTTATGTGTCTGGAGAGCGGCGACATTATCCCGGCGAAAATCACCCATCTGGAGCATTTCGGAGCCTTTGTGGATGTGGGATGCGGGATTGCGTCCCTTTTGTCCATCGACTGCATTTCGATCTCCAGGATCTCCCATCCCAAAGACCGATTCTATGTGGGCATGACCATCAAGGCCGTGGTGAAATCCATCGACTACGACACCTGCCGTATTTATGTGACCCATAAAGAACTGCTGGGAACATGGGAGGAAAACGCCTCTCACTTCAAGGTGGGGCAGACGGTTATGGGCATTGTTCGCTCGGTGGAGGAATACGGAATCTTCATTGAACTGTCTCCCAATCTGGCGGGTCTTGCAGAATACCGGGAGGGAATCAGCGTCGGACAGTCGGTGGCGGTATACATCAAGAATATCATTCCCGAGCGTATGAAGATCAAACTGGTCATCATCGACTCCTGCAAGAGCGAACAGAGCGCCGTCAAGATGGAATACTATATTCCTTCCGATCGGGTGCATATGGACTATTGGCGCTATTCACCGGTGGGAACCTCCAAAATTATCGAGAGCAAATTCAGCAGTTGAGTCTGCAAAGACGCTCCCTTCCGCATCTGTGTGCGGCAGGGAGCGATTTTGATAGGGTATGGGAGTCAGATCGGGAATTCATTTGCCTTTCCCGGTACGACCTCAATGGGACCGATCAGCCTTTGGAGCTTATCTTCCTCGTAAAGAGGGAAGCGGATGAAGAAATCCCCGAAATCATCGGAAAGGGTCAAAGCAAGGTAGCCGCGGTGGTTGACGACACCCTCGTATTGACCGATTTTATACGGTTTGAACCGTTCTGAATAGATTGGTTCATCCTGAACCCACTCGTCAACGGCGATTGCTTTTTTGATTTGCTTCAGAGAGCGGATATCCGATCTGGGGATGACGAATTTTCCGTCGAAGTTGAACAGGATCAAATCGTCATTCTGAACGGCGCATTGGATCATCTGTGACTGATAGTTGAAAGGCCTGAGGGTAAAAGGATACTGCTTTTTCGGTTTGCCTTTGTTGATTTTGTAGCAACAGTAGAAAATCTCGATGTTCTCGGCATTGTCGGGAAGATTTATGTTCTTAGACTGGGTCTCTGCAATTTCCGATGCCTGCTTGCTGAGTCGTTCAAGTTCCCCCGATTTTTCGACCTTATTTTTCATTGAGCGTTCGATCAGGACAAGAACCAGAAGGACAACGGCACAGACAAAAGCAGTAATAATGAGCCAGAACGCATTCTCGAACATCTGCTGTAAGGAGATGTTCGGACTTGAACGGATAATGCCTACCAAGGTGACCAACACAACAAACAGACAGATGTATTTCACAATGGAAAGCCCCAGAGGAAGCCGGGACTTTTTCTCTGTCAGACTTAATGAATTCAGAAGATTATCCTGCTGTTCCTGTTCGTCTTCATTCACTCTGTCGGTGATAAAGGACTCTCCGTCATATTTTTCGGTATCAACATTGATGTCAAAAACAGATTTCATTTTATGTGATCACCTTCCCACATCAGACAGCATTTTCTGAATGATCTTCGCCGAGCGCAGAGCGGCTTTTTTCTCAAATTCGTCATAGGAAATCTTCGCTTCCTTGCCCGCAAGATCAGAGATCGCCCGGACAATGGCGAAGGGGACCTTGTTCAGATAGCAGACCTGAGCAATGGCGGCGCCCTCCATTTCGGTGGCGGCGGCGCCGAAATTGACGGTCAGACGCTGCTTGAGCGCGGCATCACAGACAAAGATGTCGCCCGATACCACCGTTCCACGGATGGCTTTGCCTTCGCCGCCGATTTCTTCTGCCGCCTTCTCAAAACAATCGGAGAGATTCCGATCGGCAAAAAAGCGGCTGACGGCGCTTTTTTCGCCGCCTGCGCAGGGAAGATGGCCTCTGACATATCCAAACCCGGTCAGATCAAAATCGTGTTGTACGGCGTCTGTGGCGATGACAAGGTCGCCTACCTCCAGCCGCTCGTCCAGACCGCCTGCAACGCCGGTGTTGACGATGGCGGTCACTCCGAATCGGTCGATGAGAATCTGTGCCGTCAGGGCGGCGCAGACCTTTCCGATTCCGCACATGACCACAACGACCTCCTGACCGCCGATTTTTCCCTTTGAGAAGACGGCTCCCGCAACGACGCAGTCCTCTCTTTCCTCCATGGCAGACAGAAGACTGTCCACTTCAATCTGCATGGCGCCGATAATTCCAATCATAAATTTCCTCCTTAGATGTGATCGGGATAGGTAAAATCCCAGTCCCTGCTGTCCAGCGCCGCGAGATAGCGACGGCACTCCAGCTTTGCGGCATCCACCGAGAGACAGCGATAGTTGCCGCATTCCTCTCTCTTTGCGCCGAACATCTCACCCTCGTGGGCGATGATGTTCTTCAGCGTATCCTTAACATATCCGAGGACCGATTCCATGGGGACATCCCGAAGGAGCAGATAAAATCCGGTCTGACAGCCCATGGGGCCGAAGTAGATCACCCGATCTCCGATTTCGCTGTTTCGGATATAGGTGGCAAACAGATGCTCCACACTGTGCATGGTCAGATTGTCCATATAGTCGCCCGCATTGGGGGTTCGGGTGCGCAGATCGTAGGTTTTGATGTCCCCGTCCACCCGCGAGAGATAGATTCCGGGGGTGATGTAGTCGTGATTGACCGAGAAAGATGCGATTCTGTTCATGTTTTCTGAATTCCTTTTCTGTCGGTTTTCATTCATTATAGATCATTTTATCCACAAAGTCAAGGCTTTTTGAAAATTTCAGCCGCCGATGGGGCGGTCTTGGCAAAATCAACCATCCGAAAGGTCTGTTTACCTTTCCGCCGATTGGCAATACTATCTTCGGGCAACAAATCAAATCGGCAAAAGGATGGTTGAAGATGGTTTACAACAAAGTAGAAATATGCGGAATCAATACCTCCAAGCTCCCCATACTCAGCGATGAGGAGAAGAAAGAACTTTTGGCACGATCAAGCCAAGGAGATGAAGAGGCCCGAACCCGCCTGATCGACGGCAATCTCCGACTGGTTCTCTCCATCGTCGGACGCTTTGCGGGACGGGGTGAAAATCTGGACGATCTTTTTCAGGTGGGCTGTATCGGGCTGATTAAAGCGGTGGACAACTTCAATACCGAGCTTGATGTGAAATTCTCCACCTATGCCGTTCCCATGATTATCGGAGAAATGCGCCGATACCTTCGGGACAACAATGCAGTCAGAGTCAGCCGATCCACCAGAGATCTGGCATACAAGGCGCTTAGCGCCAGAGAAACATTGGCAAAACGAATGGCAGATGAGCCGACGGTAGAGGATATTGTTCAGTTGCTGGCTGAAAACGGGGAGGTTCACACCAGAGAAGAGGTGGTCTGCGCAATGGAGGCCATTGTGGAACCGGTATCCCTGTACGATCCGGTCTATTCGGATAACGGATCGTCCAATGAAGGACTGTCCATTATGGATCAGATCAGTGACGAAAGCGCCGGGGACGAAGCATGGCTTCAGAGCATCGCCATTGCCGACGCCATCAAGCATCTCGGGGAGAGGGAGCAGAAGATCATCAATCTGCGATTCTATAAGAATAAGACCCAGATGGAGATCGCCTCGGAGATCGGAATTTCGCAGGCGCAGGTATCCAGACTGGAAAAGAGTGCCTTGGAACGCATAAGAAAGCAGTTGTAAAAATCACCCGTTCCGATCAGACCGATCGGAACGGGTGATTTTCAGCATTTTTTCATTTTTCGGGTGAAAACCAGTACCGCCAACAGGGACAAAACGACGGTGTAGCCCAGTACCCAGATCAAATGGGGGAGCAGTCCGCCGAAATCGCAGGCGTAGGCGGCTCTTGACAGCTCGACGGCATGGATGAAGGGAAGCAGATTGGCGATCTTCTCAAAGACCCCTCCCACCATCTCCAAATCAAACCAGATTCCCGACAGCCATGCCGACAGATTGGTCAGCAGGGCTCCGCAGATGCCGCCTACCTGCTTGTCGTTCAACAGACTGCCGAAGAGCAGTCCCAGTGCGATGTAGAAAAGGGAGATCGGGAGAATGAAAATCAGGGCAAGCAGAATGCCGATCGACGGCTTCAACCCAAGAATTCCTGCGGCGATATAGCAGATCAGACCCTGCGCCAGACTGATGGGAAGCATGGGAAGGGTATACCCCAGAATGAAACCGGACGCCGACAGGGGCGTGGTGTACAGTCGGGTCAGAAAGGCGCCCGAGCGATCCTTGGAGATAAGCAGTGCAGAAAAAAGCGTCATGAAGGACAACCCGAAAACCGTAATTCCGGGGGTCAGACTGTCAAGTTCGAAGAGAGAAACCGGAATGTTGGACTGAATCGCCGTCAGCAGAAGAAGCAGGATCAAGGGAAATCCCAGTCCGAAAAACAGGGTCAGCGGATCCCGCAGAATCTCTTTGGTGGTCCGTCCTGCAAAAAGAAGTGTGCGTCTCATTGGTATGTTCAACCCTTTCCTCGTGATATCGGAAGAAATCATCTGAATTTATCGCTTAACGGTCGGTATCCTTCACGATTTTTATGAAGGCATCCTCAAACCGTTCACAACCCGTCATCCGGCGGATCTCATCCGGCGTGCCGACCGTCAGCAGTCTGCCGCTTCGCATGATGCCCACACGGTCTGAAAGCGATTCTGCCTCCTCCATATAGTGGGTGGTCAGGATGACCGTGACCTTTCCCCGAAGGGAGCGGATCAGCTCCCACAGCTCGGATCGGGCGAGAACATCCAATCCCAGCGTCGGTTCGTCCAGAAAGAGGATTTCGGGATCGGAGATCAGAGCCATTCCGATGCTCAACCGCCTTTGCCAGCCGCCGGACAGCTTCTTTGCAGACTTGTCGAGAATGGAATGGAGTCCCAGACGCTCGGCAATCCCGGCAGTTTTTTGGATGGAGTCGGATTTTGAAAAGCCGTGAAGCCCGGCCATGAGCATGAGATTTTCCCGAACCGACAGATTGGGCGCCACTGCCGTCTCCTGCGGAGAAACGGCGATTTTCTTTTTGACCTGCCCGGACTCCCGCAGAATGCTTTTTTGGCAGATCCAAGCGTCTCCTTCCTCCGGCCGGGTCAGACAGGAGAGCATCTTGACGGTGGTAGTTTTACCTGCACCGTTGACGCCGAGAAGCGCAAACAGCTCGCCCTTTCGGATGTTCAGATTCAGGTGATCGACTGCGACCAGATCCTTGTATTTTTTGGTCAGTCCGTCAATGACGATGGCATTCTCAAGTGATTCATTCATGGGATTCTTCCCCCTTGCCTTGGTAATAGCGAAGCAACGCCAGATAACATTCACTGATGATTGTTGAAATCAGCTCCATGTCCCAGTCATAGTATTCGGTCGCCAGCATGGTGGCGATGCCATGGACATGAATCCAAAGCTGACCGTGGAACTGTTGTGCCTGCTCCCGATTCAAACCGGTTGCTTCCATTGCGGCAGGGAGAACAAAGGACATGGTCTGATCGTCCTTGTCGCCCGATTGGTTGTCTGCTCTTTTTCGCATAAACAGATAGCGGAACATCTCCCGTTCTTCTTTTGCAAATCGGATGTACCCCATGCCGTATGCCTTGTATGGCAGATAGAGTTCGCTCTCTTCCTCCCGTCGCAGGTACGCTTCATAAACCTTTCGGATTTGGGTCTCGACCGCCTGCTTCAGTTCGTCCATGCCGGAAAATGCAAGATAAATAGGCTGTGTAGAGCAGCCGAGTTCGGTTGCAAGACGGCGTGCGTTGATGGCGTCCATGCCGTCCTTTCGCAGGATGTCCACCGCCGCAGACAGGATTCTTTCTTTTGTAATTTGCTTTATGGCAGGCATTCTTTTACACCTCAATAATAACAATTGTTATTGATAACGATTGTTATTATAGCATACGAACAATCCCCCTGTCAAGAGGACAGGGGGATTGTTCGCAATTTATTTACAAAATGGAATCAATCAATCTCAGAGGGGAAGTAGTCGTCGGGGTAGTAGAGACCCTTCGGGGTGGCGGTCAATTGGGTGTTTGCCGGCCAGGTGTCAACAGGAACCCAGTATTCATCGGAGTCGTTGGGGTTATCAGTAGTTGCATCATTGCATGCACCGCCGATAATCAGGTCGGTAGCCGTCTTCCAAGCAACGCCGATGTCAACCGTATTCAGCCAAATCGCCGATTCAGGGATAAGAATGAAGGAAACGAAGGCTTCGGTGACGGTGTGGTACTTTGTGGGACCGTCGGTCAGTTCTTCGGTTAACATAACGGCCTGATCGACCGTGTTGCTGACCTTGCAGGGATTATCAATACCGTCGGCATAGACAAAATACTGTACGGATCCGGTAGTTTCGGGAACAAAGAATTCAAAGTTGGAGTTCAGCCACCAACTCTCAACACCACTGCTGTAAACATCATGGTATGCATCGCATGCCAGATAAACGCCGTCGGTTGTGGTGCAGGCATAGAAAGAAACGCTTTTATGAGATGTGGAGCCTTCGCCCTGAATCGTAATGGCGTGGAGTCCTTCCCATTCATCGAGCTTGCCGTCCAGGGTGAAGCGGGAGGGGTCAGCCAGTTCATCCAAAGGCTTTTCTCCATCATCTTCTTCAGAGGAGGGAGGAGTTTCCGGATCGGAAGTGGGTGCGCTTGTGGAAGTCTTTGTAGTGGAAGTTGCAGTAGTTGTAGTAGTTGTAGTTGCATTGGTTGTGTTGCCCGTGTCGGTAGATGAAGGCTCATCGCCTGCGCAGGCTGCCAGAGAAGTGCAAACCAAAATGGCTGCAAGAATCAATGAGAGTTTTTTCATTGTTTGATACCTCTTTTAGAATTAGTTTATATGAATTTTATCATATTTTTACCGATTTGTCAACCGTTTTTTTTAAAAACCAACAGTGGCTGAAAAGTTCTCCGTTTTTTACAAGAATCACGAAATCAAATTATGCAAACTGCCCATTCGTTTGGTTGATTTACCGAAATTATAGCGGCTGAATTTGTCGATTTTTTCAGCCGCTACTCCGGATTTAACCCGCCAAAAGGCTTGACTTTTTGCAAAATCGGAGTATAATATCCATCGGCGCACGGTTTTACACGGAAATGTGAATGGCTTATATGATATGATCGGCGCCGAAAGGCAAAAAAATGAAAAATACAACGGATTTTCCGATTTTTGATGCACATACCCACATTTATCCCGACAATCTGGCAGAAAAAGCAAGCGTTGCCCTTGGTCATTTTTACTCTCTGACCATTGACGGCAAAGGAACGGCCTCCGATCTGATTCAAAATTGCAAAGAAGCGGGTGTGAAGGGGTTCCTGATGCTGGGCGTGGCGACGGTCGGGGAGCAGGTGACCAATGTGAATCGCTATCTGAAGACCTGCATCGGCTATGCTCGCGACCAGGGAATGGAGGCATACGCTTTCGGCTCATTCCATCAGGACGTCGATCCCGATACGGTGGTGGATCAAATATCGGAGTTTGGACTGTCGGGAGTCAAGATTCATCCCGATATTCAGAGGGTTTCCATTGACGACCCTCGGATTTTGCGCTTATGCGAGAAAATCGAGGGCAGGATGCCCATCAATTTTCATATGGGTGACCCCAGAGAGGAATTCACCTATTCCCGACCTGAAAAATTGGTTGAAGTTTTGAAACGATTTCCAAAGCTAACCGTCATTGCATCCCATCTGGGAGGCTATTCATGCTGGGACAAGGTCGCCGATTGGTACGCTCCCTATGAGAATGTCCTGTTCGACACCTCCAGCGCAGTCGAGTATCTTCCGTCGGATCAGGCGGTAAAGCTGATCCGCACCCTTGGGGTTCACCGTACCTTTTTCGGCACCGATTATCCCATCCGCACCCAGAAGGAGGGAATGGCGGTATTTAACCGACTGGAGCTTTCCGACGAAGAGAAAATGGCGATTCTTTGGGTGAATATTCACCGTCTGCTGGTTGCGAAAGAGCATCCGTGAAAACATAAAACTGTGGCAAATGCACGGGAGCATTTGCCACAGTTTTTTATGGATTTGTTTTTCTTTCCACAGAATTTCGGGATTGCTTATTCTTCGTTCCCGCTCTGATCGTCCACGATGGCAAGTCCCAGCTCCGCAAGAGCGGCAGGATCGGCGGGCGCGGGGCATTTGGACATGGGCTCGGATGCGTTCTGAACCTTCGGGAAGGCGATGACATCCCGTAAAGACTCTGCCTGAAGCATGGTCATGACCAGACGGTCCAGACCCATGCCGGATCCGCCGTGAGGGGGCGCACCGTACTTGTAGGCATCCACCAGGAACCCGAACTTGGCGTCGATTTCCTCGGGCGTCAGTCCCAGTGCCTTGAACATCTTCTCCTGAAGCTCCCAGTCGGTGATACGGATGGAGCCGGACAGCAGTTCGGTGCCGTTCAGAACCAGGTCATAGCACTTTGCCCGAACCTTGCCGGGGTCGGACTCCAGATAGGGCAGACATTCTTCGTTGGGCATGGTGAAGGGATGGTGCATGGCATCCCAATGCTTTGTTTCCTCGTTCCATTCAAAGAAGGGGAACTCGGTGACCCACAGGAAGTTGTACTTGCCGGCGGGAATCAGATCAAGCTGTTTTGCGATCTTGTTCCGCAGTGCGCCGAGAGTGGGCAGAACCACCGAATTCTTGTCGGCGACGAAGAGGGCTACATCGCCCTTGGTGCATCCGATGGAGGCAAGGAGGGCAGACAGTTCTTCGGGAGTAAAGAACTTGGCAAAGGAGCAGTTCGGAGCCTCGTCCACCCATCTGACATAGGCAAGACCCTTGGCACCGATGCCGCGGACGAACTCGGTCAGCTTGTCGATCTCCTTGCGGCTGAGCTTTGCCGCACCGTCCTTGACCACAATGGCACGAACCGATCCGCCGCTCTGTACGGCAGAGGAGAAGACACCGAATCCGCAGTCTCTGACCGATTCGGACACATCCTGAATCTCCATTCCGAAACGGGTATCGGGCTTGTCCGAGCCGTAGCGGGACATGGCCTCGTCGTAGGTGATGTGGGGGATGGGCGTTTCCAGATCAATGTTCAGAAGCTCTTTATATAGCCGAACCACAAGACCCTCGTTCATTGCCATGATGTCTTCCTGTGTGGCAAAGGACATCTCCAGGTCGATCTGGGTGAATTCGGGCTGACGGTCGGCACGCAGGTCCTCGTCACGGAAGCATCTGGCGATCTGAACATAGCGGTCGTATCCGGCAACCATCAGAAGCTGCTTGTAAATCTGGGGAGACTGGGGGAGAGCATACATATGCCCGTGATGGATTCGGGAGGGAACCAGATAGTCTCTTGCACCCTCGGGGGTGGGTTTGATCATCATGGGCGTCTCGATTTCATAGAAGCCGTTTTCATAGAAATACTCTCTTGCGATTCTGGTGATCTCGTGACGGAGCATGAGATTTTTCTGCAAGGAGGGACGGCGCAGATCGAGGTAGCGGTATTTCAGGGCGATCTCGTCCCCGACCTTGGCGGAGTCCGAAATCTCAAAGGGAGGGGTCATCGCCTGAGAGAGAATCTTCATGGAGGTGACGAAGATTTCGATCTCACCGGTGGGGATGTTCTTGTTGATGGCTCCCTCTCCTCTGGAGCGAACCACGCCCTTAACCGACAGGACATATTCACTGCGGATGGCAAAGGCCTTGTCGAACAGTTCCTTGTCCGAATCGGGATCGAAGGCCAGCTGGACGATGCCGGTGCGGTCCCGCAGGTCGATGAAAATCAGCGATCCCAGATCCCTCTGGCGCTGAACCCATCCGCAGACAGTTACCGTCTGCCCGATATCCTTTGCGGTCAGTGTTCCGCAATAGTGTGTTCTTTTATCAGATTCGTTGAAAAATTCAGCCATATCTTATGACCATGCCTTTCTTGTATATTCACAAAGAATTACCTGTGTTTTCAAAAATGTTCCCGTGCAAAGACCAAGAGATCGTCAAGCTGTACTTCGTCCGAGCCGTCGCCCCGCATATTCTTGAGGACCGCTCTGCCGCTTTCGATTTCGTTGTCTCCCAGCACCAGCGTGTAGGCGGCGCCGATCTTGTTGGCATACTTCATCTGCGCTTTCAGCGATCTGCCGACAAGATCGGTGTCTGCAGAATATCCGGCGTCCCGAAGAGTCTGAACCAGCTCGATGGCCTTTTCCAGTGCGGCATCGCCCATGGGGGCAATGTAGAGGTCGATTCCCTTTACGCAGTCGGCGGGAAGCTCGACGGTGGGAAGCAGGCGGGTGATACCCATGCCGAATCCGCAGGCGGGAAGGGAGGTTCCGCCGATCTCTTCCAGAAGACCGTCGTATCTGCCACCGCCGCAGATGGTGGACTGCGCGCCCATGCGCTCATCCTTGCAGATGAATTCGAAAACGGTGCGGGAATAGTAGTCCAGTCCCCGGACGATGGAGGTGTCCAGCGTGAAGGGGATGTTCATGCCCTTAAGGTAGCTTTCCACCTTTTTCTGATGATCCGCACACTCGGGACACAGATGGTCGATGGCTTTGGGCGCATCCTTGGCAATGCGCTTGCAGATTTCCGATTTGCAGTCCAGAATCCGCATGGGATTGGTTTCCAGTCGGCTCTTGCAGGTGTCGCAAAGCTCGTCCTTTCTGGCGGCAAAGTAGTCCCTCAGTTTCTGATAGTAGGCAGGACGGCAGTTTTTGCATCCGATGGTGTTCAGATGCAGTTCCACCTTCTTGATATTCAATTCTTTGATCAGAGTATCGGCAAGAGCAATGATGGAAGCGTCGGCGGCAGGGGTGCCGGAGCCGTACATTTCCACGCCGAACTGGGAAAACTCCCGGTATCTGCCCTTCTGCTGACGCTCGTGACGGTAGCAGTTGATGAGGTAATAGTATTTGAGGGGCATGGCGTCGCCGTATTTGCCGTTTTCGATAATGGCGCGGGCCACGCCTGCCGTTCCTTCGGGACGCAGGGACAGGGAGGGACCGTCACGGTCGATGAAGGTGTACATTTCCTTCTGTACCACATCGGTGGTGTTTCCCACACCTCTGGTGAAAAGCTCGGTGCTTTCCAGAACGGGGGTACGGATCTCGCCGAATCCGAATCTGGCGGCGACATCCCGTGCCTTTGCTTCAATATACTGTATTTTTGCGGTTTCTTCCGGGAAAAAATCAAGCATTCCCTGGGGTTTCTTGATCATATTCTCTCTATATTCCTTTCGCGGTTATACCGAATTTGCTATAACAATCATTATAGCATATTTTTCACGGCATTTCAACTGTTTTTACAAAAAAATCCTGCTTTTTGCCGCATTCAGCAGAGCATCCCGATCGCAGTCGATTTTTTCCTCAATCACCATGTCCAAAAGCGCATTCAGGGCTTTTCCCATTTCCGGCCCCTTTGCATATCCCATTTTTAGCAGATCACTGCCGTCAATGGGAAGATCCTTTATGCCAAAACAGGATTCCTTTTCAAGAACCGTCTGTCTGATCTGAAAGAGAGGATCGGGAATTTCAGATGTTTTCCCCGATTGCACAGCGGAAAATGCCCGACAAATTTCCAGATAATGCCCCGATCCGTCGATTCCAAGCTCACAGATCAGCCTTCGGATCCCGATCCGATCGGTCGGCATGTGTTCCTTCAATCTGCCGATCAGCCGGCAGGACTTCTCCCATGTGGCACGGTCGAATTTCAGTCGGCGGAAGATGCGGTCGGCGGTCTCCCCGGCAGAATCGGCAAAGCAACCGAAAAACAGGGTTGTCCAACGGAGCAGTGGAACGGGCTCCACTGTTCCGACAGCCGAAATCACCGACCGGTATTTGTCGGGATCGGCATTGATGAGAGGCAGAAGCTCGGGAATGAAAACGCCGAAAACATCGGAGAATTCCTTCAGAATCCGCCCGACCCCTGAGCCGCAGAGCAGTTTGTCGCACTCGGTCCGGATTCGCTCGGCGGCAATCCCCGAAAGCAGATCTTTGCATCGGTGAATGGCGTCGGCTGTGGAGGATTCAATGGCAAAATCGTAAACCGATGAAAAGCGAAGCCCCCGAAGAATCCGAAGCCCGTCCTCTTCAAATCGACGAGTCGGCTCCCCTACGGCACGGATCAGCTTCGTTTTCAGATCGTCCGACCCGCCGAAGGGATCGCATATGCCGATATCGGGGCGGTACGCCATGGCGTTGACGGTGAAATCCCGTCTGGCGAGGTCTTCTGTAAGATCGTCCACGAAGGTCACGCTGTCGGGATGACGGTGATCGGTGTAATTTCCGTCGGTGCGGTAGGTGGTGATCTCATAGACCGTACCGCCGAGGCAGACGCCCACCGTACCGTGTTTTATTCCGGTTTCGATGACCCGCTGATCGGAAAAACAGTTCAGAATCTGATGGGGACGGGCAGAGGTGCAGATGTCAAAATCCTTCGGTATTTTTCCAAGCAGACAGTCCCGAACGCATCCGCCCACCAGATAGGCGTCAAAGCCCCGCTCTTTCAGCCTGTCAAGCAGAAATCGGGCGTCCTGCGGTATTACGAAATCCATCTTGTCACCTCCTAAAGTCCGATGATCGGTATTTTCCAGTATACCATAATGTGGAATATTTGTCAAGATAGGGTTTTAGACGAAAATCCTTGGTTTTTTCGAAAATCTACTCGGAAGGTCTTGATTTTCTTTCCGAAATGCGGTATAATACCCTTGTATTTTTGATGAATGATTCATTTGGAGAAAAAATGAGAAAAACAACTCAAATATCGGTAGAGGATACCGAAAAGCAGTATGAATATATGGCAAAAGCGGCGGCATGGCTGGGCGGTGAGACAAGATATGTCTATATCCAGACCTTCGGATGTCAGCAGAACGAAGCCGATTCCGAGCGGATTCTCGGAATGGCGGTCAAAATGGGCTATACGGCAACCGAAGAGGTGGAAAAGGCCGATCTGATTCTCGTCAACACCTGCGCTGTCAGAGAACACGCCGAATTGAAGGCCCTGTCCATCACGGGACAGTTCAAGCATCTCAAGGAGAAAAAGCGGGGACTGCTCATCGGCATTTGCGGCTGTATGGTTTCCCAG
>JBJDZJ010000088.1:0-14269 GCA_051867915.1 Eubacteriales bacterium
GCCACCTTTTAAAAAAGGTGGACGAAAACTTTTGCGCAATTTGCTAATCACTTTAACTTTTTCAACAAGCCGCACCGACAGGCACAAAAGTGTCGGATGCAGTTTCATCCTCGTCTGCCTGCTTTTCACGATGCTTCTCGGCTTGCAGATGGATCATCTCGGCTATGCAAAAGGCCCGGATTTATTTGGTATTGTAGCTGCCCTCGGTGTCGGCAACCTCACCGGTGACGCCCTCCTTGCGGCGGGAGGTTCTGACCCGCTTCATCAGCTCATCGTAGAACAGATCCTCGTCGAAGGGAAGGTCCACGGGGCGGTTCAGCCAGGAGGACAGGTGCATGGCGTTGGAGATGGTCAGACCGTTGATGCCCTCGGAGCCGTCGGCAATCAGCGGCTCGCCACGGAGAATGTGGGCGGCAAAGGCGTTCAGAACGCCCTTGTGCTGAGGGGACTGACCGTCGGTTTCCACCACCGACTTGTGATGGGCAGGCTCGGAGAAGGGACGGGGAGCATGGACCCGGAATTCGGACTCGAAGATTTCGTTCTTGTCCAGCGTCAGACGACCCTCCTCGCAGACCAGCTTGCCGCCGTCGCAGAGGATTTCGAAACGGTTGGTGCCGGGAGCGTCGCCGGTGGAGGTGATGAAGACGCCGGTGGCACCGTTTGCGTATTCCACATAGGCGGTCACATCATCCTCAACCTCAATATCATGCCACTTGCCGTAGTGCAGATGAGCATCGACCTTGACGGGCATTCCGCAGATCCACTGCCAGAGGTCCAGCTGATGGGGACACTGATTGAGCAGGACGCCGCCGCCCTCGCCCGACCAGGTGGCGCGCCATGCGCCGCTGTCGTAATATTTCTGAGGACGGTACCAGTTGGTGATGATCCAGTTGACCCGCTTGATCTGTCCCAGCTCGCCCGAGTCGATGATTTCCTTCATTTTGCGGTAGACATGGTCGGTGCGCTGATTGAACATCATGGCAAAGGTGGTGTCGGGATGCTCAGCCGCCACCCGGTTCATCTCCCGCACCTGCCTGGTATAGACCCCGGCAGGCTTTTCGCACAGCACATGAATGCCCCGCTCCAATGCGGCAATCACATATTTGGGGTGATCGTAGTGGGGAACGGCGACGGTAACGGCATCCAGAAGCCCGCTGTCCAGCATTTGGATGGCGTCGGTGAAGCAGGCGATTTCGGGCATGGCCTCTCCCGCCTCCGACGAGCGTTTTTCGATCTCCTTCAGAGCATTTTCCATGCGTTCGGGAATCAGATCGCAGATGGCGACCAGTTCAAACTCGGGGCAATCCCCGTTTGTCATCATCCGGACATGACCGGATCCCATGTTTCCGATGCCGATGACGCCGACTTTCACTTTGTTCATTGCTGTATTTCCTTTCTGTACTGTAAATAATGAATTTATCCTACGGAATCGAGAATGGCCTTTGCCGCATCGGCGGAGGCCTTGAATGCGCTCATGGAGTCGGGATAGGCAAACGCTTCAATGGCTGTCTTTTCCTTGCCCTCAAGCTCGGCAAATCCCTTGAAAACCGACAGATGAGGCTCCAGAGAGAAGATTTCTCCCCCTCTTTTGCGAAAATCGCCCATAATGGCAGGCAGATTTCCAATGCCCTGTCCGGCAGGAACCACTTTGCCGTCGGGAAGGGCATCCTTAACATGAATGTAGTCAATGAAATCGGCAAGGGTTTCCCATGCCTTCAGGGTATCCACCCCGCACTGAACGAAGTTTGCGGGATCGAAGATCCCACGGATGCCGGGGACCCCGGTCAGAATACGCAGGCAGTTCTCGGCGTTCCAGCCGAAAATGCCCTTTTCGTTCTCATGACAAAGGGTCACGCCCGAACCTTCTGCCACTTCCGCCATGCGGCAGAGCCGCTCCAGCGCCTCGTTTTCCTTTTCGGGACTGTCTACCTCAAAGAAAGAGAACAAGCGGATCCATCTGGCATGGGTGATGACTGCCGCCTCCAGTACCCGCTTGAATTTGTCCAGATGGGGCTGAAAGGGGTCGGTGATTTTGATTTTCCCGATGGGGGAGCCGATGGAACTGACCTCCAGATTGTGACAGTTCAGCATGTATGCCGCACAGTGAACCTCGTCTGCGGTCATGTCGGCGACATTTCTGCCGTTGACCCCCCGCATTTCCAGATAGTGAACGCCGTTTTCCTCCATGGCGCGAATCTGTTCGTAAAACAGGGAGGATGCCTCGTCGGCAAATGCAGCCAGTGCATATGGTTTCATGTATTTTCTCCTTTTGCCTGTGCAAATTTATTCATACCTATACTAATTTATCATACCATGAAATTGCCCTTTTGTCAAGAATTCTGCGAAAAAAAAGAACCGATCCGCCCCGAAAACCGCTTTCGCTCCCGCATTGCCGACGGCGGCACTGCGGGAGCGATGATGATTCATTTCAGAACCGACGGTCAGCCTTCCTTTTCGGGATTGTCCTCTTTGGGATCGTCGGTACAGTGAACATTGTTATCGACATCGAGATCGGAATTGCCGGTTTTGATATTGAAAACGGCATCCCATTTTTCCCGATCGCCGTCGAAGTAGACATGGACGCGGCTGTCGCCCTTGAAGACATATCCGCTGATGGACTCCAGCGAGCCGGGAAGGTACAGGGACTCCAGATGGGTCATACCCCGGAAGGCCTGCATGGAAATGGCGGTGACGGTGTCGGGAACGGTGATTTCGGTAATCGAGGTGGCCTGAAGGAAGGCGTTTTTGCCGATTTCCACCACCGTTTTTCCTCTGATTTCGGAAGGAATCTCCACTTTATCACCGTATTGGGTATTATAGCCGAGAATGGTCAGGGTGCCGTTCTCGTTCTCTTTGTAATAGAATCCGCCCGGCTGGGTTACGAACGCCCGGACCAGTCCGGCAGTCAGGAGGAGAGCCAGAACAACACCGTACCCAATCAGGATCCCCTGTTGGACTTTCGTGCGCAGGCGGGCTCCGGCGGCCTGCGCATCGCTGATCTGCTTTTCCAGACGCTGACGGATGGTGCGGTTGTAGCCCTCCAGAACCTCTTTGTAATCGGGATCGGCAAAACGGACCGCCTTGACAAAACGCAGATCGCAGTCCAGAGGTTTGTTATGACCGACGATGTCCTCTTCGTTTTCCAGATTCAGATCGTCCAGAATCTCATCCATCAGCCCCTCGGCGATTTCGTTGTTGGTCTGCGAAAAGCTCTCTCCCTTTCGGGCATAGAGGGCGGCGGACAGCTTGTCGTCGATTCGGGAGGTCAGATCCTTGAATTCTCTGGTCAGAATCGGGATCTTGGATGATTGATGTCCGATGATGGTATTTTCAAGGGTCACGCATTTGGCACTCAGCTCGGTTTCAAGCAGGTCGATTTCCACGGATAGGGTGGGATCAATCTGATCCAGCCGTGAAGTCAGCTCCTGAAGAGCGGTATTCAGGGCGGGACTCTCGGATTTTTCGGCAAGCCCGGTCAGATAACTGCTGTACTGCTCCAGCGCATGAGGGTCGATTTTCTCCTCCTTCACGGGGTCTGGAATTTTTTCATGCTTCGGGGGGGGGGCAAGCACAATCAGCAGATGAAGCAGGATCATGAGAATGTAGACGGTCAGAATAACGCCGAATCCGATTTTGCCATTGGTCATCAGAACCAGAAACAGCAGGGACAGGGCATAGTTCGGAAGATAGGCAAGGCCAAGGGCATCGCTCATGGGAAGATCCAGAAGGATGCTGCGCTTTTCGGGTTTGTTGTCGGGGGTGAAAAAGAAGCATCCGAACTGAAACAGTACAGAGATCCCGAGTCCGATCAGAATGGTGTACACAATCAGCAGGGCGGTCGGAAGGGAAGAATACTGCTGATTTTCGCCAAACACCTCCACATAGAGGGAGGTTCTTCCGTTGTACAGAAAGAAAGCAAGCGGAAGAAAGGCAATGTAGCTGATAAACAGCAAGGTCATTCGGATGAGGTCATTTTTTTTCATTTTTGCAGAAGTCCTTTCAAAAGAGAGACTTGATTTGCTTCAGAAGTCAGATCCCCAAGGGGATCAAAGCCGATGAGTTTCAGCAGCAGATTCCGAATCAGAAAGAACAGGAGAACGGAGAGCGCAAACAGGAGAGCCAGTCTGTTCTGGGCTTTTTGAAAGCGGTCGGACAGCATATAGACATCCCCGCCGACTTTCAGCGAACGGATTGCGGCAATTTCGTAAAAGAGGACCAGAAGAATCAGTTCATAAAGCAGGGGATTGTCGAGAAAAGCCGTGATGGGATGGCCCGAGAGCAGGGACCGAAGGGCTCTTGTCCCTCCGCATCCGGGGCAATAAAGGTGAAAGCATACTTTGAAAAGGCAGACATTGGGACGGTCTGCCTGCATTTCGGAAAACAGAAGCAACAGAAGTGCAAAGAGAAGCAGGAAAAGATTGGCCGTGACCCAACCGATCAGAATGCGCTTTTGTGTTTTGGTCATGGGGACTTCCTCCTGTCTTATCTGAAATCGGAGACGGATTGTTTGTTCTGATTTCTTTATATTTTTTTCAAAAACCCTTGAAAGTGTCGGAAAAGTATGCTAGAATAGAGATACTGAATTTGATGCAGGAGGCAAAAAATGGAAGACAACAACTATTTCGGCGGACCCAATCCCAATCCCGATCCGAATTCCAACCCGAGCCCGAACCCGAATTCCGATCCGAATCCGAATTCTGCTCCCAATCAGGGCGGCTACCAGCCCGGATACGGAAATTATCAGGGCGGTAACGGCGGATATGGCGGTTATCAGGGCGGACCCAACCCGTGTGGCTACGGATATAACGGCTATCCGCAGAACAACCCCATGTATGTGCAGAAGCCGGGCGCACTGGAATATGTATCGCTGGTTCTCGGCATTCTGTCGGTACTGGTTTGCTGCAGTCTGGGACCGGTTTGCATCCCCTTCGGCATCGGTGCGATTGTCTTCGCACTGGTCGGCAAGGCAAAGAGCCATCGCTTCTGGGGCGTCGGTATTGCCGGACTGGTTCTCGGAATTGTCGGATGCGTTTTTGGCGCCATCATGGTATTGTTCATTATGGCATTTCTCTATGAACTCGGTCTTACTCTGGCTGAATTTATCAGAGAATGTCAGACAGGCGAGATTTTTGTCCGTCTGGATGAATATATGAACAGTGCGGATGTTGAGGTTCAGGTGGAAGCGATCGTCACTGCGGTCCGCTCCTTCCTGCGCTGATCCCCGCCGTCGGACCTATTCATCTTTCATCGCATCTGCCGCAGCAGATGCGATGAATTTTTATTTACCAGTTGTCCTTTTCCCTGTCCTCGGGAATGACGGCGTTCATTGCCGTGATTGCACACTCAATCATACCGTCGTCCGGCTCCAGTACTGTAATGTGCTGGAGAGCGACGCCGGGTGCGGAGATGATTC
This sequence comes from Eubacteriales bacterium, assembly GCA_051867915.1. Lineage (GTDB taxonomy): Bacteria > Bacillota > Clostridia > Oscillospirales > CAG-272 > CAKSQF01. The sequence continues at coordinate 5,414 of JBJDZJ010000088.1, forward strand.
TGGTCAAAAGATTGTCATGCCGTCCCGCAAACTTGATCAGCTCATAACCGATGCCCACCGTCAGAGGAAGGAGCAACAGCTTGATTACGGTGCGAAGCACAGGGTTGGAGATCGGAATGAAGAATCCGATGAAGATTCCGACGATCAGCATGAGTATCAGAAAGGAGGTGCCGCATCTGGGATGGAAGCGTCCCTGCTTGTGGACATTTTCGACCGTAAGCGGGAGTCCGTGTTCGTAGCAGAAAATGGTCTTATGTTCGGCGCCGTGATAGCTGAAGGTGCGGCGGATGTCCTTCATAAAGGAAATGCCCCACATATACAGAATCAGAAGAACGATTTTCAATATGCCTTCAAAGACGGAGCGTCCTAAGGAAGAAAGCCCGTCCACTTCCTCGCCGAAAATCAGCCTTCCGAGCAGGGAAGGAATGAAAATGAACAGTCCCACCATCAGGACAACGCCCAAAATGACCGAAACCGTCATCAGAATATCAATGAAGGCGTTTTCTTTTTTGCCATCAGCACCCTTTTCGCCATTCTTGACCTGATCCTTCTTTGAACTTTTGTCGGTGCAGTCCGACTCGTTGACGGCGGCAGGCCGGTCTTCGTCCCCATGTGCCGCTTCTGCTCCCGTATCGACCGCCGCTTCCCCGGAGGGGATCCGGGCGTCCTGCGTTTTGCTCTCTTCTTCCTTTGCGGCGCGCTCTTCTTCCTCGATTGCGTCGGAAATGGCGATGTCAGCCGATTTCATCATACATTTGAAGCCCAGTATCATGGAGAACACCATGCCGTATACTCCCCGGATAATGGGGAGTTTGCAGATTTTCGGGGTTTTGGATTCGGTTTCCCACTCTTCGGTGATGATTGTGCCCGACGCATTGCGGACGGCCATCGCCGTTTTCTCGGGTCCCCGCATCATGATGCCCTCAATCAGTGCCTGCCCACCGATGGATGTCTTTTTTTCAGCCATTGTATTTATCCTTTCCGTTTGTCATTGAGATTGATTCTCTTAATTCTAATACTAAATTATGAACTTCGTGTGAATGTTCCGTTGATTCTTTCAAAAAACGCAAAAAGTTGCGAAGTCGAGTCCTTGTCTGCGGTCCACTCCTGAAAAAGGATGCCATGAAAGGACAGATGAGTTCGACCGAAAGGCGACGGAAATGAGTTTTCGGGGACCGTTTTGCCCCGATTTTTTCGGGAAAAGATCGGGAAAAAATTTCCTTTCCTCCTGATTTATGAAATTTGGGAAAAACCCTTGCAAAATTGAAAAATGTGTTATATAATAAAATAAATTCCACCTCTCCGACCGTGCAGTTGCACTGTCGGCTTTCGGTATGCGAAAGGATCAGTTCTATGCGTAAGTTTTGGATCCCATTTGTGGGGATTTTGCTTTTGATATTTCTTCTTCCCCTGACCGCCAACGGACAGGAAGGTTCCGTCACCGTGTCGGTGGACGAGATCCGCACCCCTGTGCCCGGTGCGGATTTCACGGTGGATGTGGAAATCGGCGGGAATTCCGGATTCACTCTGATGGATCTTTCGGTGGAATACAATTCGGACGATATGACGCTTTGCTCGGTGAATTTTGCCTCTTTTCTGACCGATTCCGGAGTCGAATGCAGTTCAAAGAACGGGAATATCAGCATCTGCTCGGATCAGCCCCTGACGAGAAACGGCGTCTACTTCTCCCTGACCTTTACCCTGTCAAAATCGGCGGGACTGGGCGAATACCCGATTTCCCTGCGCCTCGGTACCGCAGGAATACAGGGGACGAACGGCGATATGCTGAAGGTTACTCTGGAGGCGGGCGGAGTGGATCTGGATTGCCTTCATCAGTATCATGTCAGTGTGACCGAGCCGACCTGCAGCTCCGAGGGCTATACCGAATACCGATGTAGCGAGTGCAGTATCACATACATCTCCGATTATGTTTCAAAGACCCCCCATACATGGAAAACCCTTTCTTCCACCGAGGCAACCTGTACCAAGGCTGCGACACAGACAAGGCAGTGTAAGGTCTGCGGAGAGACCGAAACCGTCTCGAAAGGTGAACCGCTGGGACATGATTATGTGGAGCAGGTCATTGAGGCTACCTGCTATCGGGAGGGCTATACCGATCACACCTGCTCCCGATGCGGCGACAGCTATAAAGATGAGATCACACCCGTCACGAACCATCAGTACAGTCTGACCTACCGTAAGGCGGCAACCTGTGCGGAAACAGGCTTTGATTTGTATTCCTGTATCTTTTGCGGTGTGTCCTATCAGCAGACCACGCCGACGCTGGAGCATACCTGGACCGTGACGGTCGAGGAACCGACCCACGATCACGGAGGATGGTCCCTGTATACCTGCAGTGAGTGTGGGCTGTCCATGAGGGGCGATTTTACCGATCCGCTCCCCCATGAATACGACTATCAGATTGAAAAAGAGGCGACCTGTAGCGAATCCGGTTACCGAATCGGAATCTGCAACGACGGATGCGGACATACTGTCCGGGAAGAAATTCCTCCCCTTGGTCATGACTACGGCGAGTGGACTCAGATTCGGGAGGCCACCTTCTTCGATGAGGGACTCTGGGAGGCCTCCTGCACCCGGTGCGGATATACGGTTCAATCGGCAACACCCAAACTGGAATCCCTTTCCTCGGATCCGCCGGTGCAGTCGATGTCCTTCTGGGAACAGGTGGCAGATCGGATTTTGCAGTCCACTGCGGCGCTGGTGATGGTGTCCGCCGGATTTTTGCTGTTGGTTTTCCTGATCTTTCTGCATTTCATGCGCCGTGCCGTGCGCAGAAGGCGGTATGAGAGCAGTGTACGGGAACTGGAGGAGCTTGCCGATCTGTGCGAAGACTTTGTTCCGCCTGCGCTTCCTTCCGATTTCAATGAACATTTTGACAGGTCCGACGACCCGGATCCGCCGTCCGGACAGGGGATAAGGTAGAATAAAATCGTCACCCTTGCGGCAGAGACATTCTCTCTGACGCAAGGGTGAATTGCTTTCGGCGTGCGGAATGCAGATGCAAAGCGTCCGTGTTTGATTGGGCTTATAAAGCGTTGGGATATTTCTTTTTGATGACCTTTTCCAGCTTGCCGGAAAGGAATGCGCCAAGCCAGCCCACCAGAATTCCGACGGCGATTCCGCCCAGAATATCGGTAGGGAAGTGAACATACAGATAGAGGCGGGAGAAGGCAATCAGTACTGCCAGAATGAAGGCGGGAATCCAGATCTTGCTCTTTTTGAAGAAAAGCGCAAAACAGGAGGCAAAGGATGCTGCGGTATGTCCGGAAGGGAAGGACGAGTCGGTCGGAGCCTTGATCAGCAGTTCGATGCGGATTCCGTCCAGTGCTTCTTTGACATCGTAGGGACGGATTCGGTTGACAAGGGGCTTCAGAAGGATGTTGCAGCAGAGCAGATCCAGAATCAGGGCAAATCCCATGGCGATTCCCAAAGGTCTTGTTTTGCGGAAGCAGAGAAAAGCGATCGCAAGCAGGATCCAGAAGATACCGGCATTGCCCAGCATGGTGATGATCGGTATGACGGCGTCCAGAAAGGAGCAGTGTAAATGCTCGGCAATAAAATCCAGAATGCCGATCTCGAATTCGTTCATGTTGTTTCTCCTTTTTATAAATAATAGAATTCCGACGGGTTTTGTTCAGTATAGCATAGTTCCTGCAAAAAATCAAGCATTTCCTGTGAAAAATCATGGCAATTTTTTTATTTGCAAAAAAATAGTGAAAAGGACTTGATTTTTCGGGGGAAATATGATAGAATAAACAAAAAGTCCGCCGATCTATTGTTCAGCCGGCGGATTCCGTTCGCCATCCGGAATCATTCAAAAAAAGAAAGAGAGAGACCTGTATGAAAAAATTATCCCTGCTTCTTCTCACTGCTGCTCTGCTTGTGGGTATGGCATCCTGCACAGGAGGCGGAGGAGAAACAACGACTGCCGGAACCACCACGGAGTCGGCAACCACTTCGTCCGTAAACGAAACGCCCGGTACTACGCCGTCGTCCGATCCCGGCGAGGGATTCGTGACCGACCTTACCAAGCTGGCTCCCATTGCCGATAGCGCAACTGCGGAGACCAAGACCCTGACCAACTTTTCGGGAAGCTATACCGTAGTGACCACCGACGAAGTCTGGTCCGCCAACACGGGAATTGATTATGAGGGCAAGTATTACACCGGTGAGGGCGAGTACTATGTGGGAAGCGGCGATGATATCGTTTCTTACATGGATTCCAATGAATTCCGCGCGCAGTACTATGTCCTTCAGTCGGACGGAAGCTATTCGAGAGTTCCGGATACCGAACAAATCAAGGCTTTGGGCGGCGTAATCGGCTATTACTCCAAGGCCACCGGATCTGCGGCATATAAAGTTTATCTTGAGCAGGTTGAGACCCGTACCGCCGTTCAGGTAACTTCGGTTGAAGCCGCTTCCGGTACATATCTGCTTCTCGATTATGTCTCCAATCTCCCCGTATCCTATAAGGCAACCATTTCGACCCGCAAGAATGCCACCACCGGTATCAACGATTCTCTGGCCTTTAAGGCAGAAAAGGTCACCGATGAAAACGGTCTGACCTACTATAAGGGTCATATCAAGATCACCGTCCCCTATACGGATGAGGGCGATTACTACATCTCGGTTTATGAAGCCGTCAATACCCGCAACAATATTGCCAACATTCCTCTGAAGATTACCAAGGGTACCTACTCCGACGCTGAATTCCATCTGCTGTTCGCAGGCGATTGGGATAAGGTTACGGCAAACGGCTACGGCGAACAGCTGATTGATCTGTTCTACAATACCTATCCCCGTCTGATTGCCCGCTGGGATACCGCAGGCAAGGCTACCAGAACGGTCACCTTCATTGCGGATTCCGATTATGACGCCGTTGCGTACAGCGTCGGCACCACCGTCGTCGTATCGGTAGACTATGCAAACGGTCATCCTACCGACATCGGCTTCTTCTCCCATGAGATCACCCACCAGGTTCAGCAGTACAGCGGCTTCTCGTCTCATTTCTGGACCGAGAATATGGCAAACTACGGTGGTCACCGCTACTTCCACTGGGCAAATGCCAACGGCAAGTATGTTCAGTTCTACTCGCCTACCGATGCGGCTATTCAGGACTGGAGAGAGAATGATTCCAACGGCAATCTCTCCTACGCTCCTTACGGCGACGGCAGTAAGTGGTTCGGCTCCTTTATGGACTGGATGTATCCCACCACGATGAACGAGGACGGAACCCTGAAGCTCGGTCTGATCGACACCATCAACTACGCAATCCAGCACGGTCAGTTGAAGACCGATGCGGGTCCTGACGATCCCAACAGCGCAATCTGCAAGCTGGTTCAGCAGGCAACCAACAACGAGTTCCAGACCTATGAGGCTCTGCGTCTCTACTATGTCGAGCAGTTGAATCTGTATGCCGCTACCGACGGTGCCGAAGGCTGGTCCTTCATCGGCTTTGCCGACTATACCGATAACTTCATTACCGAAGATCTCCCCTTCACCGAGAATCCCAACTATCCCATGCTCCGCCAGGTTGAGCGCGGAACCGTTACCGCTCCTGTTCTGGATACGCCCGTAACCGAAGGCGATAATCTGCTCACCGGCGCAACGGTTGTCAGAGATTCGGGCATTGAGGGAACCTCTACGGCAGGCAAACTGATTGACGGAAAGGTCAACACCCTGTGGTCCGGCAAGAAGTCGACTCTCGGAGATGCGACCTGCTTGCTGAACGGAACGGCAGGCTATATTGTCATTGACCTTGGCGAAGCAAAGACCTTCAATACTTATACGCTCTACCATGCAACCTCCAAGAATCCTGCCGGAACCAACACAACCGATTGGGAACTGCTGGTTTCCGATGACGGAACAAACTGGACCTCTGTGGATACACAGAGCGGCATGGGTCAGAACAGCATCGAGTCCTTTACCTTCGAATCTACGACTGCAAGATATGTCATGCTTCGTATCTATCCTCTGGCTAACGATGTTCCGAACTTCAGCTTCTATGAGATGCTCCTTCTGAACATCTGATTTCCGACTGTAATAAAAAGTACCCCTTTACCCAAGGGGTACTTTTTTGACGGAAAACAGGGTGAAATTTTCCTTTCTCTTTGTGCAGTATTGTTAATTTAACGCAAAATTTAAGTTAAAATCAGGTCAAATTTTTATGTTCTGACGAAATTTCGAAATCTGGGAAAAAATCCTTGAAAAATCGGGGCGAGACTGGTATAATAATAATGTACGGATGCGTCAGTCAAATGTTTGCCATAACACCGGAGAACCTCGGTTCTGTCGGCGTCGGCTCTTTTCCCCATGGGAAAAGGGCGGGATCTTTTCAAAATACGGGAGATACCAAGAAAGGTACATCAAAACCATGATAAATGCGATTTTTTTGCTTCTCGGCGGAATCGGCTTGTTCCTCTACGGAATCAATTTTATGTCCAGTTCGCTGAAGGAGGCGGTCGGCGAAAAACTGCGGGTTGTTCTCAGTAAAATGACCTCCAACGGTTTTACTGCCGTCCTTGCCGGAATGGTCGTAACCTTCCTGATTCAATCGTCGGGTGCCACCAGTGTCATGGCAATCGGATTCGTCAATGCCGGAATGATGGGCATCCCCGAGGCGCTTTATATCATGTTGGGTGCCAATATCGGAACCACCATCACGGCGCAGATTGTGGCATTCAACATCGACTGGCTTGCTCCCGCCATCCTGTTCGTGGGCATGATCATGTATATTTTCCTGAAAAAGCGGATCATCAAGCGAATCGGCGGTGTTGTGCTGGGCTTCGGTATGCTGTTCGTAGGTATCTATCTGATTAAGATGGCTGCCAAAGAGCTGGATCTCGGATCGGTCATGAGCGTCTTTCTGGATAAGGTCAGCAATCCCGCTCTGTCCCTGCTGTTCGGTATTGTCATTACGGCGATCATTCAGTCCTCTTCCGCTTCCATCGGTATTCTGCAAACGCTGGCAGCGTCTGCGGAAACGGCGGCAATTGCGGCAGGAACCACCAGCGCCATCACGCTGGACGCCGTCTTCTATATCATCCTCGGTATGAACATCGGCGCAATCGCTCCCGTTATTCTGGCATCCTTTACCGGAAACAGCTCCTCCAAGCGCGCGGCACTGTCCGGACTTTTCGCCAAGATTTTCGGTACGGCGGCATTTGTCCTCATTTATCTGGTCTTTGAACTGCTCTCTCCTGCGGAAATTTCGGATGTCATCATTCATCTGGACCATTTGATCACCCATGCGGATCCCGGAATCTCCCGTCAGATCGCCGATCTGCATCTGGTCTTCAATATTCTTTCCACCATTGTCCTGTTCCCCTTCGTCCGACTGATTGCCAAACTTTGCGAGAAGCTGATCCCTGTGGCGCCCGGAGACGAGGAAACCGCCAAGAAACTGCTTTACCTCAATCCCGAAATACTGATGACCCCTGCCATTGCAGTTCTTCAGACCAAGCGGGAGATCGCCCGTATGGAGAAGATCGCCGCAGACAATCTGGAATATTCTCTGAGATGCTTTTTCGACGGCGAACCCACCGATCGGGTGTTTGAAGTGGAGGAAACCATCAACTATCTCAATCACGAGATCACCGGCTATCTGATCACATTGAACAGTATGGACCTTTCCGCCGAGGATAAAGAGACGGTCGGTATGATGTTCCATGTGGTAGCAGATGTGGAACGGATCGGAGACCATGCGGAAAATGTTGCCGAATATGCTCAGATCAGGGAATCCCATCATGTTCAGTTCTCCGATTCCGGCATGAAGGAACTTCGGGATATTGCCATGAAGACCATGAAATCGGTACGGGTGGCAAACGAAATCTACGATAACGCCCAGTTTTCCAGATTGGACGAGATCACCGATCTGGAGCAGGAGATCGACGACCTGAAGGATCGGTATATGGAGGATCACATCAACCGACTCAAGCAGGATCAGTGCAATCCCAGAGGAGGCGTCATTTTCACCGATTTGGTGACCGATCTGGAGCGGTGCAGTGACCATGCCATCAATATAGCCTTTGCCATCAACGGCGAGAAAACCACGGTTGCCGTCCGCAAGAGCTATGTCATTGAACGAATCAGTAAATAAAGAACAAAAGTGAATACTCTTTTACGGGACCGTCGCAAAGCGGATTTTGCGGCGGTCCCGTATCTGCGTTCCTGACTGCGGGAAATCGGAAAGGAAGGGCTGACGGAAGCAATACCTTCGGGTATCGTCTATTTAGACAAAAATTGTCCATCTTTTTTTGAATATTTGTTCACAAAAGCTCTTTCTTTTTGGGAAAAAATCGCTATAATAGAGAGGATTCCACGAAAGAGAAAGGAAGGGATCTTATGTTCGAAATCCGGTTTATCTGGAAAAATCTGAAGGGGAAACGGTTGGTTTTCCTGATCGGACTGTTTTTGACCGCCATCACCTCCGCTATCGTGATAGTCAATCCGTACCTGACCAAATTTCTGGTTGATGATGTCATCAGGGGAGAAAAGCGCGATCTGCTGCTTCCCGTTCTGCTTGTCATGTGTCTGGTGGTACTGATCAAAACGGGGCTGTATATGTTAAAGGTGGTTTGCATGGAGTTTGCAAGCCAGCATCTGCTGATGACCATCCGTCAGCGGATTTTCCACAATGTTCAGTATCAGGAAATGCGCTATTTTGACCATATCCGTGCCGGTGATATCATCACCAGAGCCACGGGGGATCTGGAATATCTGCGGCATTTTGTCGCCTACATATGCTACAATATGGTGGATATGGCAGTGATCTTCCTGGCGGCGGTCATCATGCTGATGTTCGTCAGTGTTCCGCTGACCCTTTGCCTGCTGGCG
>JBJDZJ010000089.1:0-14239 GCA_051867915.1 Eubacteriales bacterium
GGGCATCGTCATGAAGTTCTTCCAGATCGCCATTTCCATCGCCATCGGCATGGCGGCGGGATGTATCCCGATTGTGGGTTACAACATCGGTGCAGGCAAGAAACAGCGTGCTAAGAAGCTCTTCATTTACCTTCTGATCGGTGAGGCGGTTGTGGGTCTTGTCGCTCTGTTGATCGTGGAACTGTTCCCGAAACAGCTGATCGGAATCTTCGGTGCCGCAAACGAGAGCCGATACTATACCGATTTTGCGATCAAGAGCTTCCGGACCTACCTTTGCATGATGATTCTCGCTACGGTAAACAAAGGAGCCTTCATCTATTTGCAGGCTATGGGTAAAGCGGTTCAGTCCACGATTATCACAATGGCCCGTGAGATCGTGTTCGGTGTTGCACTGCCTATCATTTTCCCGATATTCTGGGGTCTGGACGGAATCCTGTATTCCTTCCCGGCGGCAGACATTCTGACCTTCATCATTGCCGTCTTCGTTGTCGCAAGGACCTTCAAGGAGCTGTCTGCGCCCGATCGGGGACAGCCGGCTGCCGAGAAAGCCTTGCCTGCAAACGAATCATTCAATACCTGACCGGAAGGTTCAGGTTGCTCCCTTCAGGGCATCCAGAACCTTCCCGACAGTTTTCGCCAGAGACTGACCGGCGGTGTTCACCGTGATGTCGGCGTACTTTTCGTAAAAGGGCGCTCGGTAGCGATAGACATCTGCGATGGTCTGACCGGGCTTTCTTGCGACGCCGCGGGAGGACAGATTGTGCAGATGGGACTCCAGATCGGCAATGTCGGTTTTCAGATAGACCACCGTTCCCAGTTCTTTCAGATGTTTTGCTCCCCTTTCGCAGAGAACGGCGGATCCTCCGGGAGCAATGACCGCATTTTCAGCTTGGATGGAGCAGACGGCATCGGCTTCCAGCTCCAGAAAGCCGTCCATCCCGACGCTGTCCAGCAGTTCCTGAAGCAGGGCGTTTTCTCTGTTCTGGATCAGCAGATCCACATCAATAAAATTCATTCCCAGCGTTTTGGCGACAATGACGCCTACCGAGCTTTTTCCGCTTCCGGGCATTCCGATCAGGATGATATTCTTCATAGTGAGTACCTTCTTTTTTGATATGAGTATGCTGATAAGTATATCATATTTTCAGACGTTATGTGTGAATATACCGTTAATTTTTCGGATGAATTGAAGAATCACAAAATTATTTTTGAAAAATTGCCGTTGTATCGGCTTTGCACAAAAAGAATTTCCGATCCGTCGAAACCGACGGATCGGATTTTTTGTACTGAGGGCAGGTGGGCAGAAAGCATCACTTCTTTTTCCGACGGAAAATCAGAAGCAGGACGGAAATCACAATCGCCACGACGATTGCGGCAGCAATGTACGGTGCAGCGGTATTCAGCAGAAGCGAGAGGGTAGGACCGTCCGCACCTCCGACGATTCCGACAGAAGAAGCGGTTTGGGCAGAACAGCCTGTCATGAAAATGAAAATCAACAGCATCAGCGGAATCAGACGAATCGGTGATTGTTTCATAGAAATCCTTTCCAATACTGAAATAGAAGAGCCGGAGCAGGGAATGCTCCGGCCCGTTTTCATAAGCCAATCGCAGATGGATTTTATGCTCTGGACAGATACTCGCCGGTACGGGTGTCGATCTTGATCTTCTCGCCGGGTCCGATGAACAGCGGAATCTTGATCTGTGCGCCGGTTTCCAGCGTGCAGGGCTTCAGGGTGTTGGTTGCGGTGTTTCCGGCAAATCCGGGATCGGTTTCGGTGACTTCAAGCTCAACAAAGGTAGGAGCCTCAACGCCGAATACCTTGCCCTTGTAGGAAAGAACCTTGCAGATCATTTCTTCCTTGACGAACTTGAACGCATCGGGAAGAACATCGGCATTGATCGGAGTCTGTTCGTAGGTTTCCTGATCCATGAAATAGTAAAGCTCACCGTCATTGTACAGATACTGCATATCTTTTCTTTCGATATATGCGGTCTCGAACTTTGCGGTAGGGTTAAAGGATGTCTCGGTAACGGCACCGGTTATGACATTCTTCATCTTGGTCCGAACGAATGCGGCACCCTTGCCGGGCTTTACATGCTGGAATTCGATAACCTGCATAACCTTTCCGTCCATCTCGAAGGTGACTCCGTTGCGGAAATCACCGGCAGTAATTGCAGTTCCCATGTTTATAAACCTCCATAATGGTATGAATAATCGCACTACTCTATTCTACACTATTTTCGCTGTTTTTGCAAGACCTTTTTCAAAAAAAATCAGAAATTTTCCAAAAAACTTTTTTGAAAAGGCAGACAGATTTGCCGGGTTACAGAACAATCAACTCTTTGGGGCATTTTGTAATGTCCATGGCACCATCTTCTGTAAAGACCACCATGTCTTCAATTCGAACGCCGAACCGTCCGGGCAGGTAGATTCCGGGTTCGCAGGTCACCACATGACCGACCTCCATGGGAACACTGCCTTTTTTATTGACCGACGGCGCCTCGTGGATGTCCATGCCAACGCCGTGACCCAGTCCGTGACCGAAATACTCGCCGTATCCCGCATCGGAGATCACCTTTCTGGCGACTGCATCCAGTTCAATGCCGGTTTTGCCCAAAGCATAGGCGTCGAGGGCGGTCAACTGCGCTTCAAGAACCGTGTTGTAGACCTTTTTCATTTCGTCGGTGCATTTGCCGACGCAGACGGTGCGGGTCATGTCGGAGCAGTAACCCTTGTATAGGGCACCGTAGTCCATGGTCAGAAAGCCTTCCTCCAGTTTCACATTGCGGGGAACGCCATGGGGACGGGAGGATGCACTGCCCGATACGGCGATGGTGTCGAAGGAGGTGGCCTTTGCGCCGTGGGAGCGCATGAAGAACTCCAACTCCAGCGCCACCTCAACCTCGGTTCGATCGGGCGTTATGTAGCCCAGAATGTGGTCAAATGCCTGTTCGGCGATCCGCTGGGCGGCGACCATGTTCCCGATCTCGCAGTTCTCCTTGCGGATGCGCATCTTTCCGATGGCACCCCGGGAGGAAATCAGCTCCACTTCAGACAGCATTCCCTTTTCATAGGACGCCTTGGTGGCGCAGGGAAGCGTGTCGTCCTCGTAGCAGAGTTTCCGGACGCCGTTGTCCCGAAGCAGTTGTTTGACAATCTGATCGTGAAAGTTCTGATCCATCAAAACGACCTCCAGATCGGGGTCGGTTTCCGTTCTTGCCGCTTCGATGTAGCGGAAATCGGTGAGCAGATAGGACTTTTTGCGGGTCACCAGCACATATCCGTCCATGAAATCAAATCCGGAGAGATAATACTGGTTCTTGTAGTTGGTTACCAGAATGCCGTCGGCATCCTCGGGCAGAAAGGTCAGCAGTTTTTGGACTCTGGACATAAAATCGTCTCCTTTTTATGACAACAGACTTTGATAGTATTTTTTCATCGCCAGTGCATCCTCTGCCTGAGTTCCGGCGGATTCGCACATGATGCGGGGAGAATAGCCGTCCTTGACGATGGCCTCCATCAGGGGTTCATAATTCGGTCCGTAGACGGTGTCGGCGAAGGTCAGATGCCGTTTTTCACCCTTGTCGGTATATTCAATCTTGGAAAAATGGCAGTGCAGACGGTCGGCATATTCATAACCCAGAACCTCTCCGATTCTTGCAAATACCCGACGGTAGTCGTCCACACTTTCGAACAGATGCCCGATGTTCCGGGCATTCAGGTGTCCGAAATCCACAACCGGACAAAGACGACGATCCATCTTGCAGATGTCCAGAACCTCTTCCAGCGTTCCCAGCTGATTGAGCTTTCCCATGGTTTCCAAGCCGAACCAAACCTTGGTGTCGGGGAATTTTTCCAGAGCCTTGTACATGGTGTCCTTGGACAGCTCCAACGCTTCCTCCCGGGAGATTTTGGAGGCACTGCCCGTGTGAATGACGATCAGATAGGCGCCCATGGCCTCGGCGGCATCCAGACTCTGTTTGATGTAGTCCAGCGATTTCAGACGCTTTTCGGGATCGGTTCCCGACAGGGAAATGTAGTATGGCGTGTGGAAGGAGGTGACAATGCCATGCTCCTTTGCCTTTTCGCCGATTTTTCGGAAGGTGTCGAGCCCTCCGGTGACGCCGTTTCCGGCGCTGTATTCAAAGGCGTCCAGCCCCTTGGATGCGATCCATCCGGGGGATTGGAGGGTGGATTTATAGCCTTCGTCATAGAAGGATTGTGCGTTTCCGCTGGGTCCGAATAAGGCGCTCATATTTTGGATTCCTTTCTGTTTTTACGGTTTCCGGTGAGAATCAGCCATCGCTGATACTGATCCTCTCTGCCCGGATGATTCTTGAAAAATTTTCGGACAATGGGTCTTTCTCCGATCCGCTTCATCCGATGGAAGAGATCGGTACGGTCCTTGATGGGCGGAACCAGGATGGTCATAAGACCGCCCCTACCGCCGGTCAGGATGTCGGTGAAAATCTGATCCCCCAGGGAGGCGGCATTTTCGGGCGCAATCCCCTGTTCGGTCAGTGCCTGCATCAATACCTTGGTTCCCGGTTTTTTGGCGTCGGAATAGAAGGGCAGATTCAGAGATGAGGCAAAGCGGGAGACGCGGGGGCTGTGGTTGTTGGACAGGAAGATGAATCGGATCCCGGCTGCCTGCATCCCGTCCAGCCATGCCCTGACGGGGGGAGTCGGTTCGGGATCGTCATAAGTCACCAAAGTGTTGTCAATATCGCAGATGACGGCGGAGATTCCGAGATTCTTCAGAAAATCCGGTGTGATGTCATAAATACTGTCAAAATAATAGTCGGGGATGAAGGGACTCATGGCAGGCTCCTTTCGATTGCTCATCTTGTTTATTCTATCACAAATCTTTTAGACTTTCAAGAGGACTTTGCGAATATTCAACATTTTTTTGAAAATACTAGGCACAGAACATCTATTCAGGACAGAAAGGATCGAATATAAGTGGGAGTCAATAAAGAAAGTTATAAAAAATTTGCCGATCAAAATGCCGAGAAATCACCCCTGCTCAAGGACTGTGTCAAGGCATTTCTCATCGGCGGGCTGATCTGCCTTCTGGGGCAGGCACTCTTTACCCTGTATACCGAATGCGGACTTTCGGAGCAGACGGTGAAGTCCACGGTTTCGGTATCGTTGATCTTCCTGACCGCCCTTCTGACGGGCTTCGGACTGTTTGACAAGATCGCCAAGCACGCCGGAGCGGGTACGCTGGTTCCGATTACGGGCTTTGCCAATTCGGTGGTGGCACCCGCCATCGACAATAAGGCGGAGGGCTGGATTCTGGGACTGGGCGCCAAAATCTTCATCATTGCAGGGCCTGTGATCCTGTACGGAACGCTGGCATCGGCGATCTACGGCGCCATCTACTATATCTGCACGCTTTTTTGAAAGGGGATCACAACAATATGCGGATCATATTCAAGAATCCGCCCTCGATTCGCTCTTATGCGTCGGTGGGAGGCAGGGAGGAGTACGAGGGACCTCTGGGGTCTGGACTGGATTTTCACGACAGTGAGAACCGCTTCTCGGCGGACACCTGGGAAAAATCGGAAAGCGAAATGCAGCGAACGGCTCTGAATCTGGCACTTGCCAAGGGATCCCTGAAAAGTCAGGATCTGGATGTGCTTTTCGCAGGCGATCTCATCAATCAGTGTACCTCTTCCACCTTCGGGCTTCTGGAATACGAGGTTCCCTTCGTGGGACTGTTCGGAGCCTGCTCCACGGCGGCAGAGTCGCTGGCGCTGGCATCCCTGTTTGTGGATACGGGGTATGTGAAAACTGCGGCGGCAGTCACTTCCTCCCATTTCTGTTCTGCCGAGCGGCAGTTCCGTTTTCCGCTGGAGTACGGCGGACAGCGTGCGCCCACTTGTCAGCGTACCGCAACCGCATCGGGAGCGTTTGTCCTCTCGTCCGATCAAGGATGCCTCCGCATCGGCGATGTGATGTTTGGAATCTCCCGGGACGGCGGGATCACCGATGCCAACAACATGGGCGCCGCCATGGCGCCGGCGGCGCTGGATACCCTGACCCGATATTTCAGGGAGAGCGGTACCAAGCCCTCCGATTATGACGGCATTTTCACGGGCGATCTGGGCTGGGAAGGCTACAAGATTGTGCGTCGGTTTGCAAAAGAGCAGGGATATGATCTGGACGGGGTCTATCAGGACTGCGGACTGCTGATTTATGACCGTCAGGCGCAGGATATGCACGCAGGCGGCTCGGGTTGCGGATGCTCCGCCATGGTGCTTGCCGCAAAGATTCTGCCCGATATGGAGATGGGCAGAATGTCCGACATCCTGTTCATCGGAACAGGGGCGCTGATGTCGCCCTCCAGCGTTCAGCAGGGGCTGAGCATCCCGGGAATTGCCCATCTGGTGCATATCAGAGCAGACGGGCAAACGGGCAGGAAAGGGGGGCAGACGGCATGATCTGGCTGTGGTCCTTTGTGATTGGCGGACTGCTCTGCGTCATTGCGCAGATTCTCATCGACCGCACGAAACTGACCCCCGCCCGGATCCTGGTCAGCTATGTGGTGGCAGGCGTGATCCTGGGTGCGATCGGAATCTATAAACCCCTTGTCGATCTGGCGGGATGCGGCGCAACGGTTCCCCTGACCGGTTTTGGATACGCCCTTGCCGAGGGCGTGAAAAAGGCAGTGGATGAACAGGGACTGCTGGGCGTCCTGACCGGCGGTCTGACCGCAGGAGCTGCCGGTATTGCGGCGTCCATGATCTTCGCCTTTCTGGCGGCTCTGGTATTCAAGAGCAAGCCCAAGTGATTTCTTTTCGAAAAAACAGCCGTCTGTGTCGGAGAACGCTCCTTCACAGACGACTGTTGATTTGTTCCTCCGGGGGGGACAAAGACATGCCGAACCCGACGGTCAGTTTGCCCGGATGGTTCCGCCGCCCAGTACCAGATCGCCGTCGTACAGTACCACGGCCTGACCGGGGGTAATGGCGCGCTGAGGCTGGTCAAACCGAATCTCCACCGCACCGTCGTCGGTATAACCGCAGACGGTGGCATCTGCCTCTGCCGCCTTGTATCGGATCTTCGCCTTGCATCGGATGGGGAAGGTCGGGGCGTCAAATGCCGACCAATTGAAATCGTCGGCGGTCAGCCGATCCTTGTACAGTTCTTCCTCGGGGGTCAGAAGGATGGATCCGTCAGAAGGGTTTTTCTGACAGACACTCAGGGGTTCGGAAAGGGAAATGCCCAGTTTCTTGCGCTGACCGACGGTGTAGCGGCAAAAACCCTTGTGCCTGCCCAGTATCCGACCCTCGCTGTCCACAAAATTCCCGCCTCTGTCGGGTGTATTTGTGTATCGGTCGATGAACTCGGCGTACCTGCCGTCGGGGACAAAGCAGATGTCCTGACTGTCCCGTTTTCGGGCGTTGATGAATCCCTGCTCCTCGGCGATCTGCCGCACTTCGGTTTTGTGATAGGACCCCAGCGGGAAACGGGTGTGGGCAAGCTGATCTGGGGTCAGACAGTAGAGAACATAGCTTTGATCCTTGCTCTCGTCCAGCCCCTTTTTGAGAACCCATCGACCGGAGCTGTCCTGCTCCACTCTGGCATAGTGACCGGTCACCAGAAGGTCCCTTCCAAGCTCCTTTGCCCGTCTGTACAGTCCACGGAACTTGATGTAACGGTTGCAGTCGATGCAGGGGTTGGGAGTTCCGCCCTTCTGATAGGTTTCCACAAAGCGGCGGATGACCTCCTCCTCAAAATCCTCGGTAAAGCGGAAGACATAGAAGGGAACCCCGATTTTTCGGGCGACCAGAGCGGCGTCCTCTGCATCCTTTTGGGTGCAGCAGGTCTTTTCGGACGCCACGCCGATCTCCTCGTTGGTGTACAGCTTCATGGTGACGCCGATGGTGTCATATCCGGCACATTTGGTCAGATAGGCGGCGACCGAGCTGTCAACGCCGCCGCTCATGGCAACAAGAGCGCGGTTGAAGGTATATGCACTCATTCTTCCACCCTCATTGCCAGACGGTTCACATACTGACGGTAGAAATCCTCAAAATAGCCGCCGTCCAGAGCGTCCCGGATTTTCTGCATCAGCTCGTTGTAGAAATACAGATTGTGCATGACGCAAAGCCGCATTCCCAGCATTTCATCGGCCTTCAGCAGATGGCGGATATAGGCCTTGCTGTACCGACGGCAGACGGGACAGCCGCAGGATTTGGAGATGGGACCGGAGTCCAGCTTGTATTTCTGATTCAGAATGGTCAGCTTTCCTTCCCAGGTGAACAGATTGCCGTGGCGGGCGTTTCTGGAGGGCATGACGCAGTCAAAGAAATCCACGCCCCGATAAACCGCCTCCAGAATGTTCTGGGGGGTTCCGACGCCCATGAGATAGCGGGGCTTGTCTGCGGGCATATGAGCCTCAACCGCTTCGATGATGCGGTACATCTCGTCCGCTTCCTCGCCCACTGCCAGACCGCCGATGGCGTAGCCGTCCAGATCCAGCTTTGCGATTTCGTCCATGTGCCAGGTCCGCAGGTCCTCGTAGGTGGAACCCTGATTGATGCCGAACAGCATCTGATGGGGGTTGACGGTGTCGGGCAGGCTGTTCAGTCTGGCAAGCTCGTCCTTGCAACGGACCAGCCAGCGCAGGGTGCGCTCGCAGGAGGCCTTTACATACTTGTACTCGGCGGGATTTTCAATACATTCATCGAATGCCATGGCGATGGTGGAACCCAGATGGGATTGAATCTGCATGGACTGTTCGGGCCCCATGAAAATCTTCGCACCGTCGATGTGGGAGTTGAAATAGACTCCTTCTTCCTTGATTCTGCGGAGTTTTGCCAGAGAAAAGACCTGAAATCCGCCGGAATCGGTGAGAATCGGGCGATCCCAGTTCATGAATTTGTGAAGTCCGCCCAGTTGATGGATCACCCCGTCGCCGGGGCGGATGTGCAGGTGGTAGGTGTTGGACAGCTCCACCTGACAGCCCAGTTCCTTGAGATCATAGGCGGAAATGCCGCCCCGGATGGCGCCAGAGGTTCCCACATTCATGAAAACAGGGGTTTCAATGGTTCCGTGGACGGTTTCCATCCGTCCGCGCCGGGCTTTTCCTTCTTTTTTTAACAGAGTAAAATTTGACATTTTCGGTATATTTGCACAGCACAGGTGCAATCTCCTTTTTTATATTTTTTCGGTGATACGAAATCCAGTCGTAGCCGAAAAGGTTCAGATTCGCTTGAAAAAGTGTTCGATTTGGTGTTTGGTCAGCTTCAGCGCCACGGGTCTGCCGTGGGGGCAGCAGATGATGTCGGGATTTTTCATCAACACATCCACAATCCAGTTCATATGCTCGTCGCCGTCGTCTCTGCCGGCTTTGACCGCCGCCTTGCAGGAGCCCTGATAGAGGGCTTCCTCGAAGAAGCTGTCACGGGTGGATGCCACATCGCCGGTGCCGTCTGCAAGCCTTCCTGCAAGGGTAATCAGCAGATCGTTGGCACGCTCGCTGTCCAGAAGGGAGGGAATGCCGGTGACGGTCATGACACCGTCCTTCAGTGTGAACTCAAATCCGATTTTTCGGATGGATTGGCTGAAATCGGACACGGCGTTGAATTCCTCCGCAGTCAGACGCAGTTCGGCGGGAACCAGAAGCATCTGACAGTTACCGCTCTGAGCCTGCATGATTTTCTTCATCTGCTCAAACAGGATCCGTTCGTGGGCGGCGTGCTTGTCGATGATCAGCACATGATCGTGGAGTTCCACGAAAATGTAGGTCTGAAAGGCGGTTCCCAGAATCCGATAGTCCCGATCGCCATGCTCAAAGGTCGCTCTGTCGGACAGGCTGAAGGAAAAACGGCTGTCCGACGGCGGCTCGGGATTGGGAGAGGATTGCTTTTGCGCAGGCGCACCGACCGAATTCAGTTCCTTCTCCCACTTTATGGCAGTCTCGGGGTTGTCCATCCATTCGGGAACGGGGGACATCGGCTCGGACGGATTCGATGAAGGAGGATTCTGTTCCGCAATGTCGGGAATCGGATCGGATGAAATGGCAGTCATCTGATCCGTGGAAGGATCGGGCGCATTCTCCGTGGACGGTTCTTCTCCGTAGATGCGGTTGAGATCGGGGATGGGCGGCCTCTCCTGCTTTGCCATCCGATCACGGTAGGATGGGGGAGGGGCGTCCCGCTCGTCGGGAATGGGCAGGCCGTTTGTGAAAAAGGAGGAATCAAAGGGCTTTTTTTCGGAAGAAACAGGCAGATCGGGGGGCGCCTCCTCGGGAACGGTATCGAAGAGTCGGGGACCCGACAGCTTTTTTCCTTCGGTATCGGCAATCCGATCGTAGACCGGAACGAAGGCATTGTAGATGCTGTGCTGTTCGGGGGACATCTGGGATGGCTCCAGCAGGACCGTCGGACGGTCGGTCGCCTGCATCAGGGCATTGCGAACGGCGCAGAAAATTCCCTCGAACACCAACCGCTCGTCGGAAAACTTGACTTCCAGCTTTGTGGGATGAACATTGACATCCACGAAGGTGGGATGGACATAAATGTAGAGGACGCAACAGGGAAATTTTTCGGTTTCGATGTAGCTCTCAAATGCCTGCTCCAGTGCGGCGGTGGCGGTTTTGGAACGAACCGCTCTTCCGTTCAGGAAGAAATACTGACAGTTGCGGTTGGAGCGGATGTTGTCGGGTCTGCCGATGTATCCGGTGACTTCGATGCCCTCGGTCATAGAATCCACTTCGATGAGTCTGGAGGCAAACTCCCTGCCCAGAACCGCATAGACTGCCGACAGAATTTTGGAGTCGCCCACAGTCTGGAATTTGATGTTTCCGTCGATGATCAGCTTGACCGAAATATCGGGGCGGGACAGGGCGATCTTTTCCACGATGGAGGTGACCGCCATGGCCTCCGCCTGATCCTTTTTCAGAAACTTCCGTCTGGCGGGGACATTGGCGAACAGCTCCTCCACGATGACGGTGGTGCCGTTTTTGCATCCCACCTCCGACAGCTCGGTGATCCTGCCGTTTTCACTGCAAAGCAGGGAACCCAAAGTGTCCTCGGCACGCTTGGTCATGATGCGCATATTGGAAACCGAGGAGATGGCGGCAAGAGCCTCGCCCCGGAATCCCAGAGTGGTGATGCCGTCCAGATCGGACGCCGTGTGAATTTTGGAGGTGGCATGGCGGCGGATGGAGACGGGAAGATCCTCTGCCGACATTCCGACACCGTTGTCCGAGACCCGGATAAAGGCGATGCCGCCTTTTTTGATTTCCACCGTAATCTCGGTTGCCCCTGCGTCCACCGAGTTCTCCAGAAGCTCCTTGACGGCGGAAGCGGGACGCTCCACCACCTCGCCGGCGGCAATCAGGTTGGCAACCTGAAAATCCAGTACATTTATCTTTCCCATCCTTGCTTATGCCTTTCTTGTATGGTATTGAGTTGAATTTTCCATAAGTCCGTGAAATCGGTCATCCTATCAGCTTTTTCAGATCCCAGATCAGGTTCAGCGCCTCGATGGGAGTCAGAGTGTTCACATCCAGCATCCGGATCCTGTCCCTGATCTCGCCCGAGATGTAGTCCTCGATGGAGAGATTTTCGGGACCCTCCTGCTTTTTCTGAGGTTTGGGAGCCGCCGCCTGCTCCTCCAGTTTGGCAAGAACCTCTTTTGCCCGCTTGATGATCTCTTTCGGGATACCGGCGAGGGCGGCTACCTCGATGCCGTAGCTGTCGTCTGCCGCGCCGCTGATGATTTTCCTCAGGAAGACCACCCCGTCCCCCTTTTTCTTGGCGGCAATGTGATAGTTGACCACGCCCTCATGGGTGGCGGCCAGATCGGTCAGCTCGTGATAGTGGGTAGCGAACAGAGTTCTGGCGCCCAGTTTCTTGCCGGCACTGTATTCGGCGACGGCACGGGCGATGGACATTCCGTCAAAGGTGGAGGTTCCTCTGCCCACCTCGTCATAGATAATCAGCGAACGCCTGGTGGCGTTTTTCAGAATGTAGGCGACCTCGGTCATCTCCAGCATGAAGGTGGACTGACCTGCCGCCAGATCGTCGGACGCACCCACACGGGTGAACAGCTTGTCCACAATGCCGATTCTGGCATAGGAGGCGGGGACGAAACTGCCGATCTGCGCCATGACGGTAATCAGAGCCACCTGACGCATGTAGGTGGATTTTCCCGCCATGTTGGGTCCCGTGATGATGAGAAGACGGTTGTTTTCCACATCCAGAAGGGTGTCGTTGGGGACGAAGGTGTCCCCGGTGATCTGTTCCACCACGGGATGTCTGCCGTCCTTGATCTCGGTGACAAATCCGATGTCCACCTCGGGACAGGTATAGCCGTTCTTGACCGCCACATTGGCAAGCGAACAGAGAACATCGGCAGTGGCGATGATGTCGGCGGCATTCTGAATTCTGCGGACATTTTCGGACAGATGATCCCGGATCTTGGTAAACAGCTCGTATTCGATGGCGGCGGTCTTGTCGTTGGCGCCCAGAATGGTGGCCTCCAGATTTTTCAGTTCTTCGGTGATAAACCGTTCTCCGGTGGTCAGGGTCTGCTTGCGGATCCAGTCCTTGGGAACATCGGGCAGGGAGGTTTTCGATACTTCAATGTAGTAGCCGAAAACCCGGTTGAAGCCGATCTTCATATTCTTCAGACCGGACTCGGTGCGCAGTTTTTCCTCCATCTCGGTAAGGTAACGCTTGGAATTGGTCAGAATGTCCCGAAGCCGATCCAGCTCGGCATTGACGCCGGAGCAGATGAATCCGCCCTCTCTGACCGAGAAGGGGGGATCCTCTACGATGGAGTTCTGTATCAGCGAGCAGAGATCCTCCAGAGGGTCCAGTGCGTTGAAAAGACCGGACAGAAGTTCGCTCTGACAGCATCCCAGAAGTTTTTTCAGTTCGGGAAGGATGGCGACGGTGTTGGAAATGCCCCGCAGATCCTTGGCGTTGGCGGTCCCGTAGACCACCTTAGTCATGAGCCTCTCCAGATCCAGCACCGACCGCAGGGCTTCTGTCATGCCGTCCCGAAGAAGGTATTCCTTCACCAACTCCTCCACCGCACGCTGTCGGCGATAGATGATGCCGGCGTTCATCTGGGGTTGTTCGATCCAGGAACGAAGGAGTCTGGCTCCCATGGAGGTCTTGGTCTTGTCCAGAACCCAAAGCAGGGTTCCCCGCTTTTCCTTGGAGCGCATGGATTCGCAAAGCTCCAGCGAGCGGCGGGTGCTTTGATCCATCTCCATGAACTGCCCGCAGGTGTAGACCGAAAGAGCCTTCAGATAGGACAGGTCGGTTTTCTGGGTTTCCGCCAGATAGCCGATCAATGCCCCCACCGCACAGACGATCTCGGGAGGGGTTTCCCGGAATCGTTCCGCCTCCATGTGCAGATGCTCCATCAGAAGGGAACGGCAGCCGCTTGGTCCGTATCGGTCGGCTTCGTTGTCCTTGACGGTGGCAAGCAGGCGGTTTTTCAGATAACCGTTCAGATCGGCATCGGTGGACAGATCGGCATTGGTCAGAACCTCTTTGGGCGAGTAAACCGCCAGTTCATTTTGAAGGGAGGCCTTGTAGTCCTCCAGCAGGGTGGCACGGAGATCGCCTGTGGAAATGTCGCACAGGCAGAGCGCCGCCTTGGGAGGGGTAATGTAGACCGAGGCCAGATAGTTGTTCTTGCCCTCAGCAAGCTGACCCATGTCGGTGACGGTGCCGGGGGTGATGACCCGCACCACATCCCGCTTGACCAGCCCCTTGGCAGTGGCGGGATCCTCCATCTGCTCGCAGATCACCACACTGTACCCCTTGTCGATCAGCTTGGCAATGTAGGAATCACTGCTGTGGTAAGGAATGCCGCACATGGGTGCCCTTTCCACATCGCCGCACTGTTTCCCCGTCAGGGTCAGATCCAGCTCACGGGACACCAGCTTGGCGTCGTCGTAGAACATTTCATAAAAATCGCCCAGACGGAAAAACAGAATCGCATTGGGATATTTTTCTTTGACATCCAGATATTGCCTCATCATCGGAGACAGTGCCATAGGTTTACCTCACTTCATTTGCGTATAACTTCGTTTATATCATTATGACTGTACTTTTAATCAAATCAAAAGTTTTTGGCGGTTTCGGCAATGCCGAAATAGAAGTCGCTCCGACTTCAAAGCCACAAAACTTTCAGTCTGTCGAAAAAGGCTAATTACCTTCACAACAGAGGTAAAATTGTCCAAAGCCGTTCGTCCGCTTTTTC
>JBJDZJ010000090.1:0-14108 GCA_051867915.1 Eubacteriales bacterium
TGCGGTTGCCGCCTTTTAAAAAAGGTGGACGAAAACTTTTGCGCAATTTGCGAATCACTTTAGCTTTTTCGACAAGCTGATACTAATAAAGCGGACCCAATCCCGGGACGAAGGCAACGGATCCCCGAAAAAGGCGCACTCTCGGCTCATCCACGCCCCGAATCAGCGGGACATATCGCATTATGACAGGCTGTTTGGGGTGAAATCCCCGTTCTGACCAATCACAAGTTATTGATCCTCCTCACAGGCAGACCGATGACCCCGTATAAACGGATACTCTATCTTCCCGTCCAACAGCAGGTCATACGCTTTTACCTTTCGGAAGGTGTTCCCCATCATCTCATTTTCCCGATACCTGCGAATCGCATCCAGATCAAACTCGGCATAATACAAGCCCTCGGTTATGTCGTCTGCCATAAGCAGAACATTGTCCAGGCATCTGCCGTCTTCGTCCCAGCAGATCGGGCTGAATGCACAGGAATTGCCGGCGTTTTCACCGTTGGGGTTCGCCATTGCAATACCCACCATATTTTCGTAGGCTCTTGTTGACAGAGCGCAAAGGCGTGGCTTCATTGCACCGCAATCGTTTGGGACCAGAATGATCTCTGCACCTTTCAGCATCAATATCCGTGCGCTTTCGGGATATTCACGGTCATAACAGATCATCATTCCCAGTTTGCACCCGTGAAAGTCGCATACATAAAATGCGTCGCCGCTTTCGAGACAGGCTTCATCCGCAAAATCACAGGTATGGACTTTGGAATATTTCATGAGAATGGTTCCGTTTTTGTCGACGACATAGGCCGAATTCCGGGGCTTTTCCCGACCTTTTGTGATGGCGGTGACTACCGTGCCGATGCTCAGCTCTTTTGCGGCACGGCAAATGTTCAGAAGATGCGGATCGCTGTCCGTGAGGGCCTCGTCATTGCTCATCGGCAATTCATATCCCGTCAAAAACGCCTCGGGCAAAAGGAGAATGTCCGCCCCGTTTTCTGCCGCTTCCCGCATCTTTTCAAGGACGGTTTCCGTGTTTTGGGAAAGCTGTCTGTTTAATGATTTCTTTTGTAAAATCGCAACTTTCAATTTCATGTATCCTTCCCGGCAAAATACCGATTTGCCACAATTATTGTAGCACGATTTTTCGAACTTGTCAACGCCGTCCGGGGCGAAAAAGGAGGTCCTTCCCATCGGGCGAGCAACAAAAGGCGGTGTAAAAAACTCATACCGAGTTTTTTACACCGCCTCATTTTCAGATCAATGCCATCTTTTCGGCATTTGCAAATGCCGTGGATTCAACGGATGCCGTATTTTTCAATAATATAATCCATGTCCTTATCGCCCCTGCCCGAAAGGTTGATGAGAATCGAACCCCGTCCCATCCGCTTTGCCAGCTTCATGGCATATGCCACGGCGTGCGAGCTTTCGATTGCGGGAATAATCCCTTCCATACGGGAGAGCTTGAAGAACGCATCAACGGTTTCATCGTCATCGACCGTATCATACTTGACTCTGCCGAGATCGTGCAGGAAGGCATGCTCGGGGCCGGAGGAGGGATAGTCGAGTCCGCTCGCCACCGAGTAAACGGGGGCGGGATCGCCGTTTTCATCCTTCAGCATAATACTGTTGAAGCCATGCATAATGCCTTCTTCGCCAAAGGTCAGACTTGCCGCATGGTCACCCAGCGTCGCGCCTCTGCCGAGAGGCTCCACTCCGTAAATGTCAACAGGATCGTTCAAAAATCCCGAGAACATGCCCATAGCGTTCGATCCGCCGCCTACACAGGCAACAACGGCATCGGGAAGCTCGCCTGTTAAGTCGAGGAACTGTTCCCTTGCCTCAATGCCGACGACGCTCTGAAAATCACGCACCATCATCGGGAAAGGATGCGGTCCGACCACCGAGCCGATACAGTAAATGCAGTCTTTGTATTCTCTGCTGTATGCCGCAAATGCCGCATCGACCGCTTCCTTCAGGGTCATAAGCCCGTCTGTGACCTCAATGACATTCGCACCGAGAATCTTCATGCGTGCCACATTGGGGGCTTGCTTTTTGATATCGACAGCACCCATGTAGATATCGCATTCCAGACCGAAATAAGCGGCGGCGGTAGCAAGAGCAACACCGTGCTGTCCCGCACCGGTTTCGGCGATCACCTTCTTTTTCCCCATATATTTGGCAAGGAGCGCCTCACCCATACAGTGATTCAGCTTGTGTGCGCCGGTGTGATTCAAATCCTCCCGTTTGACATACAGCTGAACATTTCCGAGCGAATTCGAGAGCCGTTCCAGATACGAAATCGGCGTCGGTCTGCCTTGAAATTCCCTGCGGATGCGGCGAAGCTCGCCGATGAATTTGGACGATTTGCAGATCGTAAAATATGCTTCGGTGATTTCATTCATTGCGTTTTGCAGGTTCTCGGGAATATAGGATCCGCCGTACTTGCCGAAGTAACCGTTTTGGTCGGGATACTGTTTCAGATAGGTATCGAATTCGATGTTATTGTATTTCATGTGAAAATCCTCCGTTATATCTTTTTTGTGATTATCATTTTTCCTTGGCACCGGAACCGTTCATGGGATTGTCGGCATCTTCTGCCAAAGTCCGAAAAAAAACAAAAAATCCCTGACAGAAAAACCATTTTCTGCCAAGGACGAATTCTTATGGAATCCGCGGTGCCACCTTGCTTCATCCCTACGGGATGCCCTTGCGGGATACTGCCATATCCCTGACATCTGACGCGTGTCTTGCGTTGCAGCATACTCGGCATATGGCCTTTGACTGCACCCTCTGCGGTCCATTTGCCAAACAGGGTTCATGCCTGCGTCTCAGCACAGCAGACTCTCTGTCAAGTCCTTTTTCGGCTTTATCTCCGCATCAACGGTTTATGATAGTTGAGTATAACACGCATTTGGGGTTTTGTCAAGAGGTTTCCGTAAATTTTTATACGGATTGCCATCAATTGGCATTTGAATGATCTTGCGCTTATATCAGGCTATGGTATCCTCGGCGTTCTGTCCGTCACGGAAACATGGAAAGGGGCGGACTGTATGAGCCGCCGGACAGAACGCTTTTCTGTACGAAAGAACACACAGTCCGGCGAGGCTGGTGCCTGCGATTTTCATTTTTCATCGGCGACGGATGGGCTTCTGATGGGTTTTCCGTCCGCTGGCGGCAGGTCTTGCGAAGGAGCGCTCGAAAAAAAGCGTTTATTGTCAATAAATCTTAAACATATGACAAAAATTAGTATTCATTTTTGCGTTGTCCTGTGCTATAATTTGTTCACAATCAATAAAATATCGACAATTACAAATAAAAATTGGGCATTATTGCCCATACGCAAAAAAGCAAAAAATACAGGAGGATTTTACAATGAAAAAGATTCTGGGTTCCCTTTCGCTGATTGTTGCGACCGCTCTTTTGATTGTCGCACTTCCCGCCTTTCCGGCGCTTGCCGAGGATTCCGGTATGTATCTCCCGAGCATCTGCATCAAAAATGTAACGGCAGATTGCTACGCACCGGGATATGAACCATGGTTTGCTTTCGATCAAAACGACGGCAGTTTTTGGCATACCCCGTGGAATGACGATCAGCAAGAACTGGCACTCCCCTTCCCCCACTGGATCATGGCAGAGCTTGAGGAGGCTCAAACGATTGATTCGCTGGTTTATGTTCCGCGTGCGGGTGAACCGGGACAGCGCGCTACCGAATACGAGGTCTGGATCAGCCCCGACAGCAATCCCGACCATCTTGTGAAGGTTGATGACAGCACCTGGGATTGGGAAAGCGAAACAGCCGGAACGAGCAGCTTCCCTGCACAGACAGCCAAGTTGGTCAAATTCGTGGTCAAGGCGAGAGACGACGGAGAAGAGGTAAACACCTGTGCTTCCGCTGCAGAGATCCGTATTCATTCCACGAAGAAGATCGAAGTTCCCACATTTATTTCGACGGATGCAATCGAAACCGTATCGGCAAACGCTTATCAGGAGGGCTACGAACCGGAGCTTGCCTTTAACGATAACGCAGGCGACTTCTGGCATACCCCGTGGACCGGCGAAATCCCCTCATATCCGCACTGGCTCATGGTGGAATTCAAGGAAGCACAGACGATTGATATGCTCATCTACACGCCCCGTTCCGGCGTTTCCTCTCAGTTTGTCACCTCATATGAGGTCTGGGTCAGCCCCGACAGCAATCCCGATAATCTCGTGAAGGTCGATGACGGCACCTGGGAATTCGGTCCGTTCGGAAGAAGTACATTCGAATCCACCGAAGCAAAACTGGTCAAATTCGTCATCAAAGGCAAATTGGACGGTGCTGTCGACAAATCGAATTCGGCGGTAGCGGAACTCGATTTCTGTTCGACAAGCATAAAATCCTCGGAGCCTTCTTATGTTGACAATTCCGACATCAAGACGGTTACGGCAAGCTCTTATCAGTCCGGATACGAACCGACCCGTGCATTCAATAATAACATTGACGACTTTTGGCATACCCCGTGGGGCGGCGATATGCAGCCTTTCCCGCACTGGATCATGGCTGAATTCAAAGAACCCCAGTTGATCAACGAGCTCATTTACTATCCCCGTTCACAGGCAGCCGCTCAGTTTGTCACCGAATATGAGGTCTGGATCAGCCCCGACAGCAATCCCGATAATCTCGTGAAGGTCGATGACGGCACCTGGGAAGTCGGATCCACCGGCGTCAGCACCTTCGCGCCGCAAATGGCGACACTGGTCAAATTCGTCATCAAGGCGAGAGCAGACGACAGTGAAGGAGACACCAGCGTCTCCGTAGCGGAACTCAAATTCCGGATTGCAAAGGAAGAGACCCTGACACCGAACGCAACCACCGGATACAGCTTCTACTATCAGGAGCGCAAAGGCACAAGCGAAGGAACGGTTGATCTTCGTGTTCTGTGTGTAATCGACGCCGAACTGCTGGAAAAACGCTCCGACTGCAACATCACCGTTACCATCACTGCCGGTGAAAAGACCAACGAATTTTCCATTCCCTTTGACAAGGTATATCGTTCCATCCTTGCCCAAGATACCGTCTATCACGCTGCGGAAAATGCGTACATCTTAGGTGTTGTCATCACCGATGTTCCGGATTCCTTTGACGGTCAGATCAGCGTCCACTGGACAAACGCCGACTGAGAAAGAGATCGTTTGAAAAACGCATCCTGAAAGCCAAATAAAAATATCCCTCTGTCTTTACCGCACAAGTTCCCGAAAAACCGACTTGTGCCTCCGGACAGAGGGATTCTTATTGGGTTTTTGACCGAAAGAGGACGCCCGGAAAAGGTTTTGCCGATTTGCCGACGGTACGGTCGGACGGGGTTCACACGGCTTTTACTTCCTCGTCTCTTTGCGGAACATGGCAGGCGAGAATCCGGTCTTTTTCTTAAACGCCTGGGAAAAATAGAAGGGACTGCTGAAATTCAGACTTTGGCTGATTTCGGTTACGGTCATATCGGTATTCTGAAGGAGATACACCGCTTCGTTTATCTGCATGGTATGATAATATTGCATCGGCGTTACCATCAGCGACTCCCGGAAGAGCCGGATGACATGGAAAGTCGTAATGCCGAGATGCCCGGCAATTGCGGCAAGGTCGATGTTGTCAAAGAGATGATTCTTCATAAACTGAATCGCCTGTCGGATGTATTCACGGTCGCGCGACACATATGAACCGGACGACGCAATATCGAGAAGGAGCGTTTGCAGGGTAGCGCACGCCTTTTGAATATTGATCATGTCATCAAAGTCGTTCAGAAGACGGATGATGCCGATCATTTCTTCAGCGAGGGTTTTATATCCCGACTGATAGGACACATGCTCCAGGTTGTTTTTCCGGAAGAGATCAAGAAGCCCACTGATGCCCTCTCCCGTAAAGTGCAACCACAGAATCGACCAGGGATCATTCGAATATGCGCCATAGTCATGCGGTGTATCGGGTTCAAGAAAGGCGAGCCAACCTTCCGAGCAATCGTAATCCTTTCCCTTGTAGCGGACATACCCTTTTCCGTCGACGCACAAAATCAGGACCGCTTCGGGAAGACCGCTACGCGACATACTGTAATTCGACGGTTTCTCATAATACCCGGCACGCGTCACAATGAACGGCGATCGCCACAGCAAAGATGACAGGGTTTGTTCGGGTAATAAGATGTGCGTAAATTGATCGAGCAAAACAATTCCTCCTTTCTTTTTATATTCTATCCTACTTTCGTTGGAATGTCAATATCTATTAAAAATTTTTTCAGTAAAATATTTTCCCAAAAAAAGTATATTTTTCCTTCCTCTTTTACCGCGGCACGGACACGGAAATGCGGGAAAACAAACGGCACGGGTCAAAAATCAATTTTATGTCTTTCGGAAGTGTGCCGTTTTTTTCGATTCCTTTTACTTGTCAATTGTGACAAAAATAATTATTGCGAAAAATCGTGAATTGTCAATTATTATAAAAAAATTGCAAAAAAAGAATATTCCATTTTCCGACTGCATGTGTTATAATCGGCATGTCGAGCAATGATTCACAAATTAGTGAAAGGATACGGCATCGAAACGAAAGCAGGCGTAAAAGACCGTTCGCTCTTTTTGCGGTGTCAGTTTTTCATGACGGTTCCGTATCTTGCGCTGATTCGGACATTGTTTTCAACGAAGAAAACCCTGAAATCGGAGGATGGAAAAATGAAAACGAAACGAAAAATCAGAATCGTGATTCCGTTACTCGGTCTTGTGTTCTTACTGGCGATTCTATGCCCGATCCTTCTGGCATTCGCCGAAACCGAGGAACAGTTTGTCTCGATTGATGACATCAAATCGGCTACTGCAAGTTCCTATGCGACCGGCTATGAACCGGATAAGGCATTTGACGGTATCGAAGGCGATCCGAACAACTGTTGGCATACCCCGTGGGGTGCCGATCAGACACCGTTCCCTCACTGGATCATGGCAGAGTTCACAACGCCTCAGAAAATCGACGCATTGGTTTTCGTGCCGCGCGGTCCGAGCCCGCATACATTTGTGAGCGATTATGAAGTATGGACCAGCCCGGACGCCAATCCGGATCACCTTGAAAAAGTGACCGAAGGCACCTGGGAACGCGCCGAGCGCGGTGTTGCCGCATTTACCCCACGGGAGGTGGTTTTGGTGAAATTTGTTATCAACAGCCGTGTCGACGCCGACACGAACGAACCGGATAACACCAGCGTAAACGCATCCGAAATCAAATTCCGGATACCGAGTGATGCAACAGGCAACTACGATACAAGCATCACGGCAACGGCAACTCGTGCCGAATCGCTGATCACTTACGCAACGGACCGGGTCGGTTCTGCCGATTACCTGTTCGACGGGGCCCTTCTCAACACACTGAAGCTGAAGAACGCCACCTTAAAGGGTCTCTTCGGTTCCTCTGACAAGACCTCAGTAAACGCCGCAATCAAAGATGTGGAAGACACGATGACTGCGCTTCTGAAGAGTGCCTGCCCCGAAGGAGAACCCTTCATTATGGAAGTATCGAAGTCCATGATGACCGCTTCC
The DNA here is from genome assembly GCA_051867915.1 of Eubacteriales bacterium. GTDB lineage: Bacteria > Bacillota > Clostridia > Oscillospirales > CAG-272 > CAKSQF01. The sequence goes on from JBJDZJ010000090.1 coordinate 7,549, forward strand.
GCAAGCAGCAGTAACTCCGGATACAGACCCTCCAGTGCCATCGACGGAAACACCGCAACAATGTGGCACAGCGAATGGACGCCGACAAGCGATCCCTTCCCGCATATTTTCACGCTGGATCTCGGCAAGTCCCTGCTGCTCCACGACATCTCGATTCTGCCTCGTCAGGATGCCAATGCAGGCAAAACAACCAAGGGTCAGATCTATGCCGGTGACACGCCGGATGACATGACGCTGGTCGCAACCTTCAGAGGCAATACGAGTCGGGATGCGACGACTGTTTCGCTCGACTGCATAACCGCCCGCTATATCAAGATCGTTTCGCTTTCTGCGAATTCCGCCAATACTGCCATTGCCGAAATCACGGTGACCTCGTATGACAGAGGCTACCTTACGGCATTCGCCGCCTATGATGAGGCCTGTGATCTTGCAAGAAAAGCAGTTGTCGGAAACGCAATCGGCAACTATTCCGAAGAAACGCTCAATCAATTCAAGAAAAAAATCGAGGGATATATGGAAAAACTAACTTCTGATACGCTGACCACAGGCGAAGCCTACGGGCTTATCGAGGAAATCAACCAAGCAAACCTTGCGTTTGCCGCCGCCGCAAAGGATTACACCAAAGTGGATCTGGACAGCTTCATCAAAACGCTGAAAAACACGACGGTCGTTGCCGGAGACCAGGCGGCAGTGAATGCGCTTCTCCGTGAAGCCGAAGGAATTGCTTCCGGCAATCCCACCCAAGATGAGCTCCACGCAATCTGTGCAAAGCTGTCCGACCTTATCGCCGTGATCCATTCCAACGGGAAAAGCATTGATCTCAGCGGCGAGTGGTCGCTTGCCCTTTCCGGCTATACATCGGGCTCAACCGTCTTTGACAAATATGTCTCGCTCCCCGGTACGCTCGACACCAACAAGATCGGCACCTACAATTCGGTCGCCGAGACCTATCATCTCTCCCGTCTCTATTCCTATGTCGGTCCTGCCAGCTACAAGAGAACGCTCTTCATCAGCGACAGCCTGAAGGGTAAAGAAATCACCCTCTTCATGGAGCGCACAAGATGCACAAGAGTCTATGTCAACGGTATCGAAGTGACGGCACCCGGGACCTCGAACATTCTCCCGGTATCTACCAAATACAATCTTACCTCCGCTCTGAACTACGGCAAATTCAATGATATCGTCATAGTGGTCGATAACTCTTACCCGGGACTTCCCGCCGGTCCGATCCTTTCGTCCCATATGGCAACCGATGAAACCCAAACCAACTGGAACGGTATCGTCGGCAGCTTTGAATTCGTCATCACCGAAAAAGTCTCCATTGATTCCTTCCGTGTCTATCCCAACGATGATCTGAAGAGCGTTCGTATCGAAGCGGATCTTGTCAACAGAGGAAATACCGCAGCCTCTGTCTCCATGACCTTGTCGCTGTCGGGTGCGGAATCCGTGACCGTCCCTGTTTCGCTCTCTGCCGGCGAAAGCAAGACCGTAACATACGAGTCCTTCGCAATGCCCGAGAATGTGAAGCTGTGGAGTGAATATCACCCCAATCTGTACACCATGACGGCAACCCTCTCAAACGGCGAAAGCCGGGACGCTACCTTCGGTATGCGTGTGTTCAACACCGGCGAAGACGGAACATCTTTTGAGAATAACGGCAAAGCCGTGCTGATCCGGGGCGAAGCAAACTGCGCCGTGTTCCCTCTGACTGGGTATGCGCCGATGGATGTGGAAAGCTGGGAAAAGCTCTTCACCGTCTATAAGTCCTACGGTATCAATGCAGTCCGTTTCCACTCCTGGTGTCCGCCCGAGGCGGCGTTCACTGCTGCCGATAAGCTCGGTCTCTATCTCCAGCCCGAACTGTCCGCATGGGACGGCGGTATGTTGAATGACAACACCAAGAAGACATATTATTCTGCCGAAGCAATGGCAATTATCAAGGAATACGCAAACCATCCGTCCTTTGTCATGTTCACTTTCGGTAACGAGCTGATGTATTCGGAAGGCGATTTGAATTACGCCAGCAATCTGATTTCCCAACTGAAAGAGGCAGACAGCACCAGACTGTATGCACAAGGCTCCAACACCTTCTTTGGCGGCTTAACTCCCAACGACCAGACCGATTTCTATACGGCACAATCGTATCAGGGTTCCCCGCTCCGCGGAAGCTACGGCGGTCTGTCGGGCTTCATCAATCAGGAATATCCCAACACCCGCATCAATTATGATGAAGCGGTCAACAGACTGATTGCGCAAAATGTTCCGGTCTTCAGCTTTGAGGTCGGACAGTATCAGGTCTTCCCGGATCTTCTGACCGAGATTGATCGCTATACCGGCATTCTGGAAGCACGCAACTTCAAGGTAACCGCCGAGAAGGCAGCCGCTCACGGCATGACAGAGGAAGATATTGCCGACTGGATCAACGCCTCGGGTATGCTTTCCCGCCTCGGCTACCGCATGGAAATCGAAGCGGTCCGCCGTACTGCAAACATGAGCGGTATCTCCCTGCTCGGTATTCAGGACTTCCCCGGACAGGGAACGGCAATCGTCGGTATGGTGAATGCACTCGGCGAATCCAAGCCGTACGATTTTGCCGATCCGGATTACTTTGCCGGCTTCTTCGGCCCGATTGCGCTTCTTCTTGAAACCGACAAATTCTGCTACAAAAACAGCGAAACGCTCAACGGTGATATTCTCGTTTCCAACTATTCGGAAGACGATTTCACCGGCGTTATCCACTACGCACTTACCGCCGGCGACAAGGTCATTGCCGAAGGCGATCTGACCGCCGCAACCTTCGAACAGGGAAAGCTGTCCCGTGCAGGCAGTTTCTCGATTTCGCTTGCCGATATCAAGACCGCAACACAGCTTGAACTTGTCATTTCCTGCGGCGATGAGAAAAACTCTTACAACTTCTGGGTCTATCCCGACGGCGTAACCGAAGACAGAGGCGAGGTCTATGTTGCCGATTCGCTGAACCAGACCGTTCTCTCCATTCTCGAAGAAGGCGGCAAGGTCTTCCTGAACCCGCGCGCTTCGAAAGAAACCTTCCCGAACAGCGTTGTCGGACGCTTCACGACTGCGTTCTGGTCTACCAATGACAAACCCAATCAGCCCGGCCTCATGGGTCTGCTCCTCGACCCTGAGCATCCGCTCTTTGAAAACTTCCCCACCGATTATTACACCGATGTTGAATGGTGGATCATGACAACGAACGGCCGTCCGATGAATCTCGAAGGACTGACCAACGAATCCGGCGAGAGAATCAAGCCTTTGATCCGTGTCCTGGATGACCTCGACGGCGTCAAGACCATGGGTCTGCTGTACGAAGTGAGCGTCGGCAAGGGTAAGCTGGTTGTCTCTTCCATGGGTCTTGATCAGATCAAAGATCAGTATCCCGAAGCAGAAGCCCTTTACAACGCCATCCTCTCGTACATGAATTCCGATGCCTTCAATCCCACCTTTGCGGTTTCGGTTGAGACGCTGATGAATGAAATTACCTTCTCGGATAACCAAAAGACCAATGTCGCCGTCAGCGAAAACGGCTCGACCTTCTACACCGGCAAAAATACCGTCACCTGCCAGGGCGGTTATGACAGCAATCCGAAAGACCGCCTGCTGGAAATCAACGACGGTGTGATTGATTGTGACAACAACTCCCGCTCCTGGACCGACTACCGCGGCGACGGAAAGTATCCCGGTGATGCCGAGCTTGGCGTTGATTTCGCCGCACCGGAAACGGTTGATTCGGTCGCATTCGCATTCTATGAAGATTCTGGATGCAAAGCGCCCTCCTCGATCAAGATCCTGTATCATAACGGCACGGAATTTGTCGAAGTGACGAACGCATCGCAGACGAGTGATTTTGTCAAGGGCATGAATACGGTCACCTTTGACCCCGTGACAACGGACAGAATGTATTTCTATTTCGAGCATCAGACCGGCATGGGCGTCGCAATCAGCGAAATACTCTGCTATCAGATTCCGATCAATGCGACAGAAATCAGCATCTCCGGTCAGGACGGCAGGACGAAGGTCGCTCTCGGCGATAAACTGCCCATCATCGTTACAACGACACCTGAAAACGCCAATGGCTATGAGATCAAGTGGACGGTGACCGATGCCGACGGCAATCCTACCGAGCTTGCGAAGATCGGTACGGACGGTATCCTCGTTCCGCTTGCTGTCGGTAAAGTGACGGTGAAAGCCTCGTTCTACGGCGATTCGTCCATTTCCGCGACTGTTGAGATTGAGATTGTCGAAAAAGGCGCTTCTACCGACGACACGCCCGACACACCCGACACGCCTGATACGCCTGATACACCCGACAACCCCGAGACTCCCGGTGACAAGGAACCGTCCGACGCTCCGGTCCTCGGCATTGTCCTCGGCATCGTAGGCGGACTTGCCGTAATCGGCGCAGCACTTTGGTTCTTCCTTTTCCGTAAAAAGAAATCAGCATAACGAAATCTGACCCCGTATTTGGGGGGCTGAGGCAAATGCTTTTCCGAAAGTATTTGCCTCAGTTTTTTGGAATAAGTTCCAAAAAACCGAATATTTGTATTGAAAATTCACTGCCAATATGCTATAATGGGTTTACAGGCTTCGGCTTGAATTAAATTTTGGGAGTATGCTGTTTGAAGAAAAACAACACCTTGGAGATTGTATCGTAAACGGGAGGTTTGCCAATACAGTCTCGCACACCTCTCGTTATTGACGGTCAACAATGATGAAAGGGTAAAACATGAAAAATTTGACTATTCGTTTAGAAACAGAAAAAGACTATAAAGCAGTTGAAAATTTAACACGGGAAGCCTTCTGGAATGTGTATAAGCCCGGCTGCTCAGAGCATTATGTGCTGCATACTTACCGCACAAATCCCGACTTCGTGCCCGAACTGGATTTGGTTCTGGAGCTTAACGGCAACCTGATCGGACATGTGATGTTCGTCCGTGCGGCAATCGAAGCCGATGACGGTCGCGTGCTTCCGATCATGACATTCGGTCCCATCAGCATTCATCCCGACTACCAACGCAAGGGGTACGGCAAGATTCTGCTCGACTATGCGCTTGCTCGTGCGGCAGAGATGGGCGTGGGTGCCATCTGTATGGAAGGCAATATCGACTTTTACGGCAAGTGTGGATTCGTGGTAGCAAAGACGCGCGGTATCCACTATTATGCCGAACCGAGGGAAGCGGATGTTCCCTATTTTCTTCTCAAAGAGCTGAAAGACGGATTTTTGAGCGGAATCACGGGTACCTACCGTACACCCAAGGGATATTTCGTCGATGATGACGATGTGGAGATGTTCGATAAGAACTTCCCGCCGAAACAGAAACTGAAACTGCCGGGTCAGTTGTTCAGCTAAACAAAGGCGTGCCGATGAGCGGATTCCCGAATCCGCTCATCGGCATTGCTTTATCATCGGCTGTTCCACAGTCAGAGGCACTGTCACCGTCGCAGAGGGCTATATCCCGTTGCGGATGAGTACAAGGATGCCTTCCGAGCGCACACAGAGAAGCGACTTCGGTACACATCCGACACCATCGGGATCGTCAACAAATCCGCGTGGCATATGAATACGATCCTGATGTTCTCGAATAAGGAATAAGAAAAGGCACAGCACTGCATGAAGGTGGGGGCTGTGTTTTCGGCGTTTATGAAAAGATCTTTTTGATATTTGCAATCAGCCTGTCCCAAAGGGACGGTTTGGGTTGCGTCGGTTTGGGATGATCGGCGACGGTCGTCTTTCTTGCCTGTTCTTGTTGCTTTTCTCGGCGTGCTTTTTCCGCCTTTGCTTTTCGTATTACGGTGAACGGATCACTACCATTCATAATCCTATTGTAAAAACTTTGAACCCAATCCAGATCATTCTCTGTGCAAATATCGGAGTTCAATGTGCCGACTTCGTGAGCAAGCTGAATGCGAACCCATCGAACATGTTTCAATAGTTTGTAGTCGTCTTCCCAAGTAAACACATATCGACGATTACTCCATGGCGTTGACTCCATTTGCCTTATGTATTCGGAAACACCCTCCGCACTTGATAGATAATCCTTACATAAGCGATCAAGGCGTTTATATTCTTCTTGAAATTCCAAGTTCAAAGTAAGCATAGAGCATCCCCCATATAAGAACAGCCGCAAGGATATTATTGCGGCTTTTGCGGTTATTAGCCGCAGATTGGCGGAGAGAATGAGATTCGAACCCATGTGGGGTTGCCCAAACGGTTTTCAAGGCACAATAACCATGCGGAAATTAGGAGATTTTAGAAGACGATACCGGACGATAAAAGAAGCTGAAACCCCAGTATTTACAAGGGTTTTCGGCTCTTTTTTTGTTCGAACCTCAAAATCCCTTACGCCATAAGGCATATCGATTTCTAAAAATATTTCTAAAAATTTTTTAGAAATTCTTTTAGAAATGCATACCTGTTTGTGTGGTTCCTGTTGCCGTGTTTGTCGCGGTTGTTCCCTGTCACAGCATTCACGGTGCAAATATTTCACCGCTGTAATCAAAGAGTACCGCTCCGCCAAAGCCGGATTGATAACTTGAGTTTA
>JBJDZJ010000091.1:0-14052 GCA_051867915.1 Eubacteriales bacterium
GAGTGCATGCTTGACATGCATGAGGTCACTGGTTCGATTCCAGTTGTCTCCACCAAAAAATCACCCTTTACGGGTGATTTTTTTGTTGTCAAGAAGCCAGATTTCGCAGTATAGTCTTTCGCTCTACGATTTCAGCGTTTTCGTTTGCCTTCGGTCAGACCTTGTTGATCAGACGGATCCGATCGGCAATCATCGCAATGAACTCGCTGTTGGTGGGCTTTCCTTTCTTGCTCTGAACGGTGTAGCCGAAATAGTCGTACAGAATCTCGGTATCTCCTCGGTCCCACGCGACCTCAATGGCGTGTCGGATTGCCCGCTCAACCCTGGAATAGGTGGAGTTGAACAGTTTGGCTATCGACGGGTAGAGAATTTTGGCTTTCGGATTGGTATTGTCTCCATCCATAACCGTCAGCAGAATCGCCATTCGCAGATACCGGTATCCCCGGATATTTGCAGGTACGCCGATCTCGTGCAGGATCTTTGTGATCTGCATTTCCAACTCCTTTTGTGAGTATGCACCGCCCCGTCCGATTCCCACGGTCTGACTGACACGGTGGACCATCAATCGTTCTATCCGCTCATCGAGGCGATCATATTCCAGGGGTTTCACCATGCAGAATTCCGCACCCTCTTCGGTTGCCTCATAAAACAGGTTTTGATTTCCGTAATCGTCTGCTAGCAGTACCGCAGGTGCCGAAATCAGACTGTGAATATCCCGGATCAGTTCGATCACATCTCCTCCGGGGAGACGGCTGTCCAGCAGAACGATGTCCGGAAATTCGGCACCGATGGTCCGAAGGACACCGCTTGTGTCCATAGCAGTACAGATACAGCCGTACCCAATCCGCTTCAGATTCGCCGCACATTCTATATGAAAGGCATCGTCTCCACTTCCGATCAATATTTTTGCATTTTTGACATTTTTGTCCATGTCTCTCCTCACTCTCCCTGATTTCGATTGGTTGTTGTCTTATCCTACCATAATTTGACAATGTTTTCAATTTGTAAAATCCATAAACAATAAAAATATGTGAAACAGATTTTCGTTTGCAGTTTACTAAACTCCTGTTTTGATCGTCAAGCAATTAACAATATGGTCGGAATACGGCAAAAATAGGCACAAATCAGCTTGAATTTTAGAGAAACTCTTGACAAAACGGTTCAAATCCGTTATAATGATCTCGACATAATTACGGAGAAGCATTGGTTCTTTATAATGATAAACGGAAACGGGGTTGGAGGAGATCTGAAATGAAAAAAATTTTGTGCATGCTTTTCATACTGTTTGTCTGTGTTTCGTCTATGTCCGGCTGTGCACTTCTGTTCCTGATGCCGGTCAGCGTTTCTTCATCCGGCAATCATGATGAGGAAGAAGCTTATGAGCGTGCCTTAACCGATTTCCTGACTGCATTGGACGCAGGCGATAAGGATGCCATTCGTGAAATGTTTTCGCCGGCAGTCCGGGCAGAAGTCGGTGATCTGGATGAACAGATAGACAGACTGCTGGAGATCTATCCCGGACCGACCGATGTTTGCGGAAACGATGGCCAGTTACAAGGAAGCACTCATATTGAGAACGGCAATGCAAGTATGTCTGCTTCAAACGACTTCTTCCTGCAGTCCGGCGATCAATATTTTTGGTGTTATCTGGACCTGATGTATCGAAACGATTTCGATGAAAGCCGGATCGGTATCACACAGATCCTGTTTTTTACTGCCGACGAATACTGGTCCTTCTATTGTGATGAGGAAGCAAAATATACGGAGGCAGTGGGTCTTACGGTATATGCAGGGAAGACAGTGGATGGGGAGTTTCGTGTTATTGACGGGGGACTGTTCCTTTACTCACCCACGGAACGCACCCTTTCGGTCGATGATGTCAGTGATTTTCTGAAAGGTACAGACCACTATTCGGCCTTTGTCAATACCTTCGGCGAGCCGAATGCCGTCGGCGTTTTTTACTATTATGAATTGCCCTCCGAAAACGGACAAAGGCGCTATCTTAGCCTTTGCGTGTATGAAGAAGATGATTCCATCCTTTCGGTCGATGTGGTTGATGAATTGGGATACTGCTACACCGTATGGGATAGCGAATAAAGGGCAAAGTCAGTCAACGGATTGTACGGTATTCATTCGGTCTTCCCGGACGGTCCGATTATTGCGGGTCAAACCCCGTTTCTGTTGAGGAGCCGCAGTTATCTCATCCCGTACGCACCTTCCGGGTCCGAAACGGCATATATCAGGAAACGGGACTGACGCAATTGCGTCAGTCCCGTAAGGCATATGCAATTAGCCGACTGTCGATCGGAAAAATCAGCAGTTCTCAGCAAAATACTTGATGGTGCGAACCATCTGGCTGGTGTAGGAGTTCTCGTTGTCGTACCAGGATACAACCTGAACCTCATACAGACCGTCGCCGATGGGAGCTACCATGGTCTGAGTAGCGTCGAACAGCGAGCCGTAACGCATACCGATAACATCGGAGGATACGATGGGATCGGAGTTGTAACCGAAGGACTCAGAGGAAGCAGCCTTCATAGCAGCATTGATGGCGTCCTTGGTGATGTTCTCGCCCTTGACAACAGCGGTCAGGATGGTGGTAGAACCGGTGGGAACGGGAACTCTCTGTGCGGAGCCGATCAGCTTGCCGTTCAGCTCGGGGATAACCAGACCGATTGCCTTTGCAGCGCCGGTGGAGTTGGGAACGATGTTGGCAGCGCCTGCGCGTGCACGGCGGAGATCGCCCTTTCTGTGAGGTCCGTCAAGGATCATCTGGTCGCCGGTGTAGGCGTGAATGGTGGACATGATGCCGGACTGGATGGGAGCAAAGTCGTTGAGCGCCTTTGCCATGGGAGCGAGGCAGTTGGTGGTGCAGGATGCAGCGGAGATGATATTGTCCTCTGCGGTCAGAGTCTTCTCGTTAACGCTGTAAACGATGGTCTTCAGATCATTGCCTGCGGGAGCGGAGATAACGACCTTCTTTGCGCCTGCGTCGATGTGAGCCTGGCTCTTTGCCTTGGAGCAGTAGAAACCGGTGCACTCCAGAACAACATCTACATTCAGTTCGCCCCAGGGAAGATCCTGAGCCTTGGGCATAGCATAGATGGTGATTTCCTTACCGTCTACGGTGATGGAACCGGGGGTAACGACGGTCTTTCCATCCTCGGCAAGTACGGGCTCCTTAGAAGATACGGTATGCTTGTCCTCACCGATTCTTCCGCAGTAACCGCCCTGAGCGGTATCATACTTCAGAAGGTGAGCGAGCATTGCGGGGCTGGTAAGATCGTTGATAGCGACAACCTCATAACCCTCTGCGCCGAACATCTGGCGGAAAGCCAGACGGCCAATGCGTCCGAATCCATTAATTGCAACTTTTACTGACATTTCGATTTCCTCCAAATAATTTGAATTTGGCAGTGTCCGCAGAGCAGAGACCGCCTCATACTTTTGCATCTATATTCTACCTTATTTTTCCGAGATTATCAAGACCTTTTTTGAAAAATTTTTAATTTTGTTACAATTATAGCAAACTCAGTTCAAATAATTTTGTAATCTATATAAAATAGACAATACTATCATAAAGACGGAGGTGCAAAAATGCAATACAGGACCGATAATACAGGGCTTGACGACCTTTCCACTCCGATACTGATCTGTGATCGCAGCGGTCTGGTTCTCTATAAAAATGAGATCGCCGTCAAGCAGATTCGTCTGCCCAAGAGACGAACCGGAATTCTGATCCATCTGGACTCTGCCGGGAAAGCTGCTTTTTCGGACATGAATACCGATTCCCGCCCCAGGGTGCTGTCGGTGTATACCGGCGACCGGAACGCCAAGGCCTTTGTTGTCCCCTACCGCTATCAGGACTCGGACTGCACGCTCTGGGTTTTTCCCGGGTTTATGCAGGTCAATCCGAACAGCGTGCTGTTTTCCGCTCTGGAAAAGGATGCGGAGAAAATAGCAGGAGATCTGTGTTCTGTTTTTGCTTTGGTTGCCGAAAAGAAGGAGATTCCGCCCGGCAGAAGTCACAATGCGCTGAACAAAAAGATCAGAGCCAAGCTGGAGCATATGCTGGATACCATGCTGGAATGTGGGGACGACCGTGTCAACTGGCCGTTATCGGAATGTCTTCGGATCCTTTCAGGTCAGATTTTCGGCATATTCCGCACTTACGGTTATATGATCGACTTTAAAGACTCGGTTCCTCAGAATTTAAAGGGGATGTTCCTGAATTTTCTGAATTTCATCGTCTTTTATAGTCATGCACTGACCTTTTGCTGTGAACTGACCCGAAGCCACCGGATTTCGGTCGAGGTCTGTGAAGAAAATGAAAACTGCATTGTTCTGACCGCCGTTTTCACCATACTGTTTTCGCCGATCTACATAGAAAACAGTTCCGATTTCAGAAATCTGATCCCTCTGTTTCCCGAACACATGGTGGATCTGCTGATTTTTGAAAAGCTGGCGGCATCATGCGGATATCGGATTTCCTATTCGGTTGTCGACCGTCATCAGGACAATGTGACCTTTCGCTTTGTAGTGCCGCTGACGGCAAAGAGAGGACTATCTGCCAAACGGACTGCCGAGAGGGAATTTCAACTTTTGGAAGGCGATTGCCTGCGTCTTATCGAAAGCCTGTTCGAGTGCGCCTTCTTTTACCGGAACGCTCCCGAAAAGGAAGACATCTGAAATCTGCCGCATCCGGCTTTTCGCTCGGATGCGGCAGATTGTTGTATGGGATTCAGTTGATTTTCGAGGTGATGATCTCGGGATTTCCCGTTACATGAACGGTTCCGATGCCTTGGGGCAGATAGTAGCTGTCGCCCTTTTTGATCGGATAGCCGCCGACGGTTCCTTCACCGTCAAGGCAGAGAACATGGAGGAAACTGTCGTCAGCATGAAGCTCCTGCTCTCCCACAAGACGGTCTACCTTGAAGTACTTGCAGTTTGCAAGGGAGCCTTCGGTTTTCCCGTTTTCGAAGCGGATTTTCTCAATCTGCTCGGGGGTGTAGTCCACGATGACATCCAGCGCCTTCTCCACATGAAGGGGACGGAGCTTGCCGTCCTTGCCCACGCGGTTGTAATCATAGACGCGGTAGGTCACATTGGAAGACTGCTGAATCTCGGCGATGAGTATTCCTGCGCCGATGGCATGTACGCATCCGGAAGGGATAAAGAAGACATCGCCCTTGTGAACTTCCACGAAGTTCAGATATTTCTCCAGCGTTCCGTCCTTGGCGGCTGCGGCGAAGGTTTCCTTGTCATAATCCTTCAGACCGTAAACCAGCTTGGCACCCGGATCGGCATCGACGATGTACCACATTTCGGTTTTGCCGAACTCGCCTTCCTTTTCCTTTGCATAGGCGTCGTCGGGGTGAACCTGAATGGACAGACGGTCGCAGGCGTCGATCAGTTTAATCAGAAGGGGAAATCCCTTTGCTTGGTCACCCAGATAGTCTCCGAGCGTCATTCCGGCGTATTCGCCGTTCTCAATGACATTCATTCCGTCGTAACGGCAGGTCAGTTCCCAACTTTCCGCCAGTTTTTCATAATCGCAGACCTTTCCGAAGTCCTTCTTCAGACGGTCACCTCCCCAGATAATTTCCTTAAATGCAGGAGAGAGCTTTAAGGGGTATTTCTTCATTTCCATAGTCGAATTCCTTTCTATGCAATCATTTTTTATTTTGATTGAATAAATGTAAATTTACGGTGCATACTTTGGGATGTAAATCTTTATAAAGGAGTTTGAGTCAAATGCAGAATCAGAACAACAACCAGAACAACAATCAGAATAACAACCAAAACAGCAACCAGAACAAGAATCAGAATCAAAACCAGAACCAGAATCAGAACCAGAGCCAGAACCAGAGCCAGAACAAAAACCAGAATCAGAACAAGAATCAGAATCAGAACCGTTCTTCCAACTGATTTCTCCGTTCGGTTTTCCACCCTGCAAAAATGCAGGGTGGTTTCTTTTTCTCCTTATCAAATTATAGCATAAGAAAAAAATTTTGTCAATCCTTTCCGGAAGGGATTTTGAGAGTGAAACGAAAAAAACACACGGTTCTTTTGAGCAGGGATAAATATTTACAAAATGTTCAACAGTCCGTTACATCAAGAAAATTTTCGTTTATTAAAATAGAAAAGAAACAAGGAAAACGAGAGGGCGCATCGGTATGTTCGGATATGTCAGGACCTGCACGCCGGAACTTCGGGTGAAGGAAAACGAGTTCTACAAGGCGCTGTATTGCGGTCTCTGCCGTGCCATGGGAAAGCGCTCTCCCTTTCTCTCGCTGTCACTCTCCTATGATTTTGTCTTTCTGGCGCTTGTCCGAATGGCGCTGTCGGGCGAAAAGGTGGAATTCGGGAAAAAGCGATGCGTGTCCCATCCGTTCAGAAAGCGTCTGTATGTGAAATCCTCTTTGTCCCTTGAATACTGTGCTTCGGCATCGGCGCTTCTTCTCTATTACAATCTGAAGGATGATCTTTCCGATAAAAAGGGAATCAGACGGATGGCATCGGCGCTCTGTCTTCCGAAGGCGAAGTCCATGCGCAAATCGGCGCTTGGAGACGGGAAGCTGGATGGTCTGATTGCCGGCTATCTCGACGAGATTTCATCCTATGAAAGGGAAGGGCGAACCGGGATTTACACCTGTGCCGAACCCTTCGGAAAACTTCTGGGTGAGGTTTTCTCCCATGAAATCGAGGATGAAGCCCGACGCAGATGCCTGTTTGAACTGGGCAGACGGATCGGACGCTGGATTTATCTTGTGGATGCGCTGGACGACCTGGAGGAAGATCGGAAAACGGGCAGTTACAATCCCTTTCTGATTTCCGGTGAGGACAAAACCGAACATTTTCGGGAAAACATGAAAGATGCGCTGACCTTTGAACTGATCGAAGCGGAAAAGGCGGTCTCTCTTCTGGATTTTTCGGACGAGGGTATGTTTTCGATCATACAGAATATTCTCTATTTGGGGCTTCCGAAGGTGGCTGAGGACATTCTGAATCCCAAAGAGAAGGATCAGGCGGCAAAGAAAAAAGGAAAAAAGCATCGCCGCAATGAGAGTGAGAGTGTCCCGACAGTCAATGATGAACAGGGACTGAACACATAAAGCTTGCTGAAAGGAATTAACCGAATCTATGAATGATCCGTACAAAACACTTGGAGTCAGCCGTGACGCAACAGACGAGGAGATCAAAAAAGCATATCGGGATCTTGCGAGAAAGTATCATCCCGACAACTATGTGGACAGTCCTCTTTCCGATCTCGTTCAGGAGAAAATGAAGGAGATCAATGAGGCATACGATGCGATTCAGAAAGAGCGTTCCTCCGGAAAATCCTATGGCAGTACCAACAGCTATTCCACCGGGAATTCCAATTACGGCGGTGAACTTCAACACGCCAGACAGCTGGTCAACGACGGCAGGTATTCGGAAGCCGACATCGTTCTGGACAGCATTCCCAGTCAGGGTCGGAACGCCGAATGGAACTTCCTCATGGGCATTGTCAAGACACGGCGGGGCTATTACTATGACGCCATGCGCTTTTTTGAAACGGCGTGCTATCTGGATCCCGATAATCCCGAATATCGGCAGGCACTCAGCGATATCCGGAACCAAAGCGGCAATTACGGTCAGACCTACCGTACCTATCAGACGAACACCTCCTCCGGAGGATGCTCGGCCTGCGATATGTGTTCCGGTCTGATCTGCGCCGACTGCTGCTGTGAATGTATGGGCGGCGATCTGATTTCCTGCTGTTAACCGTCAAAGGAAGGGTTTATCATGAAAAGCGGAAAAAAAGTCAAGCGAATGGTGCTGTCTGCCATTTTCTCAGCTCTCGGAGTCGTTCTTCTCTGGCTGGGCGGTATGCTGGGCGACCTTGATCTTTCGATGGCGGCAATTGTTTCATTGATCGTCGTGCTTGCGGCAATTGAAATGGGGTTGAAATACGCTTTTGCGGTCTATCTTGTGACCTCCGCTCTGGCTCTGATTCTGTTTCCTTCTTACTTTATCACACCGATATATGTCCTGTTTATCGGATATTACCCCATTGCCAAATCTCTTCTGGAAAAACTTCCGAAGGTCCTTTCATTTATCTGTAAATTGATCCTTATGAACGGGATGCTGACTCTGATCTGTTTTATCGGAAGCCGTCTTTTCGGTCTTGAAGAGGATATCGCCATATGGATTCTCTATATTCTGGGCAATGTGGCGTTTATTATTTTCGATATTGCCCTGAGTCTGCTGATATCCCTCTATTACGCCCGTTTCCGCAAGATTCTCGGCATTCAGAAGATGCTCAAATAAAAAATCCTTCGCCGAATAGCAGGGGATTCGTAAGACAGTTGAGAATTCAAAAAGCGTGACCACGAAGGTCACGCTTTTGAAATATAGGGATAGCCGTAAAACGGTGCAAGGGGTGTAGCCTCTTTTCGGAACTGGCAATGTAAAGCGCCCTGAACATACAGCTGATCGGGGTGATCGACTTTACATACCAATCTGCGGAGAAGCCTTTCGGATTCCAACCTTCGCAATGCGGCGGTGCTTATGCCAGAGCTGAGCGCGCGCATACGGGAATACCCGTATAGAAGTGCGATATTGTTTCAACTCAATAAACCGGAATTGTTTTCTGCGCAAGAACTATTTCTTCATCTTCAAATAAAAGTATTCATCGTTTTGTTGATCATTCAGTGTCAATCCCTCGTCTTCACACATTTTTATTATAGAACGCATGTCTTGAGAATCCAACTTGCCAATACCATAGGTTGTATTTATTGTTTCGTGAGGCATTTGAACTACTACATCCACGCAAAAAGGAACCGGATAAGCTGATACAATATTACAATCCCAAATATGAATTTCCCCGCCGGATTTCAAAACTCTTGTCGCTTCTCCAATGGCTTTTCTTTGCTCTTCTTTTTGCATAAACATCAGAGTGAAAAAGAAGGTCACATTATCAAAAGAATTCGCTTCATATTTGAGATCCGTGGCATCCATAAGCACTTTTTTGCATACATTGGGTGCTTCATCAAGTTCTTCCTGCCTGTTATCAATGGCTGTAACCTGTTCACGATAAAGGCGTCCGATAATTCCTTCTCCACCACCTCCAATATCAAGAATGTTACCTGACAGCTCTTTGAGTAAATGTAAAACCATTGTAATTACCTCTCAAAATTCCACTTTGCTGTTTTGTTTGGCTCTATACAATCACAAAACAGAATATAACACAAGAACAGTCACAGCAGCGCAAACTACTGTGACTGTTCACTGCCTTATGAACACTGCGTATTCGGCGAAGGATTTTTTGATGGGCCTTTATTTCGTATTCTGCCCTTTCTTCAGCAGATCCTGCTTGACATCCCAGAGTTTCTGGGAAAGGTCTACATAGAAGGTGTGGGGATTTTCGAAACGCTTGACCTCGTCCCACAGCTTGTCGATCTGATCCGCACAGTAACTGCGGATTTCGCCGGTAGTGGGCAGATCGTAGACCCGTTTTCCGTCCCTGAAAATGGGGACCAGAAGTTCACGAAGCTCGTAGTTTTCGTAGGTCTTGGTCTTCCAGGTGTAGACCGGATCAAAGATGGTCAGAGGCTTCGAGGTGTCGATAACCTCGTCGTGCAGACAGATCAGATCGGCCTCTGCCTTGCCCGAATCCTTGCTGAAGATCCGATAGACCTTCTTGAAGTGGGGATTGGTGATCTTGGCGGTGTTTTCCGAAATCTTGATCTTGGGGATGATGTTGCCCTCCCTGTCCTCCACTGCCGCCAGCTTGTAGACGCCGCCGAATACGGGAGCCGATTTGGAGGTAATCAGACGCTCACCCACGCCGAAGGCGTCGATCTCGGCACCCTGATTGAGCAGATCACGGATCAGATACTCGTCAAGCGAGTTGGAGATGACGATCTTGCAATCAGGCAGACCTGCGTCGTTCAGCATCTTCCGAACCTTGCGGGACAGGTAGGCGATATCGCCCGAGTCGATACGAACGCCGCACTTGGTGATTCCGTTGGCCTTGAAGGCCTTGATGGCATTGGGAACGCCGCTTTTCAGCACATTGTAGGTGTCGATCAGAAGGGTTGCATTGTTGGGGTAGATTTTGCAGTAGGTGTCGAAGGCTTCGTATTCGCTGTCAAACATCTGAACCCAGCTGTGCGCCATGGTTCCGCCGGCAGGAACGCCGAACAGCTTGTCCGAAATGGTGCAGGCAGTGGAGGAACATCCGCCGATGTAGGCGGCTCTGGCACCCAGAATGGCGGCGGCGGTACCCTGAGCACGGCGGGAGCCGAATTCGGAAACGGGACGCCCCTTTGCCGCACGGACAATCCGGTTGGTTTTGGTGGCAATCAGCGACTGATGGTTGGTGTTCAGAAGCAGGAAGGTTTCGATAAACTGTGCCTCAATGGCAGGGGCGCGAACCGTGATGATGGGCTCCTTGGGGAAGATGGGGGTACCCTCGGGAACTGCCCAGATGTCGCCGGTAAAATGAAATTCTTTCAGATACTTGAGAAAATCTTCGGTGAAACAGTTTTTGGTGCGCAGGAAGTCGATGTCCTCATCTGTGAACCGAAGATTTTCGATGTAGTCCACGATCTGCTCCAGACCTGCGGCAATGGCAAATCCGCCTCCGTCCGGAATATCACGGAAGAAAACATCAAAATAGGAGATCGTGTCCTTTTTGTCGCTGTTGAAATAACCGTTGCCCATGGTCAGTTCGTAAAAATCGAACAGCATGGTGTAGTTTTCGGATGCAAAGGATTTGCTCATAAATAGACCAACCTTTCGGATTTTGCGGACGGTGTATCGTCCGAATGATTTTCAGATTCATGATAATTTGCTCTGCGGTTCTTGACAAACCCGAAAAGATGGGTTATAATATCCGTAGAGCCGATACGGTATGGATGGATACAAAACTGTATACTTATTCCATAATAGCATACTTTTTTGATTTTGTCAAGGTTTTTCATGAATTTCTTCGTCGGATGCTGAAAGGAAATAATTATGAACCACGGATTTATCAAGGTCGCCGCACTCTCTCCCGATCTTCGGGTGGCGGATGTGGAATACAATACCCGAAGGATCATCGAAAGCGTAAAAGCGGCGGCAGAGCTGGGCGTCAAGGTCCTCTGTCTGCCCGAGCTTTGCGTCACGGGCTACACCTGCGGAGATCTGTTCGGCTTCCGATTGCTGGCAGAACGTGCTGAAAATGCTCTTGTCCGAATTGCCGATGAGACAGCCGATCTTCCCCTTTTCTTCACCGTGGGTCTGCCTTATCTTTACAAATCCAAGCTGTATAATGTTGCAGCTGCGATCTGCTCCGGAAAGATTCTGGGGCTTGTTCCCAAAACTCACATTCCTTCCTACGGGGAATTCTACGAGCGTCGCAACTTTACACCGTGGGACGCCACATGTTCGGTGGAGCAAACCCGTGTGGGCGGGGACCGTCCCGTATCCATCGGCACCCATCAGATTTTCACCTGTACCGATATGCCCTTGTTGAAAATCGGGATCGAAATCTGTGAGGATGTGTGGGTGACCTCCCCTCCGTCGGTGTCGCTTTCCCGAAAGGGTGCGACCCTGATTCTGAATCTGTCTGCCTCCGATGAGCTGATCGGTAAGGCGGAATACCGCAGACAGCTGATTTCCGCCCATTCGGCCCGTATCGTTGCCGGATATATCTACGCAGATGCGGGAACCGGGGAGTCTACCACCGATATGGTCTTTTCGGCACACAATCTGATCGCCGAAAACGGTTCGATCCTTGCCGAATCCAAGCCGTTTGAAAGCGGAACTGCGGTCAGCGAAATTGATCTGGAACGCATGGACGCCGAGCGTGCCAGAATGACCACCTTTGAAAACGACTGCCGCGAGCAGGCGGTTGAGACTGGGTTTTCACTGCCGATTGAAACAACGACCCTGACCCGTAAAATTGCCCCCCGGCCCTTTGTTCCGGCGGACGGTGCAATTCTGCGGGACCGTTGCTCTGCCATCGTCATGATGCAGGCACAGGGACTTGCCAAACGGATCCGACACATCGGGTGCCGTTCTGTAATCGGAATTTCGGGAGGACTGGATTCCACGCTGGCTCTGCTGGTCACGGTGAAGGCATACGATCTTCTGGGACGGGACCGTAAGGATATTCTTGCTGTCACCATGCCGGGATTCGGCACGACCGTCCGCACCAAATCCAACGCCGGGAGCCTTTGCGAGACGCTGGGCGTGGATTTCAGAACCGTTCCGATTTCGGATGCCGTCAGAGTGCATTTTAAAGACATCGGACAGGACCCCGACAAAACCGACGTGACCTATGAAAATGCTCAGGCAAGGGAGCGTACCCAGATACTCATGGATTTTGCCAATAAAATCGGCGGTATTGTCATCGGAACCGGCGATCTCTCCGAGCTTGCACTGGGATGGGCCACCTACAACGGCGACCATATGTCCATGTATGCCGTCAATGCCTCCATTCCGAAGACTTTGGTTCGTTATCTGGTCTCCTATTTTGCCGATACAACCGAAAATCCGGAGCAGAGAAGGGTGCTTCTGGATATTCTGGACACGCCCGTCTCACCTGAACTGATTCCGCCAAAGGAGAACGGTCAGATTGCGCAGGTGACCGAGGACATTGTGGGACCTTACGATCTCCACGACTTCTTCCTGTACTATCTGCTTCGCTTCGGGTATAAACCCTCGAAGATTTACCGATTGGCAAAAATCGCATGGAATGGGGTATATGACGATGATACGATCCTGAAATGGCTGAAAATCTTCGTCAAACGCTTCTTTGCCCAGCAGTTCAAGCGTTCCTGCCTGCCCGACGGGCCCAAGGTCGGAACGGTTACCCTTTCGCCCCGGGGCGACTGGCGGATGCCCTCAGACGCATCTGCCGCTCTCTGGCTTTCCGATCTGGATTCCATTAAACTATAAAGATATGAGGATGAACAATATGAAAAAACACAATCACCACCGCACCGTTGCCCTGATTCTGTCCGTGTCGCTTTCTTTGACCGCATGGAATCTGACCTCCTGTCAAAAGCAGGAAGATCCCCTGGCTTCGGCTTCACAAACGACAATTCAGGAGCAGACCCTCCCGATGTTGGAGCTTAATGAGATCGGCAGGCGGGATCTTGAGCGTGCCAAACTGCTGACCGATCAGATTCTGACCGATTACTATCATACAGATACCAAAATTGCCGAGGAGACCTACCCGGTAAGCACCAGTGAATATGCCTCCATCTGGGACTATATGACATTGCTGTCTTTGGTAAACAGACTGCTGGTACTGGAGCCCGGGAACCAGAACTATACAGAGATCCGGGATTCCTTATTGAAGGGCCTGGACTATTACGGGATGCGGCGCACCGATTCCTATAAGCAAACG
Organism: Eubacteriales bacterium; assembly: GCA_051867915.1. Lineage (GTDB taxonomy): Bacteria > Bacillota > Clostridia > Oscillospirales > CAG-272 > CAKSQF01. The sequence continues at coordinate 13,385 of JBJDZJ010000091.1, forward strand.
GTATATGCCTCCCGTCGGGTGAACAGGACCTGGTCCTCTACGGCAGATACCACCTATGACGATCAGATCTGGTTGGTGCGGGAATTTCTCAATGTCTATGACAGTACCGGTGAGACAGAATGGCTGGAAAAAGCCAGGAAGCTGGCGGCGTTCTGTTGGGACGAGGGCTGGGATAAGGACATCGGCGGCCTCTACTGGAGCCTCAACGGTACCACCCGCAATACCTGCTCCAATGCGCCCTTCATCAAAGAACTGGTGCGTCTGTGGAAATACACGCAGGACGACAGCTATCTTGAAAAGGCAAAGCAGATTTATGACTGGGTGAATCAGTATCTGCTGGACACAGACGACAATCTTTACTGGGATCATGTAGGCACCGAGTATGACGAAAGCGGAAAGGCGGTCGGCACTCATCCTCCGAATACCGATAAGTATTCATACAACACCGGGTCTATGATCTCTGCCGGCGTTGCGCTCTATGAAGCAACCGGCAACCAGCGCTATCTGAAAAATGCGCTCCGTTCCGCCAAGTCGGCATTTGAAGCCTTCACAACGGAAGATCAGAAGATCGTTTCCGGAGAAACCTACTACGATATTCCGGTGTCCAGCACACTCTGGTTCCATCTGACGCTCTACATCGGTTTCCGGGATTTGGGGGTATCCAAGCC
>JBJDZJ010000092.1:0-2675 GCA_051867915.1 Eubacteriales bacterium
TACGGTTGACCGCAAACGGCGTGTCAAGCACCGTCAATTGCAGATTCAGATTCAGTTCCGACTGCTCCATGGCTCTATCGTACCTTTCCCTGAAGGGTCGCATCTCCGTTTTGAGAGGCGACCCTGTCCTTTATTTCCGTTTCTTTTTGACCGTCATAGCAACAGCGATTCCGATCACTGCTGCCGCAACTGCGGCTCCGATTAGAAGCCCGATCGGAAACGAATGATTCCGATCCGCCGTGTTGGGAGTTTCTTCGCCGACAGGAGCAGAATTCGTCGGGGGAGCTGTTGTAATGTCGGAATCGGATGTGACGGCGGGTTTCTCGGATTCACCGGGATCCGATCCTTCCTGACTTTGGGGAAGCTGAACGACAAATTGTGCGGATGCAATCCACTGACCGTTGACGAAATCTCTGCCCAGAACCAGCAGTTTATCCGAATATGCCTTGATGTAATAGCCCTGTGAACCTTCGACTCCCACATTGGTCGACATTGCCACATCGTTCCAGAGATAAGCGGTTGCGGCGGTATTGAAAACAGTCGGAAGATTTTCATCCCGTGCCTTCATGGAATAGAGCGAATCCATTTCCCAATGGCTGTGTCCGCTGAACAGAACCACCTCGGGGTAGTCCTTCAATATCGCAGCAAGCTGCCTTGCCTGATTGACTCCGTGCCATCCCTGATACTCGAATGTACCGGCTACCGTATCCATAAGTCCCTGATGAAGGAATACATAGATGGGTCGGTTCTCGTTACGGTTCTCAGCCAATGCTTTCTTGAGCCAGTTGAGCTGAGTTCGGGAAAGTTGCGCATTCAGTCCCTCAGCCTCACTGCCAAGGAAAATGAAGTGCACGCCGTTCAGCCAAAGGTCTGCATAGGGCTGATCGGTACATGGCTCTGAATACTCTGTGAAATTTGCAAGCTGAGTGGCATAGGGACCCTGCGCCAGATCATGATTGCCGATGGCGCAATAAACCTCCGGCAGAGAATCGCCTGCATTTTCAATCAGCTGTCGGAAGGCCCTGTATTCCGAAACCTGTCCGTGATCTGCTATATCTCCGTTGATGAACAGCCCGATGCTGTTCGGGGACAGCATCTGAATGTCAGCCAGAACGGCAGCAAAATGAACATTGTGCAGATGACTCTGAGAGGCGTTCAGATGAATGTCGCTGACCACCTGCATTTCATACAGTAGCGCTCCGAAATCGTAGTCGTTGCACCCATCGGGAAGCATGACGGTAGCGGCTGTCTGCGATATATTTTTGCCCTTTACCGAATAAACCAGAATACGGTCTGCTTCGGTGGGTATCAGGGTATTTGCCACCATTTCGTATGCGGTCACCTGTCCGGTGCAGAAAACGGGTGCGAAAGCTGTATAGTTCTCCAGTTTTCCGTCTGAATTGCCCCAATAGACCGCATAGGAATCAGGAAGGCCTCCCTCTCCCGCCGTAACGGTCAACTTCCCGTCTGCCGCCCCGACAAAGGATCCTGTCCGCTCATATGTCACATTCGACGGCGCTTCGGGTACCGTCTGCGCAGCAGGATCCTCGTATACGGTAATATCCACGCTGGCCAGCACATCCCACTTGTCGTTTGCACACAGGTATACGGTATATTCTCCTGCCGGAACATCGGCATAGGCCGCACGGCTGGCATTGGTTCCCTCGGCAGTCCGAATATTCTTTTCGCTACCGGATCTATTGCCGTCTCTCGCCACATAATACCAGCGGATGGCCTGATCGGTCTTCAATGTATCGGTTCTCAGATAGAGTCCTACCCAATCATAGCCCTCGCCGGTGGCAGTGGTGAGAATGGGTTCCCCCTCCAGATAGCAGGTTTTATCGGTGGTCAGCGTCTTTTCATCCGAGGTTTCGGGAGGATTCTCACCGCTGTCCGCCGTGACGGTGATGTCCACCCGTGACAGCACCGTATAGCCGCCATCCGCCAACAGATAGACGGTATATTCTCCCGCCGGCAGATCGGCCAGTGCGCTTCGGTTCACATACTCAGAATCGAAAATGTTCTTGGCTGTGCCGGAGGTGTTTCCTTCCTTGGCAACATAATACCAACGGATGGATACCACATCCTTCAGAGTATCGCCCTTCTGATAGATGCCGACCCAGTCGTCGCCGTCTCCGACGGCGGTTATCATAATGTCCTCTCCCTCGGAGTAGGTGGTCTTATCCGTTTTCAACAGTTCATCAGCAAAGGAACTCACAGGAAAAACAGCCATAAACAACATCACCATTCCAATAATTAAAGAAAATATTTTTTTCATACTCATAACCCTTCCCTTTTCATATAAACCCGAACCGTTCAGCACGGAAGGGGGTTGTTCCGATGTTTTATTCGCTCGGTTGGGTTATCTCGAAGACCGCTTGCGTCTGAAAAGCAGGGTAGCAAGCGAAATCAGAACCGCTGTCAGCGCGGTGCCGATGAAAAAAGGTGTCCAATCGCCGGTTGGTGGTGCATCGGAAGAGCCGGAATCATCGGTGGTAACTGCGGGATCGGTAGTTGCAGGCGTCTCTGCAGTGGCAGGTACCTCAGTATCCTGTGCTTTTACGGTAATATCCTTTTGCGCCAGAACGGTATACCCGTCGTTTTCAAACAGATAAACGCTGTACTCGCCTGCGGGGAGATCGGCAAGAGCGTCTATATCATCCCGTGTTGTATTG
>JBJDZJ010000093.1:0-13465 GCA_051867915.1 Eubacteriales bacterium
TACAAATCCTCTGTTCTTGCAAAGGGCGACGATTTTGTCCATTGTCTTTTCGCTGTTGTTCATTTTCGTTTGTTCCTTTCATTTTTGTGCTTACATTCAAATTTATTTGCTGTACTGACGCATCTGAGCTATCATATTGGTGTAATCCACCGAAAACAGACGCTCTCCGTCGACATCCACATAGCTTCCCTGAGCGCCAAGCTGAATCACGGTACAGAAGCGGTAGCTGTAAAAGCGATGAGCGAAATCCCGGGGCGAATCGTAATCCCCCAGATCGTACTGAATACTCCGTGAAATCCGATCCCATGTCTCATCCAGTTCAAGATAACCGGCAGTGGTGCATTTGGTATCCAGCACCGATTTGCATACCGCCGAAATCATCTGAAGGCGGGTTCCGGGCGAATTGTACCCCTGATAATTCAGCAGGGAAAGCAGATCTGAGGTGGTCAATGAATTCTCACCCTTCGGGAAAAAGCGCGTTCCTCCGTCGTAAATGGTAAACGCCTCCGAAAATTCCACCCGGATACCGCCCAGGTTGTCGGCAACCGAGGCAAAGGTGTTGAGATCCACAATGCAGTAGCAGTCAACGGACACACCCGTACAGGCGGTGACAACATCGGCTATGTAATCATCGGAAAGACCGTACTCACCGGAAAGCTGATAACCGTACCCCTCAGACAGACTCATCTGTACGCCCTTGAGCTCGACCATCATATCGCCGGGAAGGACGGTAATCACCACCTGCCGGCTGTCCAGATTGAAGTGAACCAGCGTCATAAATTCAATATGGGAAGGATCCCCCACCGATGTAACGACCTGAAGCAGAGACAGTTTACCGACGGCGTCCGGCATAGGACCTTGGTCCTCATCCTGACGATCGGAGGAATCATCCGTTTCTTCGGCTTCACTGCTTATGCCCTTGTCAACTTCATCCACCACATAGTTTACCGTAAAATAGGCAATGGGAATAAAGAGTGCCAATGCAATGGCAAATGCAATCAGAAAATTCCGTACAAATGTCAAATATAATCCCCCTTAATACCGTACTTCTCCGTAAAACGGCAGTGCGTCTTTTCCCTGTCCGCACACCCTTCCCTATTATAGTACATAATTGTGAAATTTTCAAGAGATTTTTAAAAAATACTTGAAATTCAGGAAAGAATATGTTATAATGGGACGGTTACATTCACGGGTCATGGCAGGAAGGTCGGATGCAACGAATTTTGCGGGAAAAAGATGTTTCCGTAGCTCAGTTGGATAGAGCGACCGCCTCCTAAGCGGTAGGTCGGGTGTTCAAGTCACCTCGGGAACGCCATGAAACAGACTGTCGCAGATCCTGCGGCAGTCCGTTTTTCAAAATGGATCCGATTATGGATCCGCACGGAAATCCGGCGCACGGATATACCTGCGTCTTCCGATCCGTCGGCGCATCACTTGACCGATGCGGGGATCGGATAACTAAAGTCATGATTCGGGGGATCGGCATGAAAAGTACCAACACAAAAAATAGCGGCTCACAAAGCCGGGATGAGGTCAAATCGGCAAAAAGAGAGGCGATTCAGAAACGGTTTCTGACGGTTCTCTTCTGTCTGATCGGCTGTCTGTTTGTCGGCGGACTGGTTGCTGCCATCGTTCTCTATTTTCTGCCTCAGAACTCATCGGCATACGAACAGGCATGCGAAGCACTGGAGAACGGTCAATATACCGTGGCCTATAACGCTTTCCGCAGTTTGGGAGACTACAAGGACAGCGCTGAACAGGCGGACAGCATTTCCCTGCAATTTACCGGAAAAACCGATGCCTACTTTGTCTCAACCGAGAATGCGCCCTACTATTCCTTTGACAGCAGCGGTGCGCTGGTATACGACGGGAACTATCAAAGCGAATCCGGCAGGCTGACACTTCCCGATGTGGTGGACGACAAATTGGTTACTGCCATCGGAGCATCTGCTTTTGCCGGCAACAAATGGCTGATTGAAATCACGCTTCCGGACAGCGTTCAATCCATCGGTCAAACGGCATTCAAAAACTGCACCGCCCTGAAAACCGTTCATATGGGATCCAATGTCCGAACCTTGGGTGAATCTGCCTTCGAAGGTTGCAGCGCCCTTGAAAGCATTGAACTGTCCTCAAAACTCACAACCATCGGAACCTCTGCCTTCTACGGTTGCAGTTCTCTCAAGGAGATTGCCATTCCCGACAAGGTTACGGTTATTCAGGCAAAAACCTTCTATCTTTGCACCTCTCTGGAATCGGTAAAACTGTCCGCTACCACGAAATCCATCGAAACCAGTGCATTTGAGTCCTGCCGCTCTCTCAAGTCTGTTACCTTCCCGGACACTCTGGAAAATCTTCGCAGTTCCGCATTCTACAAATGTTCCTCTCTGACCTCTGTTGTTATTCCCGATTCGGTGACAACCCTGGCAACTCACTGTTTCGAAGAATGTTCCTCCCTTACCGAAGTCACCGTCGGAAGCGGCATCACCTATCTGGATCAGTATCTTTTCTCCGATTGTTTTGCTCTTGAAACCGTTCATCTTCCTGCCGGGATTACCGAGATTCGCCGAAGCGCCTTTACGGGGTGCGACCGTCTTTCTGTCATAAACTTTGCCGGCACTTCAGAGGATTACAGCAAGATCACGGTAGGCGACGACAATCAGGCATTGCTCAAGGACATTCTGGTTGTCAACTGCCTTGGAGACTGAGAAAACGGAGCGTGCCTTTATGTTTTTTGAATTTGAATCCATCTTCTTCATTTTGTTTTTTCTGGTGTTTTTCCTTGTTTTCGGCATCATCCTGTTTACCGTCATCAAAGGCTTGACTCAGTGGAACAAAAACAACCGTTCCCCACGATTAAGCGTTGTTGCTACCGTTGTTGCAAAACGGATGTCGGTCTCCCATTCCCATCATCACACCGGTGAAATGATGCACACGACCGCCCATACCACCTATTATGCCACCTTTCAGGTGGAAAGCGGGGATCGGTTGGAGCTGTGCATTCCGTCAGACGAATTCGGTATGCTGGCAGAGGGTGATGTCGGTACGCTCTCCTTTCAGGGAACGAGATATCTGTCCTTCGTTCGCAGATAGAAGGAGAAGAGCAACATGAGAATGGGCGAACAAACCATCCTGACCAATATGTGCATGGTCTGCGACGGGGATCGGATACTGGTGCAGGATCGGGTGGATCCCGGTTGGCCGGGGATCACCTTTCCGGGCGGTCATGTGGAACCGGGGGAATCCTTCGTGAAATCGGTGATCCGTGAAGTGTACGAAGAAACCGGGCTGACCGTGTCCAATCTGCATCTGTGCGGTATCAAACAGTGGACTCACAGGGACGGTCTCTATCGGTATGTCGTGCTTTTCTTCAAAACCGACCGCTTTTCGGGAACTCTCCGTTCATCCGACGAAGGGCGGGTATTCTGGATCAACCGCCGTGACCTGGGTCAATACAGACTTGCAGACAGCTTCGAAGAAATGCTGGAGGTCTTTGAGCAGGACGATCTGTCTGAGAACTTTTATTGGTTTGAGAACGGAAAATGGAATCATGAGAATCTGTGACCGAAATCAAATCGGTCCACAAATTCAATCCGCCGCATGGGAAACCCCATGCGGCGGCGCCAATTTATCTTTTCTTACTTACCCGACGGGATGAGCGCCGGATTATGAATGGATCTGCGGGACCGAACATAAGCCCACAGAGGCGTTTCGGATGGATTCAGTATCGCAATGCCAGAATATTGGCGGTAAGACCCGCAGCAGTGCCGCATAGCAGGACAATGTTTCCTTTTTGGATTCTGCCATCCCGAACGGCTTTGCAAAAGGCAAACGGAACCGCCGCAGAAACCATATTCCCGTACTCTGACACATCGTCTATGTACTTGCCCTCCGGAACGCCGACCCGGTTCATGATCGCCTTCAATGCCTTGCTCGCCTGATGCGGAACCACAACATCCACATCATCAACCGTCAGATTGCTTTTTCTGTAAAATTCACTGAACATCTGCGGCAGTTTCTTTGCTGCAAGGGTCAGGACTTCTCTGCCCTTCATGTCAAAGAAATACTCCGTTTCGGTCTCTTTGGTGTGATGCCTGGGAGGATAGGCGGTCAGACCGCCTCTGATCTCGGTGGAATGCGCCCCTTCCGACCATGTTTTCTGCAAACTGTATAGAATTCCCGTTTTTCCATCCCGGCTTTTGGTACAGACAACCGCCGCCGCACCGTCTCCGAACAGTTCAAAACTCTCCCGCTGATCGGGATTCAGCGCGCAGGACGGAAGATCGCAGGAAACAATCAGGACCGTCTGATACCTGCCGTCGTGAATCAGATAAGAGACGGTGTCCAGCGCAGTAATAAAGCTGGTACAGGTGGTCCCGATGTCCATGGCGGGAATATCCGTTCCCTTGGCGATCTGCTCATGGATCAGCGCCGCACTGCATGGAATGGGCTGAATTCCCACTGCCGAGGCGGAAACAATCAGGTCAACATCCCGAATGTTCAGATTTGCTGTTTCAAGAGCATTCCTACAAGCCTCCACCGCCAGAGACAGTTCTGTTTCTCTTCCGTTTTCCCCGACCCGATACCGTTTTTCGCCGTTGAAGGTCACATAATTCCTAGGTAATGCCGTTCCGGTTCCGATAATTTCAACATTTCTCATGATTTTGACGATTCCTTTCTTATTATGTGAATTATGAGCTTATAGTTATTTTGCAGGTTCTCCCTTATATTGGCTCTCTACCCTCTTCATCTTTCTGGTTTTATCGTAAAAGTACCTTTCGAAATTCAGCTCGGGAAGAACGAAGTGCAACTCCCCGGCGAGGTTTTCAAATTCGGTCCGTATTCTCTCCTGATTTTCCTTGGTTGTATCCGTGTAGACAGTGATGTTGCCGGACGCACTCTGAACAATCCGATAGTTGTCAATGTTTCCGGCAAACAGGACACACCGTCGGATAAAATCGGGAAAGACCTTCACCTGCCGATGCTCCTCATTCTCAAACACAAAAACATCGTCCTCCCTGCCTTCAATCTTCTCAAGCACGGTAAAACAACTGCCGCAGGGGCATTTTTCCCGACCCTCCACCAGAATATCATTCAGACGATACCGGATAATCGGCTGTGATCTCCGTTTGAAATCGGTGATGATTGGCACAAATCTTGTCTCGTCTAGGTATTGCTTTTCAACATGAACAATGTCCTCATTGAGATGCAGGGTTCCATATTTACAGGTTGCGGCAAGCAGGCCTTCGGTACACTGGTAAACCTGATGAATCACATCCTGCGAAAGGGTGCGTTTGATCCGTTCTTCATCCTTCTTTTCAAGAACCTCTGCAATGGAGATCACCCTTTTCGGACTGATGCAGATCATACCTTTATCAACCGCATCACAGATTTCAAGCAAAACGGAGGGTTGACCCACCAGAATGTCCGGTTGAAAATCCATCAGCCTCCGGATGTTCGCTTCAATGGGCAGGAAAATGTCAAAAAACTCAAACCGGATCTGCCTGGATTTGACCGCTTCATACAGGTTGCTGTTGGCACGCATAAAAAAGGCAACCTTATGGGGCTTCAGAATACTGTCCCCAAGAAGTTTTGCAAGCACATAGCCCGCCCACTGACTTTTCTCCGAATCGGAAACCAGAAAGACACCCCTGGTATCGGAGGTTCCGGAACTGAGTCCCACGGTAATTTTGCCCAGTTTGGGCGAAAAGGACCTTTCCCGCTCCGATCGCACGGCAAAATCCAGTGCTTCCTCCTTCTTCACCCCAACCGTATTGATCCGATCAAAGTTATCCATCATGATCTTTTTATTGATGACGGGAAAATCCTCCGGCATCCTGCCGGAAAAGTCTTTGTAAAATTCCGAGTTTTCGGTAACAAAATCCAGATGTTTTCGGATTTTCCTTTGCTGATACCGCAGAAGCTTCTCACGGTCGGTGAACTTCCGGTACTTATACACGGCATAGTTTCCGACAATCTCAAGTTTTCGGCTCATATGTCCTTTCTTCTCCCCTTTCGTGCGAAAATCGGATGGTAATTTCGGGGTGGTCCGATCTCAGTCTCCGAAGTTTCCCGATAACCTCTTTATATTTGTCAAAATCGTCCTGAATCAGCCGGGGAATGAGTCTCATTTCGCCGACTTTATCCAGAAAACCCTCTCCCCAACTGCTGTCTGCGGCGAGAAAAAGCCGATATTCGGGGATATAGACCCCAAGCTGTCCCCTGCTGTGACCGTCCAGTCTGACTCCAATGAGACTGCCGTCCCCCAGAATGTCGTATACTTCATCAAAGTATTCCTTCAGAAAACAAGGCCGACTCATTCTTTCAACCGCCCGCTCACGGATGTTGCCTTTTGGAATCATGTTACGAAAAACAAGACTCCTGAGTTTTGCATCTTTCAGGCTTTGCAGGGTCTCTTTGGTGGAAATCAGCTCGTATCGGTCAAAACAGTTCAGTGCGCCGATATGATCGGGGTGGGGATGGGACAGGATGATCCTGTCAATTCTCCGAACTCCGTCCGAAAGGAGTCTTCTGTTGATCTGATCCTGATCCCGGACATAGGTTCGGTTCAGGAGATTGTAAAGCTTCGACACAAGACCGTTTTCATAAATCGCCCTTGAATATCCCGTGTCATACAGAATATTTCCCTGCTTTTCATGGACAATCAACACCGCAAGAGCAGGAAAGGAAACCGTCTCTTTTTTCTGATGACGAAAGACATAGGCAAGATTGTTGACGCAGAAGCCACAGTGATACAGTTTAACCCTTTTTATTTTCGTTCCACCATTTTCCATAGTCGTTAATTCCTTCCGCAAGCGTTTTCTGAGGCTGATAGTGAAGCATCCGCTCTGCCTTTTCGATATTCAATGTCTGGGAAAAGGCGACCGTACAAAGGGTATACCGGGTCAGGATCGGCTCACCCTTCAGACCGAAGGTGCCATAGACCCACTCCAGCACCGATGAGACACCGTACAGAAGGGTGAAGGGCAGATTCAGGAATCTTGCCTGATCCCCCGATGCCGCACAGAAATCCTCCAGAAGTTTCCGGAACTCCCCGGGTTCTCCGTTGGTTATATTGAAGACCTGACCGTCAATCCCTTTGGTGACCAGACACAGATAGCAGGCGTATGCCACATTCTCCACGCAGGTCAGATCCACCAGATTTTTCCCTTTATTGAAGAGCGGGATTCCGATCCGATCGTTTGCCTTCATCACCCTGGGAATCAGACTGGGGTCACCGACTCCGATCAACCCTCTGGGTCGGATCACAACGGTATACAGACCGTCTTCGTGAGCCGATCGCAGGACTTTTTCGGAGGCAATTTTGGAACGGATATAATGGTTCAACCGATTGCTCTCATCCACATCCTCTTCCCTGATACCGAGTCTGTCTCCCCGCCGGGAGTAGATGCTGGGAGAGGAAATGTACACCATACGCTCCGCCTTGTATTTCAGGGCAAGCTCGGCAACATTCTTCGTCCCGATCACATTGATTTTGTAAAAGTCCTCCCACTTTCCCCATGCGCTGGACAGGGCTCCGGTATGTAGAATCAGGTCGATCTTTTCTTTCCGGAAAACCTCCTCCAGCTTCCGCTTATCGGTAAAATCCACAGGATAAAATCTGCATTTCTCACTCTCAAGGGTATGTCCCTTCTGTTCGTTTCTTCCGACTGCAACAATCCGAAAATCCCGCTTTTCCAGTTCCTTTATGACATAACCGCCTAAAAAGCCGGTGGCACCTGTCAGCAGAACCGTTTTTCCTCTTTTGTCCGTTGTACTCATCTGTCATGCTCCTTTATCAGATTCTTGATGATTGCGACAGCAGTCCCCGTGCCGTCCATTTGATGCAATATTTCGCTCATTCGGGCAAGCCCGGCTGTGAATTTCGGATTCTCGATCAAGTCAAGGCTTTTCTCATCAAAGGCAGGCCGATAAATACCCAGTTTTTTTCTTGCCACGATTTTGGAAACCAGCCTTTGTTCCTCCTGTTGGGGAATACAGATCTGCAACACACCGAAATAGATGCTCTCGTACACACTGTTGATTCCGCCGTGATTGATAAAGATCTTACAGTTCTGAAGCTGTCCGATCTGATTGACCCTCGGTCTGCACACAATATTCCCGCACCCGGTGTCGATCGACATCTTTCCGGTAACCAGCACCGTCTTGCCGGATCGGATTTTGTTGCTTTTCAATATCTGTTCCAGAAGCTGCCTGTTTTCTGTAAAAATGGTCCCCAGTGAGATGTAATAGCAGCATTTCTCCACTGTCCCGTCAGGAGAGGACATGAGATTCCGATCCCGGACGGTTGTGCCGACAAAATGAATGCTTTTTTTGAAGGTTCCGGAAAAGGGCTGAAACTGTTTTGGAGAGAAAACGACGGTTTCATCCCCCGTGTTCATAAACAAATCCAGCAGAGACAGTTTCGGAATGCCGTTTTCCGATCGGAACCTTTTTTCTTCTTTTAATGCTTTTCTGATGGCTGAATGGTTTTTCAGATACAGCGGGACAGAGGAGACAGCCAGTCCGCCAAACAGAAAAACAAAGCAGTTGAAAGCAAGCGTCGTTACGAAACAGACCGACGGAATCTTTTTCTGATATGCTATGTTTTTTGCGAAAGAACACATGGAGTCGTAGAGGATCAGGTCCACATCATCATAGATTGTCATGGAGTGATAGGTCAGGTAGGCCTGTCTGTTCAGATCAAGAAGGCTCTTCATCAGCACAAAGAAATCGGAGGTGATTTCTTTCAGGGAGATACTTTCAAAGTCCACGGCATACTCCACATAATGAACGCCGTAGCTGAAAACAAGATCACGGAATGTCGGAGTCGAATAGCAATCGACACAATATCCCTCTTCTGCCAGTCGCTTCAGTACCGGTCCCACACACATCATATGACCGTAGGCCGGGGTGGAAAAAAAGAGAATTCGTTTTTGGTTATTTTCATTCATGATGAACTCCATATTTCAAATATTGATCTATCGTTAATCGTTTGAAGCTTTCCTTTGACATTATACCGAATACAGAGGAGCATTTCAAGGAAATTTATGTAAACATTCGACATTTTCCGTCAGACATCCAATGAAACAGCCGGTCGGATCGCCTGCATGATGTAACTCTATCCGTTTTTAACAGTAAAATGCACAAATTTATCCGTTTGTACTAGAAAAAAGTTGGATGTTCTGATAAAATGAATCATCAAATCATTTTCAGGAGGAAACGGAAATGAAGAAATTATGGGTTCGAAGCGTCAGTCTCGCTCTCGCCCTTCTCACGCTGTTCGGATGTACCGCCAAAAGCGGTTCGACAACCACAACATCCGATACGGTCGGCTCATCTGTCAATACATCATCCGATCCGTCCGGTACCACCCCTATCGGCGGAGAGCATCACGACGGAGAGACGGTCACGGTCTCCGATACCGATCTGTCCCCCGTTCTTTACATTGACAATGGCGATTACGCCCAGAGCATCCGTGCGGCAGGCGATTTGCAGGAGGATTTTGAGCGTGTCACGGGAAATCAGCCTCAGCTTGTAAGCGAAGCGGCGCAGCTGGAAAACTGCAAATCTGCCGTCATCATCGGAACGGTCGGACACAGCGAACTGATTGACAAGCTGGTTGCCGGCGGCGCACTGGATGTATCCGCCATCGAAGGACAATGGGAGGCTTACACCATTTCGGTCATGAAAAATCTGGACATCGGAGTGGAAAACGCCATCGTCATTGCGGGCAGCGACAAGCGGGGGACCATCTACGGCATCTACGAACTGTCCGAGCAGATCGGCGTTTCGCCCTGGTACTGGTGGGCGGATGTGGAAATCGAGCATCGGGACAAACTCGAACTCAATATCTCCGATCTGGAACAAACCGAAATGCCGGATGTCAAATACCGCGGCATCTTCATCAATGATGAGGAGAATTTCACAAACTGGTCAAAACAGTTTGTGTCTGCCAACAGCAAGGGTACGCCAAATCCGGGCACCTATTCCCATGTCTTTGAATTGCTTCTTCGTTTGAAAGCCAACACCCTCTGGCCTGCCATGCACGCCTGCTCGGACGCCTTCAATGAATACAAAAATCCCAAGACGGGCATCTCTTACAATGCCGAACTTGCCGATTCCTACGGCATCGTCATGTCGGCAAGCCACTGCGAGATGATGCTCCGGGACAACGAAGGCGAATGGGAAGACTGGGCAATCGCCAATCAGAAAAAATATAACATCAAACAGGTCAACGGCAGTTGGCGTGCGGCTTACGATTACACCGTCAATGCAGACGCCATGAACGCCTACTGGGAAGAACGGGTCGCCGAGAACTACCGTTTTGAGAACATTTACATGATCGGTCTGCGCGGCGTTCACGACTCGGGAATCAACTGCTCCGCCCTGTCCGACACCTCTTACAAGGGAAAGGCTACCGTTGTAAAGAAGGCAGTCGAAGCGCAGCTCAAGATTCTTGAAAAGTACGAGCAGAAGTACTACGAGGAAACCGGCGAAAAGATCAAGTTCCAAACGGCATACTGCGTATACAAGGAAGCGGCTGAATACTACAAATACGACATCAGTCTGCCTTCCGACTGCTACCTGATGTACTGCGACGACAACCACGGGTATGTGCGCACGACCCCCACAACGGAAGAGTTGGAAACCTATGCGGGAATCGGTATGTACTATCACATTTCCTATTGGGGCAGACCCTGCAGCTATCTGTGGGTCAGCAACACTCCCCTTCCCCTGATTGCCGAAGAAATGCGGAAATGCTACTTCTCGGGAATGGACGACTTCTGGATCCTCAATGTGGGAGACATCAAACCCGGAGAGATGAAAACCGAATATTTCATGGATCTTGCCTGGGATATTGACAGCCACACCGAAAACAACACCGATGAGTTCACCAAGGAATTCCTGATGCAGAATCTGGGGCTGGATGAAGCCACCTCCGCCGACTTTGCGGCTACTCTCACCGATTTCTATCAGATCATGCGCAACTATGTTCCCGAACAGGCGGGCAAGGACGGCATGGAATACGATGTTATCTCCTTCGGCGACGAGGGGCAGATCGTCATCAACAAACTTCAGGAAATCTGCGACAAATCCGAAAAGCTGATGTCTACCCTTCCCGAGGGCAGGCAGGACTCCTATTACGAACTCTTCCATTACACTATCATAACCTATCTTGCCACCATGGAAAACCATGTTTATGAGTCCATGAATCATCTGTGCGCCGAGCAGGGGCGTTATGCGGCAGCCAATCTGTATGCAGAACTGTCACAGAATGCTTATCTGAAGGTCATATCCGAAACGGCAACCTACAACACAATTATTGCAGGCGGCAAGTGGTCGGGAATCATCAATCCCTACAACTCGTCACAGCCGGTCATCGACGGTGAACCGGAGCTTCTGACCTTCTCGGGAACGGATGCCGCCGGCGGCGTGGGACTGTCCGGTGAAGATCTGATCTTCGGCAGTCTGAACGACAATCTGCGTTTTATCGACATTTACAACAAGGGAGTTGAGGAAACCGACTGGGTTCTTTCGACTCCGAAATGGATGATCCTGACCGATCAATACGGCAGTCCGATGGAAGGAACCCTCTCCGGCGACCGCATTCTGTACGAAGGTATCGTAAATGTGGAAAAACGGCTGATTCTGTCGGTTGACTGGAGCAAATTCACCGACGGGCAGTCAGTCGAAGATCTTCTGACTTTGACAGACGGTGCAGGCAAATCCGTGACACTGCCCATCAAAGCCGCAAAAACTGCGGTCAATCCCGACGAAAAGCAGGGATATTACGAGGAAAACGGCCTGGTTGCCATAGAAGCCGAGCATTTCAACCAAAATAAGTCCCAAAGCGGATTTGAATGGACCTGCATCGACGGACTGGGCAGATGGGGCGGCAGTATGATCGTGCGTGCCGTCGAAGGCTTCTCCAATGACAAGATCAATACCGACTACAAGGCTACCTCCCCCTATCTGGAATACGATATTTATTTCACCACCGTCGGACAGTACAGCGGTATTGTATACCGCCTGCCGACGCTGAATGAAAGTTCCAACGGACGGAGCTCCTGCCAGATCGCATGGACCATGGACGACGGAACGGTTCACACCCTTCGCGGTACAACCACCGCAGACGACTCGGACACCAGTCCCTGGGCTCAGATGATCCTGCTTCATGCCGAGAAGATGAAGTTCACAGTCGAAATCACCGAACCCGGCTGGCACACCTTCCGTCTGTATATGTCCAACGCCAACATGGCAGTCGATCGGATTACCCTGTGTCTGGGCGGTGAGCCTTCCTCCCGTCTCGGTATTCCGGAGACCTATCAGAATATCACCGACTGGGTTCGTCCCGGCATCGGAATTCTTCCCGAGCTTTCTTTGGATGACATCAACTGGGGTAGCTTCGAAAAGCTGTATGACTTCGCATCCGCATCGGCCGATAAACCGGAAGGATATACCGTCATCGGCAAAACTGCTTATTCCGACGACAATATAACCTGGACTCCCAGCTCCGATACCGCCGATTACAACCGAAGCGGCTCATCCAAATTTGCCATTCTTGACCGCAGTTTCCTTGCGGGAAGCAGTCCTGCTACCATGGTTCTGAAGGTGCCTGCCGATTCGAAGTTCGGCATCACCATCGTCACCGGTGATCCCACAGGTGCCGTAAAAGCAGCAGGAATGTCGGTCACCTGCAACGGCGTCAAGGTTCTTTCGAACATCTCCACAGCGACGGGAACCACGCAGTATTACATTGAGACCGTCTCCGACGGAAACGGTCTGATTACCCTCTGTTTCGAAGGAAACTGGATTCTGAATTCGCTGGAAATTTACACCTACACCACTCCGGCAAAAACCGGAAACGGTGCATTTATCCCCTCCGACAACAAAATCATTGCCATTGAAGCGGAGACAGCGCTGGAAAACAGCAAGAGCGCCAATAACACCCCTGCTGAAGATTCGACGAAACTCTGGTCAGAAGTAGCGGGACGGTACGGCAGTGCGCTGTTCTTCGGTCCCAACACATCGGGCAACTATTCCGACACTTCGTCAAGCAGTAAGACCGCAAAACTGAACTACACCGTCGAGATGGAAGCCGGAAAATATGCAGTCTGGGCGCTGGTAAAGTGTTCCGGATCGGACGATGATTCGGTTATCTTCTCCATCGACGGGAAGTCCGGTCAGGTAGTCAACGACATGCATCAAACCCACGGTTACATCTGGAAGCAGATCACCACCTACACCGTTACGGAGGCAGGCGAGCATACCCTTACCGTCATGGGCAGAGAGGACGGCTTCATACTGGACCGCATCCTGCTGGTTCCCGAAGGAACAATCCTGGACTTTGACACGGATATGAACAGAGCCGAATAATACGGATGATAAAATTATACCCCCATTCCGGAATGAACTGCCCCAAATTGTGCGGACAGTACAAAAAGTCCCCTTTTGGTAGAAAATA
>JBJDZJ010000094.1:0-2592 GCA_051867915.1 Eubacteriales bacterium
AAGGCAGACAATGCCAAGCAGAATTCCGGGGATCAGCGTGCCCACTGCTGTCGTCATCAGATAATGATTGCGGATATGTATGATACGGTAGAACTTATCAAAGTACCACGCCAGCATCAGCACCACCGAAATCTTGGCAATTTCGGATGGCTGAAAACTGATGAAGCCCAAATCAAGCCACCGTTTTGCCTCACCCTCGCTGGTACCGATGATCAGCACTGCCACCAGCAAAAGAAGCGACACAATAAAGATCAGCGGCGTGAATTTCTTGATGATCTTATAGTCGATGAAGCTGATGGACACCATCGCAATAAGTCCCAGTGCCACATAAACCAGCTGACTGCGGATAAAATAGGCGCTATCGTTATATTTATACAGGGCATAGGCATAACTGGCCGAAAAGACCATTGCCGAGCCAATGCAAAGAAAGAACAGAATGATCACCAGCATCGGACGGTCGATCTGCCCTCTTACAACCCGAGTCAGCCGAAAAAAATGATGTCCCTGTTCACTCTCATCTTTTTTCTTGGATAGGGAGCGTTTCTTCTGCGGCTTTTCCGGTTCCGTATTTTCCCCGGCGGCGGGGACGGTTTCCTGATCGGTCATTCGTGTTCTCCTTTCCGTAAATATACTCCGTGTTCTTATTTCTCAGCGAATGCCGAAATAGGCAAGCACACAGAAAACCAGGGTCACAAGCGAAAATACCAGAACTATTTTATTCTCGCTCCACCCGCATTTTTCAAAATGATGATGGATGGGTGCCATCTTGAAAATCCGCTTTCCGTGGGATATCTTATAATAGCCAACCTGAAGAATATCGGACAGGCTCTCACAGATATAGACGATGCCCACCGGCAGAAGGATCAGGGGATTGTCAATCATGAAGGCGAGGGCAACGACAAATCCTCCGAGATAGAGCGATCCGGTATCACCCATGAAAATCTTTGCGGGATGAGCGTTGTAGACCAGAAATCCCAGCGTCGCACCCACCAGAAGAGCAGAGGCAATGACCTCAGACAGGTCTCCCAGCGTAAAGGCGGCGACAGAGAAGAAGGCGGCGACCACAAAGGTCACGGTCGCTGCCAGCCCGTCAATTCCGTCGGTCAGATTGACGCTGTTTACGATACCGGTAATCAGAATCAGGGCAAAAATGTAATAGAAGAAGCCCATTTCCCATTCCAGCTTCAGATAGGGAATATAAAGGGTGGTGGATATGTAGCCCATCTGCTTCATGGCGAACAGAAAGAGTCCTGCGGCGATCAGCTGAAGCAGATACTTCTGTGCGGCGGACAGCCCCTTGTTCTGTTTTTTGGTAAACTTGGTCAGATCGTCCACAAATCCGATGGCACCGTTGACCAGGGCAAAGGACAGACAGAGAATCAGCTTTCCGTACTGCACCGTCAAATCGGGAAAAGCAAAATATGCTACAAGCAGGGCGACAGTCAGAACCAGAATCGTGGACGCTATGAAGGTAAGACCTCCCATGGTGGGAGTTCCCTCCTTGCCCTTATGCCATCTGGGACCGATGTCCAGAATTTTCTGACCCATTTTCAGACTTTTCAGCTTCGGGATAATCCATCTGGATCCCAAAGCAGTCAACAGAAACACCGACAGTGCGCACACGCAGTAAAAGACCAACATCTCTGTCTTCATATCCACAAATACCTTTCTTTTTTCCGTTTTCCGTGATCGGTGCTTAAATACAGCACTTCTGATCGGTCGTGATTTCCTCCACTACCCGCTCCATGCGAATGGCACGGCTGGCCTTGAACAGAAGAATATCACCCTTTCCGGTTTTTGCAATCAGGGCATCGGAAAGACCCTTGGCATCCGACAGATCCTCAAATACAAACACCCGATCCGACGGCATTCCAGACTCAATTGCCGACCCGGCAATCCATTTGGCATCTCCTCCGAAGGTAAACAGAAGGGAGATCTGATTCTCTGCCACAGCACGGCCGACCTGTCGATGTCCCTCTTCCGAGTAGCTTCCCAGCTCCCGCATATCGCCCAGAACGGCAACAGGGCGAAGTCCTCTTAGCTTTGCCGTCTGAGAAAGAACCTTCAGCGATGCAATCATGGATTCGGGTGCCGCATTATAGCAGTCCTCCAGAATCATTCGCTCGCCGCTGGTATAGAGATTCTGACGCATTCCGACCGTTTTATAATTCTTCAGTCCCCGTCTGATCTCAAATTCACCCATGCCTGCCAGAATGCCTACCGTGTAGGCTATGGCCGCATTGAATACATTGTGTTCTCCCAGTGCGGGTATCACGATGCTTTCAATCCGCTCTCCGTTGATGACCAGATCGAATGCCGTGCCGTTCTGACCGATCACGATATTGTCGGCGAAGACATCGCTTTCACGGTTCTTCATTCCCACATAATAGGCTCCCCGAACGCCGGCAAGAAGGGGCTCGTCGCCGTTCAGCACCAGTACGCCGCCCGGCTGAAGTCCGTTTGCGATTTCCATTTTGGCATCCCGGATCCCGACTCTTGAACCGAGATTTTCAATATGTGAGGTTCCGATATTGGTAATTACTGCAATATTGGGCGCCGTCATCCGTGACAGCTCGTCGATTTCCCCGAAAT
>JBJDZJ010000095.1:0-13381 GCA_051867915.1 Eubacteriales bacterium
TCATTTGTAAATATTTTTGTTTTTTCGTCTGTCTACTTGACAGGGGGCACTTCACAATGCAACAGCCCGTCACCTTTTCAGGATTCCGACCAGTCTGATAATCGGTCTTCGCATCGGCAGGATGCGAATCCACAGTTTTTCATAAAACTTCCAGACGCCGTTTTTCGGTGTGATTCTTTTGCCCTTTCGGACTGCGGCGATCACTTTGGCGCAGATCTGCTCCCGTTCAAGAGGACCCTCAATTTCCTTCTGGGCATCGCCCACGAAATAGTATCCGTCCTTCTTCACCCGATACAAACGATGGAGAACAAACTGTCCGTTTGCTCTTCGGTACAGGCAGATGTCTCCCTTTTTCAGTTCTCCGTCCGGTAATGACAGCAGAACGCTGTCCCGATTTCCCGCCAGGAACGGAATCATACTGCTTCCGCTGATCGTAAGAGATACCTGCTTCCCCTCTTGGATGATGCCGCACAAAGTTTCAAGATAGGGGACCGTTTCCACGATCCGGACGCGGGAATGAGGGGGCGGATTCTCCGCCTTTTTGGCTTTTTTGTTCTTTTTGGAGGTCTGACCGGTTATCCCGTACATACCGAGCAGCCTGATTCTCTCGTTGCCGATGTTCAGCGTCTCCGAAACGCCCTGACTGCGATCCTTCCGGCTTTCCTTGAGATAGGCAAATCCCCGCTGAATCCATGCCACCGGCAAAAGTATCGGGTGCGAGCGGACATATGAATAGCGTTTTTTCATATAGGACGCCGGCGGAAACAGGGTGTGCAGCATCGAATGCCTTCCCTCGGTCACGGCACCCAGCGTCATATTGGCGCTGTGCAGGCGGGACATAGTGGACTTTCCGAAAACACCCGCCTTCAGAATGTCGTCAAGCAGAGGGTCGCTGTCCACCGTCACGCCGTCAAACAGGTGAAGGTAGTCTTGCGGCATTCCGTCCTCCGGACACAGCCATTTTACGATAATATCGGTGATGGCGGCGACAAACGGAAGCAGTCCCGACTGATCGAGACAGTCTTTGAATCGGGGATAGTTGATCCGATCGCCGTAGGCTCGGATGAACAGCATAATGTCGCAAAGCTGACGGATGCCCACGCCCGAATGAACCAGATGCTCCAGACAGTGACCGATCAGAAAAATCAGGTGATCGGTGGGATCCATGGTGGAAACGGGCATCCCGTCCACCATGGTCTCGGTTTTTCTGATAAAAATATCCTGCAAAAAACAGTTTATCGTGCGAAATGCGTGATTTTCCACACCGAAAAGCGGTAGTGTGTGAATTTCCAGAACAAATCCAGAATCATCGCCCACCTTTACCACGCCGTCCTCCTGCTCATAAGGGGCAGTTTGCATTCCCAGCCCCTTCATGAGGGTCAGCAGTTTATCCAGATCGGAGGGCAGGACCACCAGATCTTCATCAGCCGAAAAACGCAGATCGGGCGTAGGATAGATTGAACGGCAGATCATGCCCTTTATCAAAAGGCAGTCGATCCCCGCCTCCCGGATCGCTCCGAGAACATACATCAGCCTTTGGGTTTTCCGACATTGCAGTGCCGCCATAGCGAAGGATTCTCTGCGGATATAGGATGAGAGTTCGGCAGGCAGTTCCAAAAAGGCAGGAGTCTTCCCCACCCGATCGTAAATCAGAGGGAGAACCGAATGGGTACTGCCAAGCTCGGTCAGCGACCGCCAGAACTTCTCCCGCTCGGCAGGGTCGCTTTCTTCGAGCAGATCCTGATTGATCGGAAGATCATTGACTGCACAGCGAAGCAGGTGCAGAAAGACCTCTTCCGGCTTATTCACGGCTCTTGTCCTGTTTTCCGTAACCGTATCCATATCCGTATCCATATCCATATCCGTACCGATTGTAGGAGCCGTATCCGTAGTAATAGTCATTGGAACCGGCGGCAAAATGATGCTTTGCCATGTTCAGAACGCATCCCATATGCCGGATTCCGCTGTCTGCATAGCGATCCAGAGCGTCGATGATATGGGAGGTGCGGACATAGTCCTGACGGATGACATAAAGCAGTCCGTCCATATGCTCCGCCAGCGAAAGGGATTCCGAAACCACGCCGCAAGGAGGGGTATCTACGATGATATAATCATAGTTTTCCCTCTGATCAGCCAGCAGTTTTTCCATAAAGCGGGATGCCACCAGCTCCGAAGCGTCGCTGTTGAAGCGCTCCTCTATCAGGACATCCAGACAGTCATTGTCATGAATCAAAGCGTCGGCAATATCGGCATGACCCCTGATTACCTCCGAAATGGGGACTTTGCACTCGGTATAGCCCAGCGTCTGCATCAGCGACGGATTGCGCAGATCGCAATCAATCAGCAGGACCCGATAGGAGTGGTTGGACAGGGTCAGCGCCAGATTGGCTGCCACGGTAGTCTTTCCCTCTCCCGGAACGGTGGAAGTGACCATGACGGTTTTGATCCCGTATTTGCGCGCCTGATGCACGACGGTGTTTCGCATGGAGCTGACCGACTCATAAAATCCGGCGTTCATCGCCTGATCCTTGATACAAAGGGCGCTGTCCCTCATCTTCCGGGTCCGATGAACCAGCGGAAGCACCGAACAGTCCGCACCGCCCAGCTTCTTCTCCACATCCTCGGGACTGACGATGGTGGAGCTCAGAAGAGCCTTTGCCACGATCAGCAATAATCCCAAAACTGCACCGACAACCGCCCATTTTTTGACGCTTCCCCAAATATTTGCCTGATTGATCGGTTCAGTGGGCAGAGTAGGAGAAATAACAAGCTTCAAAGTGGTCTTTCCCACGACATATTCGGCGATGGCAGGATAATTTTCTACAACCGAACAGAGAATCCGGTAGGCATCCTCCGCATTTTGCGATCTTGCCGTGACGGTCAGAAGGTTGGTGTTTTCCAGCACGCTGACCGACACCGTACCGGGCAGAATGCTGACGCCCAGATCCTTGCACACCAGCGAAGTCAGTTCACCGGTGGTCAGAATATGGGGAAAGGATGCCGCAAGCTGACGGGCGGTCGATTTTCCGTAGTAACTGCCGTACATTCCGTCGATTTCCACCGTATAAGAGGCGGACGCCTGATAGATCGGAGTATAACCGGTTTTGGCACGAATTCCGCCAAAGGCACCCAGAAGAAGAGCCAGTATCAGAATCAGCCACCAGAGTCTTTTCAGCGCTTTGAGAAAGTAGTATATAATCCGACTCAGATCCAGCTTTTGGACCTTACTGCTGTTTTCATTTTCACTAGGTTGTGCGTTCACCGGTCGGTTCCTCCCTTCTCTTCGGTATCTGTTTTACTGTCATTCTCATCATCGGATGAGGTCTCATTGGACGCCCCTGCTGAATAGACGCCGTAACGGCTGTACCGTCCGTACTTTCCGTATTTGCCGTACTTTCCGTACCTTCCGTATTTTCCGTATCCGTAAGAATCAACGGGAATCTGAGAGGCGGTAAAGCGTTCGCCGTTGTATACACAGCCGATGAAATTCGCAGTACATCCCTTCAGCGCCTCCACCGACGCACTGATGCGCTCTTCGGACTCGACATTTTCACGGACCACCAGCATGGAAGCATCCATAAGATCGGAAAGCTCAAGGGCATCGGACACCAAAACCATGGGCGAGGTATCCACAATCACAAAATCTGCCTGAGTCCTGATATATTCAAGGACGGGAGCCATCATCTTGCTGACGGGGATTCGGCTGTTCTTCTCTTTTGCCCCATCTCTTACCATCAGAATAAGTCCGGTTTTGGGATCGGTTTTCAGCGACAGATTCCGACAGTCGCCCTTTGCCGCAATAAAATCGTCCAGACAATTGATTTCGGAAGCCTTTCTTTGCAGGATGCGATTCTGAGAGGGATTCCACATATCACAGTCGATCAGTGCAACCTTGTATTTCTTTTGCGCCAGCGACAGAGCGAGGTTTGCCGCCACGGTGGATTTTCCTTCATTTGCCATGGAGGAGGTCACCATGAACACCGAATACCCCTTGCTCTTTTTGGCGCTCTCCACCTTGGATCGCAGAGCCTTGATCGCCTCCACATAGCCGGTGGACCTTCCGGGATCGGTCAGAAGAATGGCATTCTTCCTCCGTCTGAACAGGCGGCGCCATGTCCATTGCTCGGATTCATAGGGCAATGTGGCAAGCAAAGCGGTGTTCAAACGGTTTTGCAGGACCTTTGCATTCTTTACGCCGTTGCTGAAAAATGACAGGGCTCCGATTATCAGGGCAAAGGCGAGCACGCCCACAATCGCCGCCTTTTTGGCAATTCCTGCGGCATTCAGCGGATTATCCGGATATGTCGGCACACTGGCAGGGGCATATACGGTCAGAACGGCATCGTCTGCCACGGCGGAATAGATGGTAGTATAGTTGTTCAGAACCGCTTTCATCACCAAAAAGGCTTCTCTGGGTGAAGATGCGGTGGCTGACAGAACCAGCAGATTGGTTTCCGTAATGACCCGGGTATTGATTTCGCCCGGAACGCTTTCCCATCCGGTATCCAGAAGGATCAGCTTTTCCAGTTCACTGCTTTGCAGTACCAGATCCAGGACTTCCACTAAGCTCTGTGCCGTACTCAGATTGGTATAGGCATTGGATGTGCTTTCCCGTGAGGTCACAATAAAGGTCACACGGGTGGTATACTTCGGCTTATAGCACTCATTGGCAATCACGAATGTACAGCTTCCCACCAATATGCCGCCCAGAAGCACCAGCAGGATATGCTTCAGCACATCCATCGCCGCATAAAAGAGGTTTTTTACGGTATTGTTATTTTCTTGCATACGAAATCCATCCCCTTTCAGCGTACGACGACCGTCAGATAGACATTGCCTTCATATCCCAGACTGTTGGTGACGGAATAGGAAACAATGTAACTGCCCGGGACATCGGTGTTCACGGATGACACCGCCGTTGCCGTCAGAGTTTCACCGGGTACGCCCGATTCCACGGATGTCACATAGGTCATCGGATCAAAGGAACTTCCCTTGTTCACATAGGTCAGATATTCGGACAGTACAATGACGGGAACCGATTTGGCGGTTCTGGCAAGGGTCAGATAAACCGGTACGGTCTGGAGATCGCCTGCCGAATTGGTTACTGAAAACTGCACCTCATACATACCGGTATAGGTGTCCAGCAGTTCGTACCCGGTAATGGACACCCGATAGGAGATGTCGCCGTCCATGACATCGGAAGCACTGACCATAGACAGAATGGTTTTGTCGTCCCACACCGTGAAGGACAGGGGTCCGGACAGTTGAAAAGTTGGGGACCGATAATCGGTATAGGCGATTTTTCGGGTGGCTCTTGCCACATGATTATCGTTATCAAAGGCGGCATAGGTAACCGTGCGGAAGCCGTCTTCGTCAAACACCGATACCGATTCCACCACGATGGAATTGCTGACATCTCCGTCCTCGGGATCCCATGCGCTCACGCCTTCCAGCAGTGCCGCCTCATCAGAGGTCGCCGACACATACAGCAGATCGCTGTCTATCCCGATCTCCGGCGGCTGATTGGCATTCTGCTTCCGAAGCACCATGCAATAGAGTCCGAATGTAACCACTGCCAAAAACAGCAGTACATACAGAAGTATTCTGATTTTTTTCATGCGTATGACCATGCCTTTCTTTCTATCCGGAAGTTTTACTCCGACTGCCAAGCCGCAAAACTACCGGTCTGATAAAGTCTCCGGTTTTTCAGACTATAAATTGCCCTTCTTATTTTACACAGGCTTCTGCGCCGTCCGGGATTCCCTGATAGGTGGGAACCGTCCGCTTGATCTGGGGTCTGATGTCGCTGGACTCGTCCTGACAAAGCAGATCCAGCATTTTCAGGTTCTCACAGAACTCGGATTCGTCAAAATTCAGAGGATGACCGATAAAAATAGCATTATTGGGGGTTTTCTTGATTCCCTCTTCTGCCATAAGCAGTTCCTCATACAGCTTTTCGCCGGGACGAAGTCCCGTATATTCAATCTTGATGTCCACATCGGGTACAAAACCGGACAGCGAGATCATCTGTCTTGCCATATCGTCGATCTTCACAGGCTTGCCCATATCCAGAACAAAGATCTCCCCGCCTTCGGCGAAGGTTCCCGCCTCCAGAATCAAAGATACCGCTTCCGGTATGGTCATAAAATAGCGGATCATATTCTTATCGGTGACAGTCACCGGTCCGCCCGCCTCAATCTGCTTTTTGAAGAGCGGAATGACAGAACCGTTGGAACCGAGGACATTGCCGAACCGTACCGCAACATAGTCTGTCTCGGAATGATTGTTCATCATCTGAACGATCATTTCACACATCCGCTTGGATGCGCCCATGACATTGGTGGGATTGACCGCTTTGTCGGTGGAAATCAACAGCATCCGCTCGACAGCATACCGATCGCAGGCTTTTGCCACTTTGTATGTACCGAACACATTGTTCTTGATCGCCTCATGGGGGCTGTCCTCCATCAGGGGAACATGCTTATGAGCGGCGGCATGGAACACCAGCTGAGGACGGTACTGTTCAAATATGGCATTCAGTCGGTCCTCGTCTCTGACAGAGCCGATCAGCACCTCCAGATGAAGATTCGGCTGTTTGCGGATCAGTTCCTGCTGGATGGCATAGGCGTTGTTTTCGTAAATATCAAAGATAATCAGGCATTTCGGAT
The DNA here is from genome assembly GCA_051867915.1 of Eubacteriales bacterium. Lineage (GTDB taxonomy): Bacteria > Bacillota > Clostridia > Oscillospirales > CAG-272 > CAKSQF01. The sequence continues at coordinate 6,669 of JBJDZJ010000095.1, forward strand.
CATAGGTCGCAATCTGGCGGCAGAGCTCACTTCCGATGGAGCCGCCTCCTCCGGTAACCAGCACCACTTTGCCGACGATGGATTCCCGGATTCCGGTCATATCAATGGTAATCGGGTCTCTTGCCAAAAGATCCTCCACCTGAACCTTCCGGAACTGGCTGAGATGCACCTGTCCGCTGGAAATCTGGGTCAGAGACGGCAGAACCTTCACCACTTTTCCGGTCCGACCGGCAATGTCCAGAACCTTCTTCCTCTCGCCAAGCGTCATGGAAGGTATTGCAAAGAAGATCTCATCTATCTTGTAGGTTTCTGCCAGATTGACAATGTCTTCCCTGCCGCCGACCACTTTTACGCCGTTGAGAAAGGTTCCCCATTTGCGGCGGTTGTCGTCAATAAAGCAAACCGCCTTGTTATCCGAATCCGGGTTGGTCTGCATTTCCTTCAGAACCATGGCACCCGCCTGACCGGCGCCGATAATCATGGTTCGTTTCTTATTCAGATGCTTTCGCCGGATACGGCGGATGTAACGATAGCTGAATCGGGCCAATCCGGTCGTCAGTCCCAGAAACAGTGTGAAAAGTATGCTGAAACTTCTGGGAAGAGGCAGATTGAATATATGCGCAAGAAAGACCTGCGCAAATCCCGTCACTACCGAAGCCGCGGCGACTTTTGCAAATTCCCTCGGTCCGGCATAATCCCACAGGCTGTTATAGAGGTCGAATACATAGAAGATCGCCAGCGCAATTACAGTACCAAAAGGCGCGATCTTCTCAATTGAAAGAAGGAAACCGCTACCCCTCAGTTCCGTCAGATTGAATTCAAAACGAATCAACAAGGCAAGAACAGACGACAGATTGAAAAAAATAATATCCACCAATAGGAGTCCCAGAACTCGGATCAGCTTGGCAGTGTTTATTTTTCGGGCAATTTTTTCCATTTCAAATTCCTTTTTATCTTCATTTATTTTCAACTATGCCCTATCAGGGCTTCACCGGGGACCCGTGAAGAATCGCCCGGGGATTGGTATCCAGTAACCGTTTCGCAATTTCAGGGGAATAATGCTTGGTTATATAGGCGCTGATCGCTCCGAAATGGGTGGTGCGGTAATCTGCGGAGTGGGCATCGCTGGCAATCACCTGAATCATTCCGCAGGAAAGCAGATAATCCGCGCATTTTTTGGCACTGCTTCCGAAATATCCCAGCGGGGATCCCTTGTTGGCCTGAGCCAAAGCGCCCGCTTCCAGCCACTCTGCAACCAAATCGGGCCTATCCTGAACAAAAAAGTAGCGTTCGGGATGGGCAACGATAGGCCGATAGCCCTCCGAAAGCAGTTCATCCAGCATTTTTCGGACATAGCGAGGATGTTCGTCAAAGGGAAATTCCACAAGAACATAACGGGTATCGTTCAGCGTCAGCATCAGACCGTCCCGAAGGTAGTCCGTCATCTTCTCGTGCGCCAATATTTCCATTCCGGGAACCACCTTCAGCGGCAGCCTGTATTCGGCAAGCATCTCCCGCAGAGCCTCCAACCGATGGCGCATCAGAAAACAGCAGTCCGGGTCGAAGCTCGAATATCCGTGACCGTAGCTGTGGGGCGTAACGGCGATCGTCGTCACGCCGCTGTCCAAAGCCAGTCTTGCCATATCCAGTGTTTCCTCCATGCAGGACGACCCGTCATCAAGTCCGGGCAACAGATGGCAATGGATGTCTGCATATGGCATAAGCGCACTTCCTTTCGGTGAGCAGTGAGGGGATCCGTATCCCGCAAATGATTCGGCATCGCACAGTCCCGTGATCCAACACCAAATTCAGTGTTTATTATAGCACAAATCGGTGAAAAGGTCAACACTTTATTTTCAAAAAAGAATAGTAAGTTTTGGACTTATGGAACGGTTTGTTCATTTTTGGACGCTTTTTGGATACGAACCGATGCAATAACCGCCCCCGCAAGGGCGCCAAGCGTGTTGTGAATCACATCGTCGGTTTCAGCCTGTCCCAGCGCAAAACGGTATTGGAGGAATTCGATGCCTATGCTGATCAATGCAAGTGCCAGAACCGTCAGAAGGATCCGTCTTTTTCCGCTCCACTTTTCAGGAAGTCCATCGCAGGCAAACAGTCCGGCAGGATAAAAAAGGACAGCATTCATGAGATTGCTTCGGAAAAACTCGGGATTCCCTCCGGTAAAGACGGTATAATAGGAGTAAAAGGGGATCAGCCGGGGATCAGCGGGATCGGCGCTCGGCGTACGGTCGGTCAAAGTTGCAGCGCCGATCACCGCAAGGCAGATCACAAGGAGAATCTCAACAGTCGGTTTCCAAAAGCGTTTTTGACCGAACAACCGACGAAGTTCCAGATACACAGCACTGAACAAAACGGTCAGCAGAAGTACATCAATAATGGGCAGACAATAAAACCAAAGAAATATTTTTTGTAGCATAGGAGTCCTACGATCTTGAAAGAATATCCGCAATCCGTTTACTGGCGAAGCCGTCGCCATAAGGATTGCCGGCGTTGCTCATTTTGGCATATTCATCGGGGTCATCCAAAAGCAGTTTGAAACTCTGGTAAATCACATCTTCGTCGGTTCCCACAAGCTTCAAGGTGCCGGCGGCGATACCCTCAGGCCGCTCGGTAGTATCCCGCATGACGAGTACCGGTTTGCCCAGAGAAGGCGCTTCCTCCTGAATTCCGCCGGAGTCAGTCAGAATCAGAAAACTGCGAGCCATAAAATTGTGAAAATCCAACACATCCAACGGCTCGATGATGTGAATCCGATCATCGCCGCCCAATATCTCATCGGCGGTCTCACGGACAACGGGATTCATGTGGATGGGATAAATGGCTTTCACATCGGGATGCTCGTCCATACAGCGGCGGATAGCCCGGAACATATTCTTCATAGGCTCGCCCAGATTCTCCCGCCGGTGAGCGGTAATCAGGATCATGCGGCTGTCCTTGGCCCATTCCAGCTCGGGGTGAGCGTAGTCCTCCCGGACAGTGGTCTTCAAAGCGTCAATAGCGGTATTGCCGGTGACATAGATGGTCTCCGGATTCTTGCCTTCCTTCAGCAAATTCTGCTTGGAAAGTTCCGTAGGCGCAAAGTTGTACCGGCTGATGATGCTGACCGCCTGCCGGTTAAATTCCTCCGGATAGGGTGAGTAGATATTGTAAGTCCGCAGACCGGCTTCCACATGGCCAACCGGAATCTGCAGATAGAAGCAAGCCAGTGCGGTAACAAAGGTGGTGGAAGTGTCGCCATGAACCAGCACGACATCGGGCTTGACCTCATCCAGAACGGATTTGATCCGATTCAGAATGTTCGTGGTAATGTCAAACAGCGTCTGCTTGTCCTTCATGATGGACAGATCATAGTCCGGCACCACATGGAAAGCCTGCAGCACCTGATCCAGCATCTGCCGGTGCTGTCCGGTCACGCAGACGATTGTTTCAAAATTATCTCTGGTCTTCAGTTCATTGACCAGCGGACACATTTTGATGGCTTCGGGACGTGTGCCGAAGACGAGCATGACAGTTTTCATTTTTAGCTCCCTCAATTTATCGTAAACATTGAACACAGATTTTTTTCGTCAAAAAGGGCATTATACTGTAGAATTTTGTAGTCATTCAGCCATTCCAGTTCCGTTGCCTCTGCATGATCAATCGGGAGAAAACATGCTTCCGAAACAGAGTAATATCCCAACATGTTGATAGCTGGAACCTGTTTTTCCATCTCCCTCAGGAACTGATTGTATCCGGGCAGAGGGATTCCAGCAGCCTCATACACATAGGTGGAAAGATAACTTAGACTGGTACATTCCACAAACTGTTCCTCAATTTCATAGTTTGTCCACACAAAGAACGGGATCTTAAACTGCAGCATCTGTTCATCCAGAGTATTAAAAGAACCCCCATGCAGTTCTTCATAAAAATGCTGATTCAGAGCAGGCAGATGATCACCATAGAAAAGGACTACCACAGGATCTTCTGTTGCTTGAAAATAAGTAATTAAATTCTCTATTGCTTTATCGGTAGAATGAATCAGGGATAGATACTGCTCTGCATCGGGATAATCACTGTTGTATCCCTCCAGATGAACTGTCGTTTCAAAATCGTCACCAATGTAATCATATCCGCTGTGATTCTGCATAGTTACACCGAACAGGAACATAGGGGACTCAGCATCCCGATTTTCGTAGGCATTAATGATAAAGTCTACCATTTCCTGATCACTGACCAGGTTGCGTAACAGATTCTCCTGCGGAAATTCATCAAGAAACACATATTTGTCGAACCCCAGCTTGGGCCATACTGTATTTCGCATCCAACCATTGGACAAATAAGGATGCATTGCAACCGTTTGGTATCCCATACTTTTCAACTGCCAAATGATGCTGTAGTTTTCGTCGTGGACAAATTGTTGGAAGGCAATAGAGCCTTCAGGAAGGAATCCCATAGTCATACCAGTCAGAAACTCAAATTCCGAATTGGCTGTTCGGCCACCGAACGCAGATGTCAACGCGTATCCTTTAATAGTATTCTCTTCCAGAGAACAAATGAACGGTGAAATCTCAGGATCTGTATTCAATGCAGCACCCAACACGCTCAGATCGGAATAGGACTCGTCCATGATAACAATGATATCGGGAAATTGCGGATTGTCAGATGCAGTTTCCGTATTGTATGTTTTAGAAATCTGTTCTGCGCAATCGGGAGAATAGTTATCTGGCTTTTCGACAAAGACCTCATCAATAGTTAATGCAAAATTTAAAATATAGCCATTATTGTATGTTCCACTATTAAAAAAATGCCGAGCCTGAACTCGCCCAGAGAAACCGAAGAAGAGCGCCGCACAGAGGCTGAATACGCAGAGAGGAAGAACATAGCAGATGGACTTGCGTATAATTTTTGGAAAGCAAATACCCCAAATCGCATAGATCAATAGGAGGTAGATGATCCAGGAATATATCATCGGCGGCGTTATATCAAAATGATACTTTGAGACGACATTGGCAGCTGTCTGGATAGAAAAGAAATCAATGAAATTCAATTCGGTTCCTCGGAAGGTATACACGAAATGGTTTGCTGTTGCCAACAACATTACCATGCCGCTTCCTACAACAGAACAAAAGCGAATGTTGGGCCAAACCAGAAAAAGAAGCCCAAGTAGAATAGTACAGAAACAAAAGCCCAAAATGATACAGAGCGGCGCAACTGAAGCAAGCCCTTCGCCAAGCACAAACTGTGATAAAAACAGAGTGGCAAAGGAAAACAGCAACAAGGTAAGTATAATAAAAGGACAGGACCACTTTCCTGATATACTTATTTTAAAAAGGGAAACGGCTATAAATGCAGCAGATAAAATTATGCATTTAAAAATACTTCCACCAACAGAGTAAGAGATTGCAAATGAAATACATGAAGCAATTAATCCTATCCAAAAGCGAACGTTACAAAGTTTAAAATGAATTTTCATTACCAATAGCCTTCCTTAATTAATGATCTTTCAGCATTTGCTTTATCCTGTGCGCAATATATGAAAAAAAAGAGGTATGTTTTGCATCTTTGAGTTGGGCGAGCAGTTCGACTGTTAATTCTGTAAAATCATCAACTTGATATCGTGACATGAATGTGTGGCGCTTCTTTGGAAGCTGGGAGGAACGGATTGCGGAGGGATTGTGCTTGACCGCGTTGCTCGGATCAACTTTCTGCCGTCGCATTATGGAAGCAATGTTTTCCCAAACCGAAGTTGCTTTTGGCGAATGGACAAATACAAGGGATGTCCCATTTCCGTCGTGAAGCACAGGGACCTGCTCTTCAATACCCCAGTAATCCGCCAAAGTAAAGTCACTGGTGCGCGCTATTCCTTTGAATTTACAGTCATAGCAGGAAGGACGCAGGCACAAGTCGCCAACAAAGGCACGAAGATACGGGTCATGAAAATTCTGAACGGTATAGCTAGGATGGCCTTCGTAGTCAAAACGGATGGAATACCCAGGCCAGCCAGTTTCTTTGCTCCGCAGGTTAATGGCCGTTGGCCTTGCCCCATTGGCGTCGTTCTCACTCCGGTATCTAATGTAGTGTTTCCATACAGCAGGGGAAGGAATTCCGTGGCAAACCACATCCACAAGAAGCAATGTTTCCCATGATTTTCCGAGATACTTCTGTAAACCCGCTATTTGACATGGCGTGCCGGAAAAAAGAACATGCTGCCCATGTGTCAGACAAGCTTTAACCTGAGAAAAGCAATCCGCCAGATCACTCTGTGCATATTTCGCTCCTCGCAGTCGCCATAGTTCTGCTTTGCGGTCTAGCATACGATGCCGAACAGTGAAATCCTCGTCATATACAGCACCAAAAACAACACCGCCGCGATCCAATATCCATGTACACAGTGCTGTAAATACTCCGCCGGATGAGCTCTGTTTTCTAACATCTGCATCCATATTATAAGCAGCATAAGCAGAAGTTTCTGATGGCGATGAAGGATGCAAAGGTGAGAGAATCGGGCACACTTTCTGACATACTCCGCAGTAAACACAACTATCCTTTTCTACAACCGGGCGCAGAAATCCTTCTACATCCGGTTCCATGTGAATGCACTGCTTTGGGCATATAGAGGCACAGGCCGAGCAGCCGGTGCATTGGTTTTCTTCAGCCAGTTTCATAAGCGGACCTCCGCATATAAGCAAGATTAATTACTTGTGGACAATTTT
>JBJDZJ010000096.1:0-53126 GCA_051867915.1 Eubacteriales bacterium
GTCGAACGGCTTTGGACAATTTTACCTCTGTTGAGAAGGTAATTAGACTTTTTCGTCAGCCTCATCAAAACCACCCGCTTGACGGGTGGTTTTGAAATAAACTGCCAAGGCGCAAAATCTTCGGTCTGAAAAAGCGAAACTTTTCAGACTTTCATCCGGATTACTTTCCGCCGTTTGTCATGTCCCGATTGCCGGACCGCCGTTTTGAAGCAAGGTATTCCTTTGGCGTTGTTCCGACCAGCGCGCGGAAGGTTCGGATGAAGTGGGAATCGTCACAGAATCCGCAGGTTTGGGCGATTTCGGAGATGCTTCTGCCGGCGATCAGCATTTCTTTTGCAATGTTGATCCGGGTCAGGCGGACATATTGCTTGACCGTCATACCAGTGTATTCTTTGAAATCCGAGGTCAACTTGCCCCGGCTGACATAGTAATTGCGGGCAAGTTCGTCGGTTTGCAGGCATTCCCCGAAATGGCGGCTGATAAAATCCATGACCTTTGCAATGTAGTCGTGTTCCTGCTCTGTGGTTTCGATGGAATCCTCCCGTACCCCCGAGCTGATCCGATTGAGCATCAGAACCAGACGAAGCTGGCTGACGGCTTCGTCCGATGCCATATAGGATGTCCAAAGCTCGTCCATCGCCCGACAGAGATCGGCGATCAGCTCCACATCGGGATGGATGACCGTCATGGAACCTCTTTGCAGACGGTGAAAGTCGGGAATCCAGGGGGCGAATCTCTCCAGAAGATCTTTCCCGAAATTGATGACATACCGCTCGTAGCACTCCTGCCCGACGGAGCAGGCACGGTGGAGCATGTAGGGCTTGTGCAGGACAAGACAGGGCGCTGAAATCTCCGTGCTGTTGATATTGCTTTCCACAATCACCCGTCCGCTTGTCACAAAAAGAAGCTCGTACTCCACATGGGTGTGCATATACGCCATCCGGAAGTTCACGCTTTTGGAATGTTCCATATGGATCCGAGACGGCAGTGCGGAAGTCTCGGTATCGTTTTGCTTGCTCATATCATCCTCCCGTGTCCATTGTCCCTGCTGCCTTCGCAATGAAGGAAAAGGACGCTTCCGTTGAACTTTCTGAATGATTCTATTATATCTTTTTTTTACGGAAAAGTCAATCTTTTTTTGTGAACGAATATGCAATTCTCAATTGCGGCAGATTTTTTGATTTTGTCCGTTTTTTACACAAATTTGTCCGAAATTCATCTTGCAACTTTGGGGAATTTGTACTATAATATAAAAAATAACTGCCGATTGGAACGGGACACATGAAAATCGGCAAGGAAAGGTTGAATCCAATGAAAAGAATCCTGTCCATCCTTGTTGCCCTTGCAACGCTCGCCGTCTTTGTATCCTGTAACCGCACTCCGCCTTCCCCCTCGTCATCGGTTGAATCCGATACAACAACAAGTACCGACTTGGTTCCGTCGGGAAATGCGCCGGTGATTACGCCCGTCGAGCAGACTGAGATCCAAAAGGAGTCCATTATGAATGTATCGGGAAATTCCTTTACTCAAACCTATGAAAATCCGCTGATTTCTCTGAAGACCCCCAATGTATGGCCGGGATACGGAGTCGGAGATCCCTTCGTCATGCGCTGGAACGGAAGATATTATCTTTACTGTTCCACCAAGGACGGCAATCTCGGTATCCAGTGCTGGTCTTCGGACGATCTGATTACATGGAAATATAAGGGACTTTGCGCAAGAGAAGTTGTGACCGTGACGGCATATGCCCCCGAGGTGGTCTATTATAACGGATACTTCTATATGTACACTTCTCCTGCCGGAAACGGACACTATGTGCTGAGAAGTTCGTCGCCCACCGGTCCCTTCAAGGCCATTACCGATAATTTCGGTCATTCCATCGACGGCAGTGTCTTCATCGACGATGACGGAAAATGGTATTTTTACAGTGCAAGCGGCGGCGGAATCATGGTTTACCCCATGAGCGCCCCCGATAAGGTTTCGGATTCGGGTACCAATACCGGTGCCAATATGAACGGCTGGACCGAAGGCCCCATGGTTATCAAGGTGAACGGCGTCTACTATCTGACCTACACCGGAAACCATGTCTGGTGCAACGGATATCGGATCAACTACGCCACCTCCACCCGCTCGCCCTCTTATTTCACGGCGGCAGACAACAATCCCATTCTGGTGAACACCCTGAGCCTCCCTCAGGGCATCGGACACAGCTCTACCGTCATGGGTCCGAATATGGACAGCTATTACATCGTCTATCACTCCTCCCTCGGCGCGCCCATGAGAGAAATGCGCATTGACAGACTGGTCTTCAACGGCTCCACCATGGAGGTGCTGGGACCCACTATAAGCGATCAGCAGGCGCCCGAAATGCCCGATCTGTACTCCTATTTCACCGAAAGTACCGATCTTGATAACTGGTACTCCGACGGAGCGTCCATTTCCGATAGCGTCATGACCCTCAGCGACGGCGGATGGGTTCTGGCGAAGTATTCCTACGGCGAGAACTATACCGCCGAGTGCAATGTCGCTTCCATCAGCGGCGGCAAGGCAGGAATGGTGTTCAGCTACACCAATGAGTACAATTACGGAACCGCCCTTTTCGATCCCGACGGACAGAATCTGATCGTCACCTTTATGGTCAACGGTGTTCCTACCGTCCATGAAAAGGCTCTCAAGAACTCCTTTAAGGAGAACACCGACTTTTCGAAGCTCCAGCTTCTGACGGTTCGCAAGGATGGCGGAAGCTTCACCTTCCTTGTCAACAACCGTACCCTCTGTACCCTTGAGTCCGATCTCGGTACCGGAGCCTTCGGCGCCACTTCCGAGGGCGGAACGGCGACCATCGGCTTTATGGGAATATCCGGAGAGGTCAACCAGTCCTCGATCAAGAGCTATTTCAAGCCGATTTCCGGCTCTGTTCAGGCAATCACCTGCGTTGAAGATGATGTAACGACCGTTGCATATCAGAAGATGAATCTGGTTTCGCTGTCGGCGGACGGCCATCTGAACTATCTGGTCAATGTGGCAAAGACTGCGGGATATGATTTGGGAATCAGCTACCGAAGCTCGACAGAGACAAAACTGAAGCTCTATCAGAATCAAACCGAAATCGGAGAACTGATCCTTCCTGCCACCGATTCGAAGATGACGACCGTGACCTTCCGGAATCTTCCCCTGACCAAGGGAATGTCTGCCATCACCTTTGCGGCAGTCTCGGGATCCTGTGAGATCGGCTCCTATACCTTCCTTGAGTATACGGCTGTCACCGCCATTGATCTGAACTATTCCACTTCAACGGACAAGAACCGGTATTCGGACGGTACATGGACCATTGCAAACGGCGTGCTCAGTCTGGGCGGCGACACCCCTCTCGGAAAGCGTCTGTATGGAAGTGAGAGCTGGGGCGACTACACCGCCGAAGCGGATATTACCCTGGACAGCAGTTCCATCAATTTCGGTATGCTGATCCGTGCCACCAATCCTTCGGTAGGCGGCGCAGGCAATGATGTTGTCGCCGGTACCGATTTCGTGCAGGGCTACTTCATCGGTCTGACCGGATCGACCGTTGTTCTGGGTAAGCAGAATTATTCATGGGAGGTTCTGACTACTGCGAACTTCCGGACTCAAAGCGGAGGCACCTACCATATGAAGGTTGAGGCCGTAGGGGCAACCCTGAAGATCTGGGTAGACGGCAATCTGCTGATTGAGTATACCGATCCGGATCCCTTCCTCCAGGGTATGGCAGGTTTCAGAGGCCATTACAGCGCCGCATCCGTGGATAACTTCACGGTTACTGCCAACTGATTTCCCATCAAAAAAACACGGGAGCATCCCATTTGGGACGCTCCCGTTTATTGCTTTGAGTGCCGTACGGTTTATTCGCTTTTCAGGATTTGGCAGACATGGAGGACGCCACCTTCAACACGGAATCGGACCTCGTACTCCCCGTAAACCATGCCGTAGATTCGTTCGGGATCGTTTTGATAGGACGGTCTGGGATCGCCGGCAAGGACGCCGAACAGAGCGGATTGCCTGTCCTTTGGAATAAGGTTCTGCAATTCGGGTGGGAAGTCAACCTCCAGATGATAGTCCCGACAGGCATCGGAAAAGCCGCCGACAGCGTCCGGAATGGCATCCACATGGGGAAGATAGGGTTTGATGTCTAGAATCGGCGTACCGTCCATGAGATCGGCGCCCGATACATGAATCAGAATTTCCTTTGTGTCCGAAAGCTCTACCGATTCCAGCTTTACCACCGACAGCCCGATGGGATTGGGACGGTAGGGCGATCGGGTGGCGAATACGCCCATGCGGCGGTTTCCGCCCAGCCTCGGCGGACGGACGGTGGGCGACCAGTTCTCCCGAATGGATTCGGAAAACAGCCAGATCAGCCAGATATGGGAATAGTCTGACAGTCCCCGCAGGGCGTCTGGATTCTGATACTCCTTTTCCAAACGGATCGTCCCTCGAAGCTCGGGAACCAGCCCCGATTGGCGGGGAATTCCGAACTTCGTCGGAAAATCGGTGGAAATATGCCCGATGATCTTCATCGGAATCTTGCTTTTCATATGGAAAGACCCCCGGATTTTCAAAAAAACTGCCGCATCTGCGGCAGTTTTTTGAAGTTGATTGTCAAGAGATTCTTAATCGTGGAAGATTGCGTCGGGAGTTGCGCCCAGCTCGAAGCAGCATTCGCGTCCGCCCCATGCGTCCTTCAGAATGATAACGACAGTGTTCTCGCCCTCAACCAGCAGCGAAAGCATATCCTGAGTTGCATCAGTCAAGTAACCCTCTTCATCCTCGGGCCAAACGTCCTTGAAGGTATCGCCATCGGTCCAGTCCTTAGGATCGCCGGTCAGATTGGTGTTCTTATAGAAAATCAAAGTGCCGTTGATGTAGATGGAAGGCGTATTGTCATACCACATAACCATGTAGAGATCTTCGTAAGCGTTCTTGAATTCTTCCAGATTGTCAATGGTGAAGGTGGTGTAAAGCATCAGACCGTGATTCTGATCGGTCCAGCCGATGTCGGCGTTGGTGTAACCGTAACCGGAAACATTGCAGTCACCGAAGGGTCCGTTTGCCTTGTCGGTCCAGCTCTTGATATCGTCCATAGCAGCATCGGGGATGGTGTCATCGCCCATGGTCCAGCCGAATCCGGACATATACTCTACCAGTTCATCCTGAGTCTCGTCGTAGGTGCCGTTAGGTCCGGATGCAGAGTAAGGGCAGTAGAAGACCTTGTAGGCGTACTCGCTGTCTGCCTCTACCAGAGGGGTATCTCCGGTGGGGAGAAGACCGCCGGAAGTGGGGGTCGAAGGGTCAGCAACAACATTTGAGGTGGTTGTTGCGGAAGAAGTGGTAGTAACGGAAGATGTTGTAGTAGTGGTGTCCGAACCGGTTGTGGTTTCGGGGGTGTCGCCGCCACAGGATGCAAGCGTAGCAGTCATGCTGACAATCATCAGAGCGGCAAGCATAAGTGAAGCTTTTCTTTTCATATGATTATCCTTTCTTCGGGAAGCTGAATTTAGTGCTCTTCCCAATCTCGCTTCCATTATACACCATTCATCGAGAAAAATCAAGTACAATTCGTGAATTTTATAAATTTTTTTGTATTTTTATTGAAGGCAAAGCCTAAAAAAACGAATTTGGTGAGATTTCACAAAACCGACTGCTCATTTTTGTGCGATTGGACGGTATGCCGGAGAAGAAATTCAAGCAAAACCCGAAATATCTCTTGAAAAATGCCAAAAGGTATGATAAAATAATCCGTAGAAAGTTTTTTTCGGAAGGCAGGCAACGAAAGTGCATCTGATCGGGCATTTGAAGACGGTGACAAAGCACCGTCATAAAGTTTTTATTCACTGCGTCAAGGCGGGCATTCCGATCCGGGGACTGCTCCATGATCTGTCCAAATTTTCACCTGCGGAGCTGATCCCCGGGGTGAGGTTCTATCAGGGCAGTCGATCGCCCAATGAGCGGGAGCGGGAGGTTTACGGTTACAGCGCCGCCTGGATGCACCATAAGGGGCGGAACCGTCACCATTATGAATACTGGACCGATTACAATCCGGCGACCCGGAGAATCGAGGCAGTGAAGATGCCCCGGAAATTCGTTGCGGAGATGTTTTGCGACAGAGTGGCGGCAAGCAAGATCTACCGCGGGAAGGATTATGCCGACGGGGACGCCCTTGCCTATTTTCTGAAGGGAAGAGCACCCGTCACCATGCACCCCGAAACGGCGGCAGAGCTTCGGGAGATGCTGACCGTTCTGGCAGAGCAGGGCGAGGATGCGGCGTTTGCCCATGTGAAGGCGTATTTGAAGGAAGAGAATAAAAAATAAGATCAAGGGGCTTTTCGTGAAAAGCCCCTTGAACCCCAACAGCTTTTATAAAAGAAGGGGTAGAACCCCAATGGGTTTTGTCTGCCGATCAAAGATCGGCGATTGCAAACGGTATCTCTTGTTTTTTTAAAGATTTTGGAGGGGATCGGTGGACTTTTTCGAGAAAAAGTCCACCGATCTTTTTACCCTACCACCAGATAGCAGGTCGCATTGGACTCGGACGGATGCTTGGGAACGGTCAGCCTGCCGGACTGAACCAGAGCCTGAAGGACTGCCCCATCGGTACGGTCCATCATGCCCGCCACATAATCCAACTGCTTGTGGAGGGTCGGACAGGTGATGGAACGCAGATAATCGCAGACCGCCTCAAAATGCCGGTCTTCCACTGCTTTGGCTTCGGCATAGCTCTTGCAGCTTAGAAAATCGGAAGACCACAGCCGTTTATAGACCTCCCGTTTGTAAACGGGCAGATCGAATACGACCCTTCCGTCCTCTTCGTGGACATAGCGGGGCGTGTATTCGTCCCAGATTTCCCGCTCATTTGCCGAAAAATCGGCGGGCGTGCGATTTCCCGTAATCACATCACGGATCAGAGGAAGGGCAATGCCGTTGTATGTCAGTTTATGCCCCATGCGCTCGTCGGGTCGGTCAAAGCCCTCCATATGGGGACCGTATACCCAGAACTGAATGTCAGAAAAGCAGTTTCCGTTTTGTCCCATGCAGGGAATCCGGGAAGGAAAGCCCTGCTCGTAGCCAACCAGTCCCCAATTGCCGCCGTCGGGCCGTTGGAAGTCTCCCACACTCAGGTGCATAAGATTGCGGACGCATTCGATGGCGATCATCCAGCGGAAATCCTCCGGGGACAGGGAGGCAGGGCGGATACCCTCCGCTTCCAGTTTTTTCTCCATTTCAAGTGTCAACTCCCATACAAGGGGAGCGAGTTGAGCGCCGCATTTTTCGGTCAGATTTTCAACGACCGACTGGGTGTCCCTGTCGGCGATGAAAAAGTCGGTGACAACCTTTCCGTCTTCGGTTTTGACAAGCAGGGAGGCGTCGCAGAGGATCTGAATCTCCTCCTCCATGTAGGGCAGGGCAATGCCCAGCTCCATGGACAGCTCTTCGGGGGTGGAAGGGTTGTTGTGAGCCTCCAGGACAATGTTCTGGGGAATCTTCCGATTCAGTGCCGAGTTCGGAAGTTCCGACGGGTGAGATCCCGTTCCGCTATAGGAAATGCGCTCGGGTGTAATGCTTTTTCTGCCAAAGGTTCGTGCCATGTTCATTCCTTCTTTCAATCTGTTTCTTCCTCGGAACAGTCGGGTTTTGACCGTTCCTTCGGGGAGGGAGAGCACCTTTGCAATTTCGGAAATCGGCGATTGTTCAAAGTAATAGGCGACCAGAATTTCCCGGTATTCCCTTGCCGTGAAGGCAAGCTCCCGACGGAGCAGTTCCGACTCCTCCCTGGCGACCAGCCTGTCTTCGGGATCCTCAAAGACCGGCTGCAGGGACTCGGGCAGGTCGGAAACATCCCATCCCGACTGACATTCCGACTGTCGGTGCTTTTTATCCGCCCATCCTGCATAGCGATTGCGGGCGATCTGCCAGACCCAGCCGTGAAAGTGATCGGGAAGGTGTCCCTTGGTAAGCTCCTCCAGAATGCACAGGGAAATTTCGGAGGCAAGATCCTCAGCCTGATGGGCATTGCCGGTCTTTTTCAGGCAGAAGTAGAAGACCTTGTCCAGATATTCGGACGCATAGTACTCGCAGAGTTCACCGATTCTGTTTTGCATCGTTGACGCATCTCCTTTCATACAGATAGTGTCGGAAAACCGGATTCGGTTTCGGGAGAAATAAAACTTTTTTCATTTGACCATATGGCTTTGGGATGGTCGCTCATTTTTGCCACGGGCATCATTTTGCTTTGCGCGACTATTTTACCATATTCCGACGGATTTTTCAACCATCTGTGAAAATTCACAAACTCCCTCTTGCAATATAGCAAAAAATATGCTACAATGTCAAATACCAACATATATATTAAAGGGGTGTTCATATGGGACTGATTAAAGCGGGCATCGGCGCACTGGGCGGAACCCTCGCCGATCAATGGAAGGAATTCTTCTACTGCGAATCCATGGATCAAAGGGTGATGGTCACCAAGGGAAAGAAGCGGATGACTTCCCGCTCTTCCAATACCAAGGGGAACGACAACATCATCTCCAACGGATCGGGCATCGCTGTGGCTGACGGACAGTGTATGCTGATCGTGGAGCAAGGAAAAGTGGTGGAGGTCTGCGCCGAACCGGGCGAATATACCTACGATCGTTCCACCGAACCCTCCATCTTTGCGGGCAGTCTGGGAAAATCCATTCTGGATACCTTCAAGACCGTCGGAAAGCGGTTTTCCTACGGTGGGGACACCGGCAAGGATCAGCGGGTCTACTACATCAATACCAAGGAGCTGATGGACAACAAGTTCGGCACCCCGAATCCCATCCCCTTCCGGGTGGTGGATCGGAACATCGGACTGGATATTGATGTGTCGGTACGCTGTTCGGGGGTCTACTCCTACAAGATCAGTAATCCCATTCTGTTCTATACCAATGTCTGCGGCAATGTGACTGCCGACTATACAAGGGATCAGATCGAGAGTCAGCTCAAAACCGAGTTCATCAGCGCACTCCAGCCGGCATTCGCCAGAATCTCTGAGATGGAAGTGCGCCCCAGCGCCCTTCCTGCTCACGCAGCCGAGATTTCGGATGCCATGAATGCCGCTCTGACCGGAAAATGGGGAGAGCTTCGGGGTCTTTCCGTCATTTCGGTTGCCCTGAATCCCATCACTCTGCCTGAGGAGGATGCCGAACTGATCAAACAGGCACAGCGTACCGCCATTCTCCGCGATCCCACCATGGCGGCGGCAACTCTCACCGGCGCACAGGCAGATGCCATGAAGGCGGCTGCTGCCAACAAGAACGGTGCCATGACCGGTTTTATGGGTATGGGTATGGCAATGAATGCGGGTGGCGGCATGAATGCCCAGGGACTTTACGAAATGGGCAGAAGTCAGACGCCTCCGTCCCCTGCCGCTCCGCCCAAGGCGAATCCTGCGGCGGGATCGGCATCCGACAGCTGGACCTGTTCCTGCGGAGCGGTGGTCAGCGGAAAATTCTGCACCGAGTGCGGAGCCAAGCGTCCCGAGTCCGGCTGGACTTGTCCCAAATGCAAGACGGTCAACAAGGGAAAATTCTGCTCTGAATGCGGGGAAAGAAAGCCGGCGGATGCACCCCTCTATCGCTGTGACAAGTGCGGATGGGAGCCGGAGGACCCCAAGAATCCTCCGAAATTCTGTCCCGAGTGCGGAGACCGTTTTGTCGACAACGATATCAAACGATAACAGGTAGAAGCCATGTCCAATCAACTGACCTATAAATGTCCCTGTTGCGGAGGCGCCATTGAGTTTGACGCCTCCCTCCAGAAGCTCAAATGCCCCTATTGCGATACCGAGTTCGACGCCGAGACGCTGAAGGAGTACGACGATGAACTTCAGCAGGATGATGAGGACGAACTGAACTTTGATCTGAATTCGGGGGCCACATGGAGCGGACAGGATGCGGACGGGATGTCGGTGTATGTCTGTTCCTCCTGCGGCGGCGAGATCGTCGCCGACAGGACGACGGCGGCGACCGCCTGCCCTTTCTGCGGCAATCCGGTGGTGCTGACCGGCAATCTGGAAGGCGATCTGAAGCCCGATTGGGTGATCCCCTTTCAGGTGGACAAAAATGCGGCGATTGCGGCACTTAAGCGGCATTTCAAAGGGAAAAAGCTGCTTCCGAAAGTCTTTTCCGATGAAAATCATCTGGAGGAGATCAAGGGGGTCTATGTCCCCTTCTGGGTTTTCGATGCCGATACCGATGCCACCATCCGCTACCGTGCGACCAAATCCTTTACCTGGAGCGACCGAAATTACATTTACACCCGGGTCGCTCACCATATGGTGGTCCGATCGGGAGAGCTGGGGTTTGAGGGCGTTCCCGCCGACGGTTCCTCCAAAATGGACGACGCCCTGTCCGAATCCATCGAACCCTACGATTTTTCGAAGGCTGTGGACTTTTCCACGGCGTATCTGCCCGGCTATCTGGCGGAGCGCTACGATGTGAAGTCGGACGCCTGCAGTGAGCGGGTCCGGACACGGATGAAGACCTCCACCGAGCAGGTCTTTGCCTCCACGGTGACGGGATACGGTTCGGTGACTCCGGAAAAATCCACCGTAAAGCTGAAGAACAGTCGGGTTCGTTATGCCCTTTGCCCGGTCTGGATTCTGAATACCAAGTGGAAGGATCGAAACTTCACCTTTGCCATGAACGGGCAGACCGGGAAATTCGTCGGCGATCTCCCTCTGGACAAAGCCGCCTATTTCCGCTGGCTTTTCGGACTGACTGCCGCCATCGGAGCCGGAATTTTCCTGCTTTTGTGGCTGATTTTCACGCTGTAAGGAGGACCGTGTATGAAAAAAATCTTCCTTATGGTTACCGTTACTCTCACCGCTTTTCTGACTGCCTTTCCGGTGTCCGCCATCGGGCCGGATACCGTGTCCGATGCCGGAACCTCCTATGTCTTTGACGAAGCGGGCATTCTCACCGACAGACAGTCGGAAACCCTTGATGAAAAGCTTGCTTCGGTCAGCAGTCTGCGGGACTGCGATGTGATGGTGCTGACGGTGAAATCCTTGGGATACCGATCCGCTCAGGCGTACGCTGATGACTATTACGACGAAAACGGGCTGGGAAGGGGAGACGGCGATGACGGAATCCTTCTGCTGGTCAGTGTCTATGATCGGGAGTGGGCGATTTCCACCTACGGCTTTGGAATCGAGGCCATTACCGAGGATGCGCTGGATCGCATAGAGGATGACATTTTCACCGATCTGTCGGAGGATCGCTATTACGAAGCCTTCCTGTCCTATGCGGATACCGCCGACTTCATGCTGGAAAGGGCAAGAGAGGGGAAGCCCTACCGTGTCTTCCCGTGGATCATCATCCCCATATCTCTGATTCTGGGTCTTGTCATTGCCCTTGTCTGCGTGAACAGCATGAAGAAAAAACTGAAATCGGTACGGCGGGCGACGGGCGCCTCCGATTATGTCCGAAAGAACAGCCTGAATATCCGCGACAGACGGGATGTCTATCTTTACAGCACCGTATCCAAGATCCCGATACCCAAAGATAACGGCGGAGGATCGGGTTCTTCCACCCATACATCTTCGTCAGGACGCTCCCACGGAGGCAGAAGCGGTCGTTTTTGACGGGACTTGCATACTTTGCAACTGCGTATTGTGATTTTTAACATAAAAACGGTGATCTGATTGGTCAATTTGCAGATTTTTCAATCAGATCACCGATTTTTGGCTTTTTGTATTGACAATTTTTGAAAAAAATGCTATACTTACCTAAGCAAAGCAGTGGAAAACCACTGTATGAATGGGAGGATGTATTATGAAGAAAACATTAACCGCGATTCTTACGGCCGCAATGTTGATTTCACTTGTTCCTGCTACAACAGCAACCGCAGATGAAGCGAAGACAGTCGAAGGTCTTACCATGACATCGTATACGATGGTAGCCAAAACCGCCGCATGGGACGATGCGTACAAGCGCGTCATGATGCAGGATGACAAGGGCTATCAGTGCAGTTTCGATGACAACAAGATGTTCGATTCCACCATCGACGAACTGGTCTATTGGTCCTATAAGGCCGGAACCGATTCGTCTGCCGATTTCGGCAAGTTCAACGGCGATTATTACAAATCCTTCGGCGCACCCTATCAGGGAGATAACAATTACCTGATCCACTGGACGGGCACCGTTTCCGTTGAGAAGGATACCACCTTTACCGTGGTTGCCAACAAGCTCGACAACGGCTTTGTTCTGGAGTTCGACGGCGTGAGAGCCTTCGAATACTGGGGAACCGCATACTTTGACTCGGATGAGGATAAGCTGCCCTCCGATATCGGCGAAATCACTCTGACCAAGGGAACGCACACCGTCAATGCATGGTTCCTGGAGCTGACCGGCGGCGAGGCCTGCGATGTCGGTGCCTATCTGCCCGATTCCACCGAATACAAATCCTTTGCCGATCTGGGTCTGACCTTCGACCTGGCTGCCGATGTCTATCACACCGACCTCGACCGTTGGGGCGATGTCAACCATGACGGTCATCCGTATACGAAGGCCTTCATTGATGCCGGACAAAAGAAGGGTACCGGAGACGGCGGTCAGTATAACGGCGGCAACGGCGCTCAGTGTATCGAGGACAACTGGATGTATGATGCCACCATCGACGCACTGCTTGCCGCATCCAAGAAGGCAGGCACCACCATCGTTCCCCGCGTGGACTATGTCCATCTGGGTATTGCCGATGAGTCCTACATCAACATGTATGAGGGCTTTATCACGGTTGACAAAACCGGATACTATCTGTTCGGCGCAGAAAAGGTTGATAACGGCTTCGTCATCGACATCGTCGACGGCAATAAGACCTACCGTGCATTTGAAATGTGGGCAAACGGAACCTGGAACGACAACGGTAGCGGATGCTTTATGCCCGAGGATCACAAGGTTTACCTGGAAGCAGGCAAGACCTACGGCTTCCGGGCGGCATTCCTGGAGCTGGACGGCGGACAGATTCTGTGGCCCAGAGTCAAGTATTCGGAAGACGGCAACGGCATTGCCAATGCGGAAGCTCAGGAAATGAACGGCGTTCTGAACTATACCACAACGGTCCCTGCCGATATTGACGCAGTGGATCCCTCCGTTCTGGATACCGAAGGAACCGTACTGCTCAACGGTCTTGTTGAGAATGTTGCCACAAGCCTTAGCGGACTGTGGGAAGCAGACGGCCCCATCTCCAATATTTTCGATAACAACAAAGAGACCAAGTTCGGATGCTCCGATAAGAGAAACGGTCAGATCACATGGACCACCAAGGAACCCACCACGATCACCAATTATAAGATTGTTGCCGCCAACGACAACAATGAGAACCCCAGAACTCCTCTCGGATGGACGCTGGAAGGCTCCAACGACGGCGTCATTTATACGCTGATCGACCATGTAGACCGCGGTGCGGCAGGAATTGCCATGACGGACTTTGCCGAGGCAGTTTACAGCGTTGACAATCCCGCAGAATATACCTATTACCGCCTGCGCTTCGTAGGCAACTGGGACGGAACCGGCGGCGGAAGAGACGGCAATGCGGCACTCTCCTTTGCAGATCTGAATCTCTACAATGTTCCCGAGTCCGTAACGCCTCCTCCCACCGACAATCCCGACACCCCCGATACTCCCGATGTACCTCAGACCGGCAGTGCCGTTGTTGCACTGGCTGCTGCAGGCGCAATTGCCCTTGCAGGCGCAATTGTAGTTTCCAAGAAGAGAAAGAACGGCTGATTCATCAAATATTGATTTCATCTGCCGCAGTTATCTGCGGCAGATGAAATCGGGAAGCCGGAACGCAGACTTGCAAAAGATTTGCAAGTCTGCGTTCCGGCTTTTCAGATATGCGGGGTAAGATCAGACTACTCCGACAAATTTCAAAATGCAGAGGACAATACCGACAATGCTGTAAAGTTCGAGAAGACTTCCAACGATGCCGAACAGGATGCCGATAATCGGAATGGCTGCAAGAACTCCGATCAGAATTCCGATAACGGCGGTAACGACGATGAAGATAATCAGCTGTACTACAAACGATGTCAGGTTACCCTTTTCGATTTTGAAAGGCGTAGGCCAAATTATAAATAAATATTATACCTTACTAAACGAAATCAGATTATGATATAAAACCAAAAGAAACACTGCCGTAAGCTGAGCGGCAGTGTCTCTTTTCAAGTGTGGGAATCAGTCGATTGTCCAAATTTTTCCCTTGAGAATAATGCAGATCAAATCAATCAACCACATAAAAGGTGCGCAGAGAATCAGAATGGCACTGACAATGATGCCGACAAGGTTGTTGGCAACGACACTGCGGAGAAGACGGTATATAGACCAAATAATATCAACTGCAGGGATGCAGAGAATCAATTTGGCGATAGTGGGAAGTTTGTCGATTGCTTCGATTAACTTTTTTATGGAATCCATGTAAGAAAACCTCCTTTCAGGTGTATCTGCAGGGATGAATGCTATACGATTTGATTATAGCACAAATCCCTTGAAATTGCAAGAGATTTATGAAATTATTTGAATAATTTCCAACGCCCCCTTGAAAAATGTCATCGGATGTGCTAGAATAGAAGTGCGGGAAAACTGCCGAAGGCAGACAAAGGAACCTGCAGAAAGAGGGAATATTCATGAAATACGGATTGCAGCTTTTCAGTGTTCGGGATGTAACGCCCACCGACCTTCGGGGGACTTTGAAGAAGGTTTCCGAAATCGGCTATAAGGCCGTAGAATTTGCGGGATTTTTCGGTCATCCTGCCGAAGATGTCCGGTCGTGGCTGGACGAGTACGGACTGGAATGCAGCGGAACCCACACCGGCGTGGAAGAGATCGCCGATCATTTTGAGGAAACGGTACGCTACCATAAGATCATCGGAAATCGGAACATCATCATTCCGGGCGCAGATCTGTCCACACAGGAAAAATTGGATCATTTTATCGACACCGTGAACCGCCTGATTCCCGCTCTTGCGGCAGAGGGAATCGCTCTTGGCTATCACAATCATTCCCACGAGTTTATCCCTACTTCCTATGGGAAGATCATTCACCATGAAATAGAAACCCGCACTTCTGTGGAGTTGGAAATTGACACATTCTGGGCGTACCATGCAGGCGAGGACCCCATTGCCATTCTTGACAGACTGAAGGACCGTATCCGGGTGATTCACCTGAAGGACGGACTGGAAAACGGTACGGGAAAACCGCTGGGAATGGGCATTGCTCCTGTGAAGGAAGTTCATGCCAAAGCGAAGGAACTTGGCATTTTTCAGGTCGTTGAGTCCGAAACCCTGACTCCCGACGGACTGACCGAGGCCCGGATCTGCTTTGACTGCCTGAAAAAGCTGGACGGTATTCAGTGAAAAATACCACGCTCTGCTATCTGGAGTGGGAGAACTGCTATCTTTTGCTCCATCGGGTCAAAAAGGAAAACGACGAGAATCACGATAAATGGATCGGTGTAGGCGGCAAGTTCGAAGACGGGGAATCCCCCGAGGACTGCGTCTGTCGGGAGGTGCTGGAGGAAACCGGACTGACCCTGACAGACTACCGCTATCGGGGCATCGTCACCTTTGTGTCCGATCTCTATCCCACCGAATATATGCACCTGTTCACGGCGACCGGATTTGACGGGGAACTGATCGAATGCCCGGAGGGCGTTCTGGAGTGGGTGCCCAAGGATCGGGTCGCCGATCTGCCCATCTGGGAGGGCGATCGGATTTTCCTTACCCTTCTGGCGTCGGATCATCCCTTCTTCTCTCTGAAGCTGTGCTACAAAGGGGAGCGTCTGACCCATGCCGTATTGAACGGCAAGCCCATTCTGCCCTGACAGAGTCGGATCATCAAGAAAGGAAATCATGAACTATGGCAAAAATCATCGGAAATCCCCTTCCGAACATTCCCTGGGAGGACAAACCAGCAAATTGCAAGGAGCCGGTATGGAGATACAGCGGCAATCCCATTATCGAGCGGCATCAGAATTTCAAAATCAACAGCATCTTCAACAGTGCGGTGGTACCCTATAAGGACGGCTTTGCCGGCGTTTTCCGTTGCGACGATAAGGCAGTCCGGATGAATCTGTTTGCCGGATTTTCGTCCGACGGTATTCACTGGCAGATCGAAGAGGAACCGATTCATCTGATCGGCGACGATCCCGAGGTCACCCGTTTCGAATATCGCTATGATCCCCGGGTCTGCTACCTGGAAGGGCATTACTATGTGACCTGGTGCAACGGCTATCACGGTCCCACCATCGGAATTGCCTATACCGACGATTTCAAGACCTTCCGTCAGCTGGAGAATGCCTTCCTGCCCTACAACCGCAACGGAGTCCTCTTTCCGAGAAAAATCGGCGGGCTGTACACCATGCTCTCCCGCCCCTCCGATACCGGGCATACGCCTTTTGGGGATATTTATCTGTCCCAGTCTCCCGATCTGACCTTCTGGGGCAAGCACCGTCATGTGTTCGGCCCGGCGCCCTTTGATGTGTCGGCGTGGCAGTGTACCAAAACCGGTGCAGGACCCTGTCCCATCGAGACGGATGAGGGCTGGCTGCTGATCTATCACGGGGTCATTACCACCTGTAACGGCTATGTCTACCGCATGGGCTGTGCAATTCTGGATCTGAATAACCCCTCGGTTGTAAAGTATCGGACGCAGTTCTACATTCTGGGTCCCGAAATGCCCTATGAGCAGTGCGGAGATGTTCCCAATGTGACCTTCCCCTGCGCCGCCCTTACCGACAGCGAAACCGGCAGAATCGCCATCTATTACGGCTGTGCGGATACCGTCACCGGCCTGGCCTTCACCACGGTGGATGAGCTGGTGGACTATACGAAGAAGTATTCCATGTAAAGATTATATGTATTTTTCCCGAATCCGATAACGGATTCGGGAAGTTTTTTTGCCCGAAACCGAATAATGCGGAAAAATAAGGCAATCCTTTGTCCGACGGCAGATGATTGTGCAGTTTGCCGGACGAAGATTCTGATTTCATATGGTTTTGCTATGGAGGACCGCCCATTCGGGATCCATATCCTGTGTTATTGTGCAATTTGTCAAATACAGGTCCGACCGAAAAATCGTTTAACAAGCTGATTTTTGGTTGATTCATACAAAAACGCTCCACTATAATTGTACAAACCGCACAACGGAATGACAAATTTCCGAACAAAAGTCGAGCAATACAGAGAATCGGAAAAATTTGTAAAAAGCCTATTGACTTTTCAAAAAGGAGGTGCTATACTATGGGCGCAAACGAAAAGAGTCGGTCGGGTACGGTCGGCAGAACATGAATATCATCGTTTGACATTATGAAGAAAAGGAGATTTGAACAGTATGATTTGCAACGGTAAATATCTTTACAAGATCAATCTTGTAACGGGAAGCGATGTGGCTGAATTCGTCAAGATTGCTTCGCACATTGACGGAAAGGTGTGGCTGGTCAGCGGCGACAAGAGACTGTCTGCGAAGAGCATTCTGGGTGTACACCTGGCGCGCATGGCTTGGAACGAGATCTATGTAGAATCCGAAAACGACTGCTTCTTTGAACTCCGCAAGTTCATTGAGGACTGAAACGGTTCTCAGGATCTGAAAATCACGGACATAGGTCCGAATGGAATAGGAACGCACCCATCACGAGAGTGGTGGGTGCGTTCGTTGTCACCGTATCGGGGCGGCGATGATCAGTCGGCAAGACTGCCCATAGGATCCCAGGGGAGAAGAACGGTAGGCTCCTCCTCCAGAATCTGAACCTTATCGCCGAGATATTTCTTGTGAACAACCGCCTGGAAGACATAGCGGTCAAACCAGGAGTCGGATGCCATGTGATAGCCGCCGTTGGCGCCGTCGGATCCCCAGCTGTTCTCGATCTTCCAGCGATTGGGCTTGCCGTCCTCCACATTGACGCCGGTCAGAACCATGGCGTGATTCATCTGGGAGACATGATAGTCCAGAGACTCCTCCTTGGTCATGGTGAAGTCAAAGCCGACGAGTGCGGTGTAGTCGTAGGACTTGTCGTCCCATGCCTTCTTCTCGCCGTCGCCGCACTTGCCGCAGTCGGAGCCGAACCAGACGATTTCGCCGTCCTCCAGCTGTTTCTGAACCGCCGCCTTGAACTCGTTCATCTCAAGATTCAGATAGCGGATTTCCTTCGCGCCGGAGATGTTTCCGAGATAAGCGACCGTGTAGACCTTGTCGAAGGGCTTGTCCTTGGTGGGGGCGTTGATGATGGATACATAATCCTCCAGCATGTCGCCGATCATTTCCTTGCGGAAGGACTCGGGGGTGTACCCCTTTTCCAGATGGTAGTTTCCGTCCTTGTCCACATACTCAAAATCGAATTCTTTGGGGGGCAGTGTATAGCATTCGCACAGGAAGGAGAAGGCCTTGTCCAGAGCTTCCTTCCGCTTGCTCTCGATTTCGTCTTCGGAAGCGCACGATGCGATCATCCGGCGCAGATCGCAGGCGACACGCTTTAAGTAACAATTCAGGAACTGATTCAGCTTGCCGGTGTTGGAGGACTGATATGTCTCGGGCATGGCGTCCTTGGGAACGATACCGTATTTGCGGACGATGTTTACAAACATATCCCACTGACCGCCGTCATGAACGCCGGTCTGGAGGATGAAGTCCACCGTGCGGTCACCGTCCGGAAGGGAAGCAGTGTCGATGATGGAATCCAGAAAGTAGTTGACCCGTTCGAATTTGTCCCAGAATGCCAGATAGGACTGGGAAAGTTCGAATTTGTCCAGATTCTTTTTCTTTGCGACGATTTCCCGCAGAACATTGGTTGCGGCGAACAGCCAGCAGCGTCCCGAGGATTTCTGATTGGTGGCAGACATGGTCTTGTTGTCTACCGAGAAGCGAAACTGCATTTTCTTCGCCTCAACGGGATTGAATGCCAGCTCGGACAGATTGGTTTTGGCGAAGACATGAGTCATCGCCTGCTTGTGGGGGCAGGAAGTGTAAGACGCCTCGAATCCGCCGAGGGCGTCGGGCGTGATCGGTTTTTGATTTTTCATGGTACAGACTCCTTTCAATTGGAAACGGATGGCTATATTATAGATCATTTTTTTCCATCTGTAAAGCACTTTTTCCAAAATAATCGACAAATTTTTCAGAAAACTTCAAAACCGAAGAAATTTTGCTTGACAAACCGAAAAAACCGATATACAATAGATTTGCAATACCTGCCGCATCTGCGGCGGGAAAACAGGAGGAAATTTATGATCCGTGTTGCATTGATCAGTGCATGGCATGTTCATGCCGGCGAATATTTCAACCGCATCAACCGTAATCCCGAAGCGAAAATCACCGCAGTCTGGGACGAGAACCCTCAGAGGGGAAAAGAATGGGCGGAAAAGGGAGACGCCGTCTTCTATGAGGACTACGATGCCCTGCTTGCCGATCCGTCCATCGACGCTGTGGTTATCACCTCTCCCACCAATCTTCACCCCGATCTGATGATAAAGGCGGCAAGGGCGGGCAAGCATATCTTTACCGAAAAGGTCCTGGCCATCCATCCCGAAGACGCCCGTGAGATTGCGAAAGCCGTAAAGGAATCGGGCGTACACTTTACCATCTGCTTCCCCCATGAAGCCGAACGGCAGTTTCTGGCAATCCGTCAGATCATCGACTCGGGAAAGCTGGGCAAGATCACCTATGCCAAGTTCCGTAAGGCGCATACCGGTTCCATTGATAACTGGCTGCCCCCTCATTTTTACGATAAAGAAATGTGCGGCGGCGGTGCCATGATGGATCTGGGCGCTCATCCCATGTACCTGTTGCCCTGGATTCTGGGCAAGCCCCTGAGCGTTTCCTCCGCTTTCACCGCCATGACCAATCGGGGAGTCGAGGACAACGCCGTGTCGGTCATCGAATTCGAGGGCGGCGCCATCGGCGTATCCGAAACCGGGTTTGTCTCCTGGGGCAATCCGCTTGTCTTCGAGATCAGCGGAACCGACGGCTGGCTTTTGATGACCGACGGAGAGTTGAAATATCACACCCGGACTTCGGGCGGCTGGATTCTCCCCGATCTTCCGAATCCCGGAAAGCATCCCATCGACTACTTCGTGGACAGCGTGGTGAAGGACACCCCCAACACCCTGTATACCGTCGACGAGGCAGTGGCACTGACCGATCTCATGGCAGCGGCTTACCGTTCGGCTGAAAAGGGAACACGGGAAAGCGTTTGATGCAGCTTTACCAATATTGTGCATAATGCACAAAAATAACCGTTGATTTTGTACGGTCGTCAGACAAAAAGTTGAAAAAAACTCTTGACTTTCGGAAAAAGATGAGTTATAATAAGAGCGTAAGAAGGTTCAATCGAACCGACGGCGGGAGTTTTTTTCATTTTCCTCCCTCCGCTCCTTTCATTTTCTTTCCTTTCCGGACATCCCCCTGCGGCACACGCAGGGGGATGTTTGGAGTTGTTGGGGGGATTCTGTTCATCCATTATATTGTAGCTTTTATAGAATATCAGGGGGACTTTTTCGAAAAGTCCCCCTGATTTATCTTATCTTTACTTTGTTATTTTGCAGTCAGTGACGGTCGATTGTTCACCACGACCCATTTGCAAAGATCGGATGCCGACAGGTATGCCTCTGATGCCACATTGGACAGACTGCTGTTCAGCCCGTCAACTGCCGTCTGTGCGCCGGCCTTCGTGTCGGCAACGGCGGTTTCCTCCCGGGACAGCGACACATTGGCGGTGCTGTTCGCGATCCCCTCGGCGTAAAAATTACTGATGAAGATTCCGTCACGCCCGGAATACCAGACATTGATGGGACCGGTTTGATTGGGAGAGGACAGACTGCCTCCGAAGTAGCATCCCGAGATCACGGCTCCCACCTGATTGGATGCTGTGATTCCTCCGGCATTGCTGCCGGTGGAGGTGACATCCACGAAGGAGATGCAGTTGACCAGAGCTCCGCCCGAACGGACGCTCCGGCAGAGCCCGGCGGCGATTCCGCTGTTCACAACCGTTCCCTTGGCGATCACATTGTAGACCTTGCCCGTCAGATAGGGGAAGATGCTGTTGTCGCCGCTTTCAATCTGAACCGTGATGCTGTGACCGCCTCCGTCATAACTGCCCGCAAAGGTGCAGGAGGAACCCATACCGGAGTATCCCTTGACCCCGATCATGTTGATGTCGGCGGTCTGGACAAAATATTTGCCGATAAAGGTCTGACCGGATAGAACGCAGGCGGTGAAATTCAGGAAGTCGGCGGAAGAGGTAACCTTGTAAGGGTCTTTGGCCGTTCCGCTACCCGAAAGGGTCAGTTCGCCGGTAAAGGAGAAGGTCGGTGCATTCCAGTATTCGTCCAGCCATTCGATGCGGTTCGCCATCCAGTTGGCGTAGTATTCGTAATGCTCTTTGTAGGATTTCAGTGCGCGGATGACGGCGGTTTCACGGTTGATCTTCTGACCGAAGATGGGCCAACGCTCGAAGTTGCGGCAGTAGGAGTTGTATCCGGCTTGTGCCTGGGTTCGGATCATGTCGGGGATCGTGTCGATCTGTCCCTTCAGCTCGTTCCAACGGGCGGTGAGCTTTGCTTTGAACCATCCGTACTGCAAAAAGGTCTTGAACCAGCTGTTGGTAATGCCGCCTCTGAGGTCGTAGTAGTTTTCACAGCCCTCGTCAGCATTTCCACCCGACTGGTCAAAGTCCCATATGGGACCGAAGACCAACTTGCCGCCTATGTCCTTGTACATATAGAAGGAATCCCATCCGGCGTCCAGATTCTTGAACAGCTCTTCCACCAGATAGGTGTCGATGACCGAATCAATATCGATCAGCTGTTCAATCGTCGTCTGATCGCCGCCTTGGACGGCATACCAGCATTGCCACAGATACTCTTCTATGTATGCGTACTGTCGGTAGAACAAATCGGTGTTGGTGGAAAGATCGGAGATGATCTGGTACTTGGTTCCGCTGACTACGAAGTAGGGATCCTCCGCATAGCCCGAAAGTTCGATGAGATAGCCTCTTTGATCGGGTTCTGCCTCGATGTCGTCATTGATGTTGACACGGTACTTGTTGACCTGATTCTGTTCGCAAAGCAGGAAGACACCCCGATATTCGCCGTTGAGGTAAACCTCCACGCTTCTTGCGGCGGAATTCCATGCGATGCCCGACAGACTTCTGGCAAAATTCAGTGTGGTGTAGTTGCGCAGCAGTGCCTGATCGCAGTGATCGGCAAGCAGCGTCCAGATTTTGCACTTTCCGTTGCCCTCGCCCAGCAGGTTCTGCTTTTCGGAAAGTTTAATCTTGTAGGGGACCTTGCCGTTCGGAGCCTGAGAGCTCCAGGTATAGTTGCCCCGTCCCCGGATCTCCATGGCGAGATTGTCGATCAGATACTGATCCTCGGTATTCAGAACCGAGATGGTGCCCTCGATGTAGACTTCCTTGGAGGTGATGGCGGCACCGTTTTTGGTGGTCAGATAGAGGATGGGCAGTTCCAGTGCGTCGATTTCAAAATTGGCGACCAGGTTCTGATTTTCGGCAAAAGACTCGCTGCTACGGGTGGCAGTCATCACGCCGTCGCTCCATCCTGTAAACTTGTAGCCCAGATTGGGGGTGGCGGTCACCGTGGTGGTCTTGGTCTGCCCGTATCGGATGGTCTGGTTGAGTGAGCCCGACAGCGATCCCCAAAGGGAATTGTTGACGCTGTATTTGACCGTGATCGCCGTTCCGACGGCAGGCGTTGGATCGTTGGGCTTCTCGGTTGTAACGGCAGGCGTGGTGACCGTTACTTTTGTCGTGGTCACTGTGGTTGTCGTTACCGTGGTGGTCGTTGCCGCGGGTGAGGTTGAAGACGGCGAAGTGGATGTCGGAGTTGTCACCGATGGGTTCGTTGTCGTGGTTGGCGTGGGATCGGTCTGCGGAGTGGAGGCGGTGGTTGAAGGATTGGTTGGTTTTGCTGTTTGATCCGTGCTTTCGGATGTCTGAACGGCGGGATCCGTCGTCATTATGGGGACGGTGCCGCTAGTGGAGGGCTTTTGACTGTCCGTTTGGACGGCAGTCAGTGTGGTGTGATTCTCAGTGTCGGCAGGATCTTTCGGCGAACATCCGATAAGAGCGACCGACAGAAGAAGTCCCAGCCCCAGGGTAATCGGAAAATGAAGTCGTTTCATCTTTTAACCGAGCCTTTCTGTGTACGGAAGTAAAGTTGATGTTTTCTTGTCTTCATTTTATCATGCTTATATGAACTTTTCATGAATGATCGAAAAGATTTGGATGAATCCGCTCGGATTTTCTCTTTATTTTGCCACAATCCCGGCTCCGAAGGGCATGATGGCAAGCTTGGCGAATTTCAGGAACTGGATGCCGAAGGGAATGCCCACTATGGTGACGCACAAGGCGATTCCGATGAGGAAGGATGCGGCGGCAAGCTCCCATCCGAATATCAAAATCCACAAAATATTCAGAAGCAGACTGCCCGTTCTTCCGCCGTATATGACGGTGCGACCGAAGGGCCACAGAACAAAGCCTGCAAATTTCATGCACTGTACGCCTGCCGGGATTCCCACGACGGTGATACAGCAGAGAATTCCGGCAATAAACCAAAGAACGGCCAAAAGAAAGCCGCCGAAGATCAGC
Organism: Eubacteriales bacterium; assembly: GCA_051867915.1. Lineage (GTDB taxonomy): Bacteria > Bacillota > Clostridia > Oscillospirales > CAG-272 > CAKSQF01. The sequence goes on from JBJDZJ010000096.1 coordinate 23,656, forward strand.
CAGAGGAGGTTCCCGATGGTTCTCATATGTTTCCTGCCTTTCGTTTCATGTATTTGCCTTTTCAGGCCTGCTCGGGAGCATATTTTTTCAGATACCCGCTGACGGTGGAGTTTTTGGAAAAACGGACGGTGCGTAGGGACTCGCCCCAGTACTTCAGAATGTTCTCATAGGAGTCGTTTGCCAGATCGGGGGCTTTGATGTCGGCACTGTACAGTCCCCAGTTTCCGAGATTGCCCCGTCCGACCTTGTAGGTCCACATGGTCCGGGAGATTCCCGCTTCACTGTATGCCTTGTAGGCGTATTCCTGATTCTCGTCCCCGTTGTTGAACTCGCCCACATAAACGGCGACCCTGTACTTTTTCTGAACTTTTTTCAGCTCGGCAATCCGATAATCAATCATGAATTTCGAAGTATCGTAGAGGTGAAGCTGGTAGAGCATGTTTTCCCATCCGTAGTCGGCGGGATCGGGAAGGCAGTCGGTAGACCAGATTCCCTCCACCGAGATCACATGAGCGGAATCCACCTTTCGGATCGCCTGATAGAGCAGATCGTAGACTTCGTTCGTCAACCGAATCGCCTCGGCGGAGCCTGCCGACGGAGCATCCCCGTCGTTGTTCATGGGCTCGTTCAGAAGATCGTATGCGGCGACGGCACTGCGGTCTTTGTAGCGCTCGGCAATGGCGGTCCACAGACGGACCGTTGCATCTTTGGCATTTTGGTCGGTGTACAGATCGCATCTGCCGACAGAGCCGCAACAGTGATTGGTGGACTGACCGCCGGGTGCACCGTGCAGATCGAGAATCACATAGACGCCGTACTGCTCGCACCAGTCAAGCAGACGGTCGATGATCCGGAATCCCGGGATTTCATCGGGATTCTCCGATATGAAACTGCCGTCTTCCTTCATGAAATTGCGGTACCAGAAGGGAAGGCGGACGCAGTTGCAATCCAGTGCGGCGATTTTTTTGATGTCGTCCTCACGGATATAGTTGTCGGTATAGCTTTCAAAAAGTGCCGCCGCCTTTTCGCTTCCGAATCTCGATTCCAGAAGGGTCCAGGAGTCCAGATTGCAGTCCGATCCGTTTACCGGACACATCCAGCTTTCCTGGATCATCCATCCGCCCAGATTGACCCCGTGAAGGACGACAACCCTGCCGTCTTCGTCGGTCAGCTCGCCGTTTTGAACCCGAAGGAAGGAAAGCAATGCGCCATCGGACTCGGGGGGAAGGGAATTGTTCTCCCCGTTATCGGCACTGCTGTCGCTGGTGCTGACGGCGCCGTCGCGGTCCGATTCCCGAGATTCGCTTTCGGCGTCCGGTCCCTCCGGTCTGCCCGTACAGCTTGTCAGAAGCATGGTCAGCGCCATAAGACAGGTGAAGACTCTTTTGGTTTTCATGTCAAAACCTCCCGTATATCAAAATGGAATACCGTCTGCATTTTCCCGTGTCCGGGCTATTGTCATTTTCTTCATGCGGCTATTTTACCACGAATCCTACCCTATGTCAAGTCCCAAACCTGTTTTTGGTGTATGTACACAAAATTCATGTAAAAAAATTGTTAAATCTGCCATATCCGAATGATGGAAAAATTCATAAATATATGGTAAAATAGTTACATGAAATCATTCATACGCGGACATATCGAAGACTGTCAGAAAATCCGTTTCGACGGCTTGCGCCGACGCTTTGCAAAGCAAAGGCGTCGGATTTTCCGATGCTTCGGATATGGCAAATTTTTTGAATTATTGGAGATTGAAACATGCGAATGATCGGAAAAAAACCTCTGATTCTCCTGATGGCAGTCTGTCTGATTCTGCCGACTCTGGCCTCCTGTCGGACGGCTGAAAAAAGTCCCGAAGATACCGAAGCGTCGGACATCAGCACCTCATTTACCCCAAATCCCGACAATGTGACCCCGGAAGTGACGGTGCCTCCCGTATCGGAGCAAACCTCCCCTGACGGAAAGGCAAAGGTGATTTATGCGGTCAGCGGCCCCGGCGGAACGCTGGACGGAAAGACCGAGCAGACGCCCGGCGCCTCCGGAACCTCCGAGGTGAAGGCGGTCGCCGATGTGGGCTACTGCTTCAAAAGCTGGTCGGACGGTCTGACCGAGATCACCCGTAAGGGCGACACTTCCTCGGACGGCGTGGAAAAGACCATTTATGCCGTTTTCGAACCCGAATATCTGGAAATGCCGGTAATCAGCATTACCACCGAAACCGGAGAGGATGTAGACCCCTGGATCGGAAATCAGGTTTACATAGGTGCCACTCTGTCGATTACCAACTGCCCGGCGGTGAATGTCCTGACCGATATTACCATGCAGATGAGGGGACGGGGCAATTTTTCATGGCATGATGTAGATAAGAAGTCCTACAAGCTCAAGCTCACCGAATCGCAGAAACTGCTGGGACTCGGCGAGGGCAAATCCAAGAGCTGGTGCCTGATCGCCAATCACTGCGATCAGTCCCTGATGCGCAACTATCTGACCTATCAGCTTTGCAGAGGTCTGTCTGGGCTTGACTGGGCGCCCGACTGCACCAATGTGGAGGTCTATCTCAACGGTCAGTACCGAGGGGTCTATCTGTTGGTGGAGTCCATTAAGGTGGATGAACACCGTGTGGCCGTCAGCGAAGATGTGGAGTCCGGAACCGACATCGGATACCTGCTTCAGATGACCAACAACAACGATGAGGCATACCATTTCAAATCCAACGGCTTCAATTTTGATGTCAAGAGCGACCTGTCGGCAAACCCCAATCAGGCGGAACAACAGCTGAACTATATCCGCACCTATGTGAACCAATGCTGGACTGCCGTCATGGGCGGCGATCAGGAAGAAATCGAGGCGCTGTTGGACCTTGATTCGGTGATTGACAGCTATCTGGTGGAGGAATTCAACAAGAACCTGGATGTGGGCTATGACAGCTTCTTTCTGTATAAGGATACAGGCGGAAAACTGCATTTCGGACCGGTCTGGGACTTCGACCTTGCCTTCGGAAATTCCAACGAACACGGTTGCGAATACGCCGAAGGGCTGTATATCGGTGTCGATTATTGCAATCACTACCATTCCAACGAATGGTATACCTATCTCATGAGTTATGACTGGTTCCGTGAAAAGGTTGCACAGCGCTGGAAAAGCGAAGAAGTTCAGACGGTTTTCGGCGGAATTTCCGAACTGGCAACAAAGACCGCACAGGAAAACTACAATTCTTTCTGCCGCAATTTCAAACTGTGGGAAATCTTCGGTCAGAAGATCAACCGGGAAACCTATCTGATTACCTCGCTGAAGAACTATACCGAGCATTATCAGTATCTTGCCAAATGGATCGGCGACCGTTTCGATTGGCTGAACGGCTTCATCGGTACGGATGAATACAATAAAGGGTATCTGACCGGATGGGAAATTGATATTCCCGATATCCCCGATGTCCCTGTAATCATCATACCGGAGTTTTCGGGCGGAAACGGAACGCCTGACAGCCCCTATCTGATCTCCAACGAGCAGGATTTTGTGTCCTTCACGCAGATGCTGTATTCGACCGATTTCAGCGGAATGTATTTCCGGCAGACTGCCGATCTGAATCTCTCGTCTATCAACGACTATAACGGCATCGGTTCCTCCGGATCCTTTGCCGGAGTCTATGACGGGGGAGGACATTCCATTACCGCACTTATCACATCGTTGGACGGCTGCATTTTTCCCTATGTCAGCGGACTGGTGATGAATCTCATCACCAAGGGGGCGGTGGTGAATAACAATCAGGCGGCGGGAATCTGCCGTTCGGTCCGTCAGGGAGGCGCACTGATCAACTGTGCGTCCTTCATGGATGTGACTTCCACCGGCGGAAACGCAGGCGGTCTGTCCCCCTCGACTCAGGGAGGCGATGACAGCCCCGCTATTCTGAACTGCTTCTTTTTCGGAACGGTGAACGGCTTTGAGCAGTCCAGCCCCATCAATTGCTGGCTCTCGGGACGGTTTGGAAACTTTGCCTATATCTATCACTGTGAGACGCTTGACAACGAATTTCTGACTGTCAGCGATGCTGACATTTCCCTGACGGCAGATCAGATGAAGAACGAGCTTGCCGATCTGCTCAACGCAAACATCAGCTCCCTTACCGATGTGCTTGCTCGCTACGGCGTGGGGACCGATGCGCTCTGCCGGTGGGTCGGAAGCGGCGACTGCCCCGTTATGCAGGCAAAATAAGGGACTGAGGATTTGCGTTTTGCATGAACCCGATTCAATGAGAAAATCCCCGGATTGTCGGAAGTCCGACGAATACCGGAAAACCGAAAAACAGGGTGACTCTTTGAGTAGTCACCCTGTTTTTCGTTGGCTGATCAGATTTTTACCTCAAAGAGGTTGTTGCATTTGGGACAGCGCACCCGATGCTCTCCCTTTTTCTTGGGCAGCCGGATGTTGGCAAGACACATCGGACAGGTGCGATAGACATGATCCTTGTCACGGGGAAGCTTGACCTTCTTCTGCTTGGGGGGCTTTTTGGGGGTTGTGTAGTCCTGATAATCGCCGGGGTTGTAGCTTTGACCGTATCCGGGATTGTATCCCCGGTTGTATCCGCCGTACGACTGAAAACGGGAGGACCCTTTTTTGCCGAAGGGGGTCTTACTCATGACTTTTCCCCACCAGATGTTTTCCCTTGATCTTGCGGGGATGTTCCTCGAAAACATCCGGAAGATCATATAAAAGAAGAGAATCCAGAGAAGAACCGACAGGATCATTCCCGCTGTTCTTGAAAAAAAACCGACAATAATTTCTGCCAGAAACAGAATCAGGTAGATCCACCACAGGCAGTATCCGAAATAATCCATCCCGTTTCTGCCTGCCATAAAACGGGAGATTGCCATCATAATGCGTCTCATTGCCAATACCTTGCCTTCATATATACTATACAGTTACTGCTTGCTTTGCTCATTTGTTTACGGATGGGGGAGACCCGCCCGGTATCTCGCCATGATGTCCTTGAAGATTTCTCCGTTGGTGGGGGGAGTCCAGGTAATGGCGTTTGCACCCGCTTCGATGGTGCGCATAATGGACTCGTCGTCGGGACCGCCGGTGGCGATAATCGAAATGTCGGGATAGCGTTCCCGAATGATACGGACGACCTCGGGAGTTCTGGATGCGGCGGAGACATTGAAAATGGAGGTTCCTGCCGCAACTCTTCCTTCAAAATCGGTTTGCTCGCTGACGACGGTGACAATCACCGGGATGTCGATGACCGAAACCGTTTCAGCAATGGTCGCATTGTCCACCGGGGCATTGAGAACCACGCCCAATGCGCCGCTGGCCTCGGCGGACATGGCAAGATGAACCGACCGTTTGCCCCCGGTCAGACCGCCGCCCACGCCCGCAAAGACGGGGATGTCCGACACGGCGACCAACGACTGTGTAATCACAGGCTGAGGGGTGAAGGGATAGACCGCAATGACGGCGTCGGCGTTCACATTTTTGATGATGGCGACATCGGTGGAGAAAACCAGCGATTTGATCCTCTTGCCGAAAATACGGATGCCGGTACAGGCTCGGATGGCATCGGGGACGCGGAGTGAAAACTTCCGCAGGGTGCCGTCTATGGGCTCAGGATATTTTTTGGATGTCTCGTTTGACATGGCGAGCCGCTCCTTCGGACAAAATTCGTCGAAAATGGACAGATGTGGAGAATCGACATCCTGATTTTATCAGGAAAATATAGCCAATCTGTTTCGAAATCAAATCCGAATTGAAAATTCTTTTCCTCTTTTCACAGAGCGAAAAAATGCCGTGCATTCGACCCAAATGAAATGACATTTACTTCTTTTGTTCGAACTCTTTGCCGTTGATCAGATAGTCAATGGAGACCCCGAAATAGGCAGACAGAAGCCGCAGCATCTGCAGATCCGGACTGCGCTTGCCGGTTTCGTAATAGGACAGCGCCTCACGGCTGATGGACAGGTCCATCGCCACCTTGAGCTGGCTGTACCCCCTCTTTTTCCGTATCTGCCTCAGTCCGATCATTCCGTCCATACCGATGCTCCTTTCCCGGTCTTTGTAAAGATTTCCCGGTTGGTCTGCGATTTTTTCATCAAATCCTCTTGACTTTATTGTAACATTGTGTTACAATAAAGTTGTAACACAATGTTACATTCAGAAAGGATCGGAATATCCTGGCACGATTTGTAATGAGCGAATGCGATACAAAGGACGCTCTTCCCCGAACCATCCCTTTCTGAAAAATGCAAAGCAGGAATTGCCGCAATTCGTTTTGCGGCAGTTTCTGCTTTTTTGCGGATAGAGAAATGTCCGATGTTTTCGGACAAAGACCGATTTGCAAGAAAAAATTTCGATTTGACCCCATCTATTTTTGAAAAAAACTTGCTTTTTTCGCAGTTGTGTGCTATACTAATCCACGGTATGAAAAAAAGAGGAGAATGGTTCATGAATAACACTTTCACAAATCCGGTAAATCCCGGAGGGGACGATCCCTTCGTCACCAAATACAACGGAATCTACTATTATTGCTATGCTGTCCCCGGCGGGGTCAATGTAACCTCGGCGTCTGCCCCCCATCTGATCCGCAAGAATCCCGGAGAGGCGGTCTACCGTGCGCCCGAGGGAACCGAGTGGTCCCATGAATACTGGGCGCCCGAGCTGCATCGGGTGGACGGTCGCTGGATCATCTATGTGGCAGCCGACAACGGGGATAATTTCCATCATCGGATGTATGCGCTGGGCGCTCTCACCGACGATCCCTGCGGACCTTATGAGATGCTGGGAAAGGTCGCCGTGGCAGAGCCTTACGACAAATGGGCCATCGACGGAACGGTTCTGAATGTCGGAGGCAGACATTACTTCATCTGGTCGGGCTGGGCAGGGGATGTGAATGTTCAGCAGAATCTCTACATTGCCCGCATGAAGGATGCCGTAACTCTGGACAGCCCCCGTTATCTGATTTCCTGCCCCGAATTTTCCTGGGAAACCGGTTCCTGCGGAGTGGACGGTCTGCCTGCCATCAATGAGGGTCCCGCAGCCCTGCAAAGAGGTGGACGAACCTTTGTCGTATACAGCGCATCGGGCAGCTGGTCGGACGACTACTGCCTGGGGCTTCTGGAGCTTGTGGGCGACGATCCTCTGGACCCCAGAGCATGGGTCAAATATCCCGATCCGGTTCTGAAGGCGGCAAAAGGCTCCTACGGCCCCGGTCACTGCTCCTTTACCACTTCTCCCGACGGGGAAGAGGACTATATCGTCTACCATGCCAATTCCGAGCCCCATAAATCCTGGGGCGGTCGGTCCCTTCGTATGCAGAAATTCGGCTGGAAGGACGGTCTTCCCGTTTTCGGTGAGCCTGTGGCACCCGGAGTGGAGATGCCGATTCCTTCCGACGGAAAAAAGCGGATCGACACTGTCCTCTTTGATCTGGACGGAACCCTTCTGCCCATGGGACAGGATATCTTCGTCAAGACCTACATGAAAGCCGTCTGCAAAAAGATGGCGGAGTACGGTAAGAAGCCCGAGGAAGTGGTGAATGCCCTCTGGAAGGGAACCTACGCCATGGTGGGAAACGACGGCAGTCAGTCCAATCACGATCTGTTCTGGAAGGTCTTTGCGAACCTGCTGGGGCAGGATGTGATGAATGCGTACGATCCCCTGCTGAAGTTTTACGAGAACGAGTTTGACGGGGTGAAAACCGTGGTGGATCCCTGCTTTGCCCGTGGGGAATATCCCGCAAGGGAGCTGATCGACTCGCTGAAAGCCAAGGGATATCGCCTGATTCTTGCCACCAATCCCGTATTTCCTGCCACAGCAGTCCGTACCCGACTTGGATGGATCGGACTGAAGCCGGAGGATTTTGAACTTGTGACATCCTATGAAAACAGCCGCTTCTGCAAGCCCAATGTGTGCTATTTTGAGGACATCCTCTTCAAAGCAGGCGGAGATCCCGATCATTGCCTGATGGTCGGCAACAGCGTCAGCGAAGATATGGCTGCCTCAAAATACGGCATGGATACCTTCCTCATCACCGACTTCATCGAAAATCCGGAGAATCTGGACTATTCGTCTTATAAAAACGGATCCTTCTCCGATTTTTTCCACTTTGCCGATGACAATCTGTAATCTCTTCCTGAAGAAAGGAATTTCAATATTATGGTAACCATTGATAAAGTCTATCATGCGTCAAATGTCTTAAAACAGGTGGTTCGGCACACCGAACTGGTACCCTCTCCCGGTCTTCGGCCCGACTGCGAGGTCTATCTGAAGCCCGAGAACCTTCAGTTGACCGGCTCCTTCAAGGTCAGAGGAGCAGCGTATAAGATTTCCCAGATGACCGATGAGGAAAAATCCCACGGCGTTATCGCCTGCAGTGCAGGGAATCACGCTCAGGGCGTGGCTCTGTCGGCGACCCGATTCGGCATCAAATCGCTGATCTGTCTGCCTGAAGGCGCACCCATCCTGAAGGTCGAAGCTACCAAGGGCTACGGCGCCGACATCTGCATGGTCCCCGGCGTTTACGACGATGCCTACAATAAGGCGCTCGAACTGCGGGATCAGTTCGGCTATACCTTCGTTCACCCCTTTGACGATGAGAATGTCATCGCCGGACAGGGAACCATCGGTCTGGAGATTCTGACCGAGCTTTCGGATGCCGACATCATTGTGGCGGCAATCGGAGGCGGCGGACTGTGTTCGGGCATTGCCGTTGCCGCCAAGGCCCTGAACCCCAAGGTTCAGGTCTGGGGCGTTCAGGCAGAGGGTGCGCCCTCCATGGTAGAGTCGATAAGGGCAGGAAAGATTCTCCGTCTTGACAGTGTCAAGACCATTGCCGACGGCATAGCCGTCAAGGAGCCGGGGGTCAATACTTTCGAATACTGCTCCAAATATCTGGACGGCATTGTGACCGTATCCGAGGATGAGATTTCGTCTGCCATTCTTGCGCTGATCGAGAAGCACAAGATGATCGCCGAGGGTGCCGGCGCCGCACCTGTCGCCGCCGTCATGTTCGGAAAAATCCCCGTGGCGGGCAAGAAGGTGGTCTGCGTGATCTCGGGCGGTAACATTGATGTGACCATTCTGTCCCGTGTGATCAAGAGAGGTCTGCTGAAGTCGGGACGCTCCTATTCGCTGGCAATCGAGCTGATGGATAAGCCCGGACAGCTGGTTGCGGTATCCAAAATCATCGCCGAAAACGGCGGCAATGTGATCTCGGTTCACCATGAAAGAGCGGGCGAGGCCATGGACATCAACGGTTGCGTTCTGCGTCTGGTGCTGGAAACCAAGAATTTCGAGCATATTGCCACGATTCAAAGCGCTCTCCGCTCCGCCGGCTACCACATCTGGGACGGTACATATTAAAAATTGCATCAAAGAACCCTTCCAACAACGAAAACGGAATTTATTTGAAAGGTTGGTATATAAAAATGGAAAAAATCTACACGCCCGACGCCCCTGCGGCCATCGGACCCTATTCACAGGCAGTCAAGGTGGGCGGTCTGGTCTTCACCTCGGGACAGATTGCCATCAATCCCGCAACCGGTAATGTGGAGGCCACTACCATCGAGGGGCAGACCGAGCAGATCTGCAAGAATCTTGCCGCCGTCCTCAAAGAGGCGGGAAGCTCCCTTGAAAAAGTCATTAAGACCACCTGTTTCCTGGCGAATATGGGCGATTTTGCCGCATTCAACGCTGTTTACGGCAGCTATTTCACCGAAAAGCCCGCCCGTTCCTGCGTGGCAGTCAAGACCCTGCCCAAGAATGTGCTGGCAGAGGTCGAGGTTATCGCCGAACTGTAATTTTGCCTTGTCTTTCGGCAATTTCGCCAAACCGAAGGATGTTTCAGATGAAAACAATTGTCAACCTGTTTTTGAAAATAGGTTGACAATTTCTTTTTTGTGTGCTATAATAGTCGCATGAAGAACATCGAAGCCGAATAACACCGAGCGACTATTAGGAAAATAGATCTTGCCGGCTTGCGCCGTCATTTTCCCTGAGAATTCAGGGAAAAACGATCCATTTTCCAAAGCTGGATGCTATGATAGTCGCATGAAGAACATCGAAGCCGAATAACACCGAGCGACTATTAGGAAAATAGATCTTGCCGGCTTGCGCCGTCATTTTCCCTGAGAATTCAGGGAAAAACGATCCATTTTCCAAAGCCGGATGTTATAATAGGAGCGTAAAAACCTTATAGAAAAGAAAGAGGAAAAGAAAATGAGTCTGAAAAAACACAAATCCGTTTTAAATCTGGTGTACATTGCCCTGTTCGCCGCACTGATTGCCGTATGCAGCTGGATCACCTTCCCCATCAATCTGGTTCCCATTACCCTGCAAACCATGGCGGTCTGTATTGCCGCAGGAATGTTGGGCTGTTGGAGGGGAATCTGTTCGGTCGCCGTTTATCTGGCACTGGGCGCAGTGGGACTACCTGTATTCGCAGGCTTCAAAGGCGGCATCGGTAGTCTGACCGGCGCCACGGGAGGCTATCTGGTGGGCTTTTTGCTGACCGCCCTGATTGTGGGACTGGCAGTGGATCTGTTCGGACGGAAATGGTTCGTTCTGGCAATTTCCATGGTTCTGGGTATTGCGGTCTGCTACCTTTTCGGAACGGCATGGTTCATGATTCTGATGGGAAGCAAATACACCCTGGGCGCTGCTCTCGGAATGTGTGTGATTCCCTTCATCATCCCCGATCTTTGCAAGATCGCCATCGCTACCGTTCTGTGCAACAGGGTATATAAGATTGTGAAGATTTGACGGGTTGTATCCGGACTGTTTCGGACTGAGTTCCGTAATCGGCGGGGCTGTCGCAAATGGTGATTTGCGACAGCCCCGTTTTGTAAAATATGAAAAAAAGGGAAATCTTTTTGCAAATTGCTTGACAATGAAGGTGAAATGTGCTATGATGGGAATGCGATACAGAGGTCGGGATACATCCGTCATTGGAGAGGATGCCGACACATTCTGATCGGATTTTGTCAGGTCTGTCTCGGAATCTGCCGCATTCGTACAGCGGCATATTGCAAAGGCGACTGTAAGAAAGGCTTGGATTTTCAATGATGAATGGGAAAGAAAGACTTCTCTGTCTGCTGCTGTGCGCCCTGACGGCGCTGATCCTCGTCTCCTGTCAGCCCAAAAAGAGCGAGGAAGACACGAGCGGCACCGATACAAAGGCGGCATCCATTTCGCTGGGTGAAGGTCCCGGCGGTCTTGACGAAATACCGTGGGAAGACGGTTGATCGACTTGATTTTTGCCGCATTTTCCGTAGGGAAAATGCGGCAAAAATGCAATATCCACACAAAATAAGAACAAGAAAGGATCATTATGATGAAACAAACACTGAAAACACTGCTGATTTGCGCATTGGCAACGGCTCTTCTGGTATCCTGCGGCAAAAAAACGAACGGAGAAGATGAAAGTAAGAATACTTCCGAATCGGCTTCTTCCGTAACGACATCATCCGAGACGACATCATCCGCAACGACTTCTTCGTCAACTACCGCTCCCAATCCCACATTGCCTGATATTGATACCGTAAAAACGCCCGAGCAGATCTATGCGGAAATTGAGGCGGCAAAGGGCAATATGAAGTTTGAAATGTCTGTCGAGATGAAGGGGGATATGTCCAGTACGGTCAGCTACACGACCTTGTTTGACGGTGGCAAGATCTATCTCAGCACTGCGGCAGATTTCTTCGGTATGACCTTTACCGATGAGAGCTACCTTGTCAAGGAGACCGCCGGATATACCTATTATTATATCGGAGAGGACGAGAGCTGGTACCGTTACTCCTTTGAAGAGGATGAGGAGATTACAAGTGCCTTCACTTTCGATTTCGAAGATTTCTCCGCCTATTTGAAATCTGAAAATTACGGCGCGTTTGACAGCGCAACCAACCGTTACACAATGAATGAGGGTATTGTCATTGAAGAAGTAGCGCTGAAAGACGGCTATCTGGAAATGACCGACAACGGTTTCGTTCTCTCCTTTACGGAGCTGGATGAGGACTATGGAGATACGGTTGTCATGGCGGTATTCTCTGATTTCGGTAAGGTAACGATCACGCTGCCCGAGGCGAAAGAGGAAGATCCGACCGAAGGAGAAGATTCTTATCCTTTGCAATATCCCGAAACGGCTCCCACACCCGAAGAAATTTACAATCTGATTGAAACATCCGAGAATGTCTCCTGCGACAGCTATTCCGATCTCGGTGGGATCGGAAGCATCTCCATGCAAATGGAGCAGGACGGCAACAACATCTGGATGCTGATATCCACGACCGTTCTGGGCGAGACCGTTACAGAAGAAACCTATCTGGAAAAGGACGGCGATACCGTCTATGTCTATTGGGTAGATGAAAACGGAAACTGGATCAAGGAGATTGCCGACGACGAGGATGCCGTTGACGGAAATACTTTTGATTTCGCCGATCTGCTGAAAAGCGAAAATTTTGAAGAATACGATCCCTCTACCGGTAGCTATCAATTCGTGGAGGGCAAAACGGTGACCGTCGAAGATCTCGGAACGGTAACGGATGCGACAATTGTATGTTATTTCGACGATTATGACGATTATTATGATATATACATGACGGTCGGCGGCGAGGACGGAATCAGCCTGACCTTCCTCTTCTCCTTCTATAACTTCGGGTATACCGAAGTTGTGCTTCCCGACGCAAACTCCAAGGGCTAAGCCGAACCCGAATCTGTCAAATCGAAGATGTCAAAAAATACCCGTGGCTGTCTCAAATAACTTGAGACAGCCACGGATTTTTCCGTTTATTTCCGACCGTCGGACCGCCTTCTTCGGCGGTCGGGGACAGAAGGATTCTCTTCGATCTGCCTGGCGGTCAGGGCGATAATCAGTTTCCGATCGTCGGGAACATTCCCCTCCAGCGCCGCCTTGTTCCGGCGAAGCTCACCGCATTTCCGGCATCGGTGAAGGATGATGTAGCCTTTTTTGGCGTCCGGCAAAGCCGAAATCGGCTCCAGAAGTCCTCCGCAGTCGTTGGCACGGTCGCCGGGGAGAATGTCCACATGGAGCGACCAAAGACAATAGGGGCAGTGATTTCTCGAGGTTTTCACCAGCGGAGGAACCTCTCTTTTGCAATGAAGGCAGATAAATCCATTGTCGTTTTTGGAAAAACGCTTGGTCTCCATAGATTGGCTCTCCTTTTCACAGACGGTTAAATTTGCCGATTTTGGACAAATTTCGGATGATTTTTTCGGTTTTTAATGGAAAAAGGTCTTGCATTGGATAAGACAATTTTCTTTCGTACAAACTATCGCCGAAGGCAGAAATTCTGTCTTTGAGATCAGAAGAAAGGAAATTGATCGAAGCAATGCGAAACAGAGTGGCTTGTAAACTGCCTGCTCTTTTGGTGACGGTGTTTATTCTGTCGGTCTTCTGCACAACCGCACTCAGCGTTTCAGCCGATGTACGGGATTTTGATGTTCAACCGGTTCGCTCGACCCTGAACGATCGGGACGGCGACGGCGTGCTGGAAGACGGATCCTTCAAAAACGGAATGCGGGACGGCGTCCGAGGCAACACCGGATCGGAAGCAGGCGATGCGATAGACGGCGTTGGGGACGGAGTCGGCGATGCAATCGACGGAGTCGGCAACGGCGCAAACGATATTATCGACGGAGTCGGTGAAGGAGCAAACGATATCATCGACGGAATCGGCGACGGCGTAAACGACATCACCGGAAACGGCACCGGAAACGGCACCGGAAACGGAACGACAAACGGAACGACCCATGGGACGGCAAACGGTACCACCAATCATGTGACCACCCACGGAGGAACCAATGTGCCGAACGGCAATGTGACGACCCCTGCGGCGACCGGCGCAATCACTTCCGGCACTGTGACCTCGGATCATGCGCCCAATGGGACGACGACCGACAACGGCACGGTGACCGATAAGGATAACGGCGGCTTTAACTGGACCGGACTGATTATCGGTCTGATTGTGGTTGCGGCAGTGGTTCTGGTGATCATTCTGCTGATCCCCAAGAATACCGGAGCGGACGACAAGAAAAAGTAAAGCTCAAACCAACCAATCGCAGAAGATGCGGTTGGTTGGTTTTTCGGTTCATTTTTGGGTTATTTCTTGAGATCCGTTGAAGTCAGCGTGATGGATGCGGCAAACTGATAGTTGGGGTCGCCACGCTCGGCAGTGGTACTGCGGAGCAGGTCGGTTGAAATCTCAGGGGTGAATTCCAGAACGGTTCCGCTGGTAAGTACAACCTTGACAGGGGAAAACAGATCCACCATGTCTTCGTTTAAGTAGATGGTGATTTCGCCGCTCCGAAGTCTGGAGGAGTTCATGGTGATGGTGTTGGTCGCCTTGTCATAGCTGATGTCGACGGCACTGCTTTCCGCCGTGGTGGAAATCCAGTAGAAAGAGCTGATCCCACGCTGATCCGCCTTGCTGACGGCGGTGTTCCAGACGATCCGGCTCGGAAGAGGATCCCTGGTGTGGGCGGTCATCAGAGTTGCGGCATCGGTGTTGGCGGTGGTGGTGTTACCGGAAGACGATGCCAGCGTTCCGCCTGCCTTGTAGGCGTCGTACCAGGCGGCAAGATCCTTGACAACCCTTTGATCGGTGGTGGCATTGTCCCCCACCACTCCGTGCTCCTTTCCCACATGAACGAAGCACCAATGCAAATAGCCGCCGTATTTGTCTGCCAGTGCGTCCAGCTTCTCGGAGTATTCCACCGTGACGGTGTTCCGGTTGTAGGCGCTGTCCAGCTCGCCGACATTGAGATAGAAGGGCAGATTGTACAGATTGGTCAGATCAATTCCCTCCGGATGGCCTGCGGTCATGGTCGCCGCCGCCAGCCGATCGGCAAGGACGGGCGCAATCTGATAGACGCCGTTTCCGCCCGCACTGTATCCCACAATGTAAACCTTGTTGGGATCGGCGTTCATATAGAGGATGCAGTCTTCGATGATCCGATCGTAAAAGGCCCAGCTGATGTCGGTGGAAAAGATCTGACCGCTGGATTCGTTGTCGGATACCGAACGGATGGAAATGTAGATGGCGGGAACACGGGTCTGGGTGTAGCGATCCGCCATGCCCGACCACTGACTTTCGTTGGTGGTGCCGGAGGGATCGTATCCGCCGCCGTGATAGACCAGAAAGACGGGATAGCCGTCTGCGGGCGCTCTGCCCACCACCTTGGTCTGAACCTTCATGGTAGTGCGTCCGATTTTGATGTTCGTGACCTTGTTTTTTTGGATTTCGTCGGCACGCCCGGGAGAATCTTTTGCAACCTGCTCGGCATATTCCTGCCAGATCAGCTGCCGCAGGGCGGTAACCGAGGCATTGTCGGTCAGATTGGCGGCAAGGGCGTCGATCCGATCGGAGAGCGGCGCATCCCCGGGAAGACTGTTGTCGGCGGTGACGGAGGTGTCGGAGGCTTCATCGGTTCCGGCAGGCTCTTTTGTGCCGCAGGAAACGGTGGGGATCATCAGACAGACCGCCAGAAAAGAGCAAAGGAGCAGTTTTACCGTGTGAATTTTCATGAATGTCCTCTTTCTGCCGTTTTACGGGTAAGGTTTCTGTATTTTTCCCGAACTTCAGCCGCTTTTCCGCAGGTCATGGCGCCTTCCGAGCATCCGCCGCGGACGCAGGAGGGACCCGCTCCAGAGAAGAGCAGGGGAGCGACCTCCAGACAAAGGGTCAGCATCCGGGTCGCCAGTTCCCGAATCTCCCATTGGGCACGGTTGCAGCAGCGGAGCTTGAAGAAGTTGTAGAGGGATCGGGTGTTCATGGTCATGATGATACGGGTATCGCAGGCGTTGGGCAGAACGAAACGGGCGTCCTCGTTCGCCATTTTTCCGGCATTCTTGGCGGCGGCGGAAGGCTCCTGACCTTCGGCGATCAGCGTCTTTTCGTGCTTCTCCATCAGGATTTGCCGCAGCCGATCGTAGGCTTCGGCGTCCTTTTTCATCATGTCGTCGTAGATTTCCTTCGCCTCGGGAATGGCGGCGATTTCGGGGGGCGTAATGTAGTCAAAGCCCGATTTTTCCACATATCGCTGGCTTTGTACCGAGAAGGATGCAATTCTGTGTCGGGTCAGCTGGGCAAGCAGTGTGCGGGAAACGCCCTCGATGCCAAAGGTAAAGGAGGCGTGTTCGATGGGGGATTCGTGTCCCAGATCGCCCAGCAGTTTGAGAAAACTCTCCACCTTGTCGGGAGTCAGCTTGTCCATCAGAGAGTCAATGTCGCTTTTGGCATAGCAGAGTTTTGCGGCGGCGGCAACCAGCTTGTCGGCGTCGGGAGTGTAGGTAATCAGTTCCACTTTCATGGGAATACATCCTTTCAATGAGTCAATGGGAATCCGTTCGAAACGGAAAGTGTATGTCTTATTCTAGCATAGAAAAACGATCTTGTCAAGAAAACCTGACCGTCAGCGTTGCATTTCATCCAGCGTCAGATTGAATGCGGGGAGGAATTCCTCCATAAAGACGGCAAGCTCGGGACAGTCCATCTTTTCGAGGGCGGCATAGGTGGTTTTGGCGGCGTCGGCGAACTCGCTGTTGCCGCATTTCAATTCTTCAATACATTTGATGTAGGCGCACAGTTTGTCCGCCGCCTTGACCAGCAGATGGATATCGGGGTCGGGGATTTCCAGAATCGACCGGTAGGACTGTTCCATCTCCTCGGGCAGATGAGAGATCAGCGCATGTACGGCGTAATCCTCAATTTTCTGATAATTTTCCCGCATTTCGGGGGTGTAATACTTGATGGGGGTGGGCATATCGCCTGTGTAGACCTCGGTGGCGTCGTGATAGAGGGCGTGGACGCATACTTCGCCGGCATCGTATGCTTTGTTCAGGCGCTCGTTGCCGATCAAGGCAAGACAGTGGGCGATCATGGCGACCTGAGCCGAATGCTCTGCCAGATTTTCGTCGGCGGTGTTGCGCATAAGCCCCCAGCGTTTGATGTAACGCTGACGGAAAATCAGCGCAAAGAAGCTGTTGTTCATATGAAATCCTCTTTGATTGATGAATAAATTCGTCGTTGTGTTTTTACAAGGTTTTTGAAGGTTTTCGGGAATCTTTTTTCAAAAAGTTTCCTGAATGGGGGTGGGGCAAGCCCCAACTTACTCCCCGCAAGGGTTTGTGTAAAACCCCGGTTTTTCCTCGTCAATTCTGCTTCTGGACGCTCTTGTATTCGTCGTAGTAACGGAAATACGGGCAGTCGCTTCCGCTGATGTAGCCCGCAAGATCGTCCTCGTCCAGAGCGACGGTGCAGATTTTGTCGCCCGAATCGCCGTCCCAGTCGTAGAATTCGCAGATGTCACAGGAGGGCTTGATCTTTCCCCGCTTGACAGTTTTGGGCGGCTTGCTGTTGGGTTGATCGTTCATAGGGATCCTCCTTTCAGTCGGATGCTGATCTCTCCGGTGGACAAGGCGACCGTTTCGCCGTCGCATTCCACCAGAAGTCCGCCGTCATCGTCGATGCCCACGGCCTTGCCGGTGCGCTTTTCCTGTCCCGAATAGAAATCAATTTCTTTTCCGATGACCAGTGACCGACGGCGATAGTCCTCCATCAGAGCAGGGTCGGACAGCCGCTTCCAAAGATCCAGCAGACGGTCGCAGACCGCCGCCGCCAGAAGGGGACGGGAAATCGCCATTCCGATGGAGCTGGCACGGTCGGAAATTTCAGCCGGAAAATCGGATGTGGTGATGTTGATTCCGATGCCCACCACCACCGACTGAACGGTTCCGCTTTCGATGTCGGTGACGGCTTCGGACAGAATACCGCAGATCTTCCGATCGCCAAGATAGATGTCGTTGACCCATTTGATCATCGGGCAAAGACCGGAACATTCCTCAATCGCCGAACATACGGCAAGTGCGGCTGCCGCCGTGATTCTCATGACCTTCGAGATGCTGTCCTTGGGCTGAAGAATCAGCGACAGATAGATACCTGTGTCGGCGGGGGAATAGAAGGAGCGCCCCAACCTGCCCCGTCCGCCGGTTTGTTCCCCCGCAATCACAAGAGCGCATCCGCTGTATCCGGAGGAGACCATCCTCTTGGCTTCGTTGTTGGTGGAGTCAATGGTGTCAAAGACAAACAGGTCGATGGGATGGCGAAGATGAACCCGAACCGATTCGGCGGACAGACGGTCGCAGTCGGAAGCCAGCCGGTATCCCCGATTCGGTGCGGCTTCAATTTTGTATCCTTCCTGCTTTAGGGTGGAGATCGCCTTCCAGACGGCGTTTCGGGATACGCCGAAATGTTCGGCAAGCGCCTGCCCCGACAGATCCGCTCCCCTGTTTTCCTCCAGCAATGCCAGAATGTCCTTTTTCAGTGTCATTTTCCGAAGTACCTTCCCCACGCATATCTGTTTTTTCTAAGTGTACCACATTTTACCGAATTTTTCAAGGTATTTCGGGAAAAATGCTTGCATTTCCAAAAAAATAATTGTATAATAAATATAAATATGGTCAAATGAAAGGCACTGCCCGGAAATATGAATATCCTGCATTTGAAATACGCCGTAGAAGTCGAGAAAACCCGCTCCATCAGTAAGGCAGCGGAAAATCTTTTCATGGGTCAGCCCAATCTGTCCCGTGCCATCAGGGAACTGGAGTCGTCGCTTGGAATCACGATTTTCAAGCGAACCTCAAAGGGAATCACCGTCACCCCGCAGGGGGAGGATTTCCTCTCCCGTGCCAAAAACATCCTGTCCCAGATTGACGAGATGGAAAACTACTATAAAACGGGTCAGGGCGGCATTCGGAAGTTTTCCCTGTCTGCACCCCGTGCCAGTTTCGTATGCTCTGCCTTTGCCGAGTTTGCCTCGACGCTGGACCGTGAATCCCCTGCGGAGATCTATTATAAGGAAACCAACTCCATCCGAGCCATCGACAATCTGCTTCAGGCCGATTATAAGCTGGGAATTATCCGTTTCCAGACCCTTTTCGAATCCTATTATAAAGCCCTTTTCCATGAAAAGGGAATTGCCAGTCAGACCATTGTGGAGTATTCCTGCGTGGCGCTGATGTCGGTGAAGAATCCTCTGGCATGGAAGGAATCCATTTCGCAGAGCGATCTTGCCGGTTATGTGGAGATCGCAAATCCCGATCACTATGTGCCTTCGCTGCCCTTCGCAGACGCCATGAAGGCGGAAATGTCCGACTTCACCGATCAGCATATCTATGTCTACGAGCGGGCGTCCCAGTTTGAACTGCTGGATAAGGTGGACAATTCCTTTATGTGGGTGTCCGCCATTCCGCAGGATATTCTCGATAAATACGGTCTGGTTCAGAAAAAGTGTCCCGATAACGAAAAACGCTATAAGGATGTGCTGATCTACCGCAAAGGCTATCATTTCACCGATCTCGACCGTAAATTTTTGGATATTTTGGACAAATACAAAGCTCAGGTTTGAGCGGAATTACACAAAAAGTCATGTCATAAAAGGCATATTCGTATGCTTTTTTGGTACTTTACAAACGCATAATTGTGTGTTAAAATATTAACAGACAAGAGAACAGAAGCAAAAAGACGGGCATAAGAATGTCCGATCAACACAAATATACGGAGGAGAAGAGAGTTATGGAGAACAAGTACACGATTGTCGATAGCGTTGAGTCCTTTGAGATTGCCCTTGCAAAGGTCAGAGAGGCTCAGAAAATCTATGCGACCTATACCCAGGAGCAGGTTGATAAGATTTTCTATGCGGCAAGCGTAGCGGCCAATCAGGCGAGAATTCCCCTTGCCAAGATGGCAGTTGCCGAGACCGGAATGGGCGTTGCAGAGGATAAGGTGATCAAGAATCATTTCGCATCCGAGTATATCTACAATTACTACAAGGATATGAAGACCTGCGGCATCATCGAAGAGGATAAGGCGTTCGGCATCACCAAGATTGCAGAGCCGATCGGTGTTGTTGCTGCCGTCATCCCCACCACCAATCCCACCTCTACCGCCATCTTCAAGACCCTGATCTCCCTGAAGACCCGGAACGGCATCCTGATTTCCCCCCATCCCCGTGCCAAGAAGTGCACCATCGAGGCGGCGAAGATCGTTCTTGAGGCGGCAGTCAAGGCAGGCGCACCCGAGGGGCTGATCAGCTGGATTGATGTGCCCTCTCTTGAACTGACCAACCTGCTTATGAAGGAAGCCGACATTATTCTGGCAACCGGTGGCCCCGGAATGGTCAAGGCGGCTTATTCCTCCGGAACTCCCGCATTGGGCGTCGGCGCAGGCAATACCCCTGCCATCATCGACAGTACCGCCAATGTTAAGGTAGCCGTCAACTCGGTGATCCACTCCAAGACCTTCGATAACGGCATGATCTGTGCATCCGAGCAGTCGGTCATCGTCCTTCCCGAAGTTTATGACGCTGTAAAAGCAGAATTTGCCGCAAGAGGCTGTTATTTCCTGAACCCCGAGGAGACCGAGAAGGTTCGCAAGACCATCATTATCAACGGCTCCGTCAATGCAAAGATCGTCGGACAGACCGCCTATACCATTGCCAAGATCGCCGGCGTTGAGGTTCCCGAAAGAACCAAGATCCTCATCGGCGAGGTGGAATCGGTGGACATTTCCGAGGAGTTCGCTCACGAGAAGCTGTCTCCCGTTCTGGCCATGTATCATGCAGACGATTTTGCGGACGCTCTTGCCAAGGCAGAGCATCTGGTTCACGACGGCGGCATGGGTCACACCGCCTGCCTCTACTGCGATGCAGTCTCCGAGCGTGCCAAGATCGACGAGTTCGCTCTCCGTATGCCCAACTGCCGTATGCTGATCAACACCCCTGCATCTCAGGGTGCCATCGGCGACATTTACAACTTCAAGTTCGCTCCCTCCCTGACGCTGGGATGCGGATCTTACGGCAGAAACAGCGTTTCCGAAAATGTGGGCTGCAAGCATCTTCTGAACATCAAGACGCTTGCCGAGAGGAGAGAAAATATGCTTTGGTTCCGTGCGCCTGAAAAGGTTTATATCAAGAAGGGCTGCCTGCCCGTTGCACTCGACGAGCTGAAGGCCGTCATGGGCAAGAAGAGAGCCTTCATCGTCACCGACTCCTTCCTGTACAACAACGGTTACACCAAGCCCATCGAGTCCAAGCTGGATGATATGGGTATCATGCACACCACCTTCTCCAATGTTGCTCCCGACCCCTCCCTTGCCTGCGCTAAGGAAGGTGCGGCTCTTATGAGCGCATTCAAGCCCGATACCATCATCGCCATCGGCGGCGGTTCTGCAATGGATGCCGCAAAGATCATGTGGGTTCTCTATGAACATCCCGAAGTTGACTTCTTCGATATGGCAATGCGCTTCATGGACATCCGCAAGCGTGTCTATACCTTCCCCAAGATGGGCGAAAAGGCATATTTCATCGCCATCCCCACCTCCGCAGGTACCGGCTCCGAGGTAACTCCCTTTGCGGTTATCACCGATCAGGATACCGGCGTGAAGTATCCTCTTGCCGACTATGAGCTGATGCCCAACATGGCAATTGTGGATGCAGACATGATGATGTCCGCTCCCAAGGGTCTGACCAGTGCATCGGGTATCGACGCTGTTTCCCACGACCTTGAGGCCATCGCATCGGTAATGGCAACCGATTATACCGACGGTCTGGCTAAGCAGTCGCTGAAGATGATCTTCGACTACCTGCCCGCCGCATATGACAACGGTCCTCACGATCCCGTTGCCCGTGAGAAGATGGCAAATGCCGCAACCATGGCAGGTATGGCGTTCGCAAACGCATTCCTGGGTGTCTGCCACTCCATGGCGCACAAGCTGGGTGCCTTCCATCATCTGCCCCACGGTGTTGCCAATGCGCTGATGCTGGATGAGGTCATCCGCTTCAACTCGGCAGAAGTCCCCACCAAGATGGGTACCTTCCCCCAGTACGAATATCCTCACACCAAGGCGAAGTATGCGGAAGTTGCTACCTACCTGGGACTTTCCGGCAATACCGACGATGAGAAGGTGGAGAGCCTGATCGCCGCTCTCGACGAGCTGAAGGCAAAGATCGGCATCAAGCCCACCATCAAGGATTATGTTCCCGATGAGGCAGACTTCCTGGCGCGTCTGGACGCCATGGTCGAACAGGCATTTGACGATCAGTGCACAGGCGCCAACCCCCGTTACCCTCTCATGAGTGAGATCAAGCAAATGTACCTGAACGCTTACTACGGAACTCACGAGGAAGTATAACTGATTTTATGGCAAAAGGAAGGGGGGTGCGCCGCGCCAACCCCCGCTACCCCTTGATGAGCGAAATCAAGTAAATGTACCTGAACGCATACTATGGCACTCACGAGGAAGTATAACTGATTTTATGGCAAAAGGAAGGGGGTTGCGCCGCGCCAACCCCCGCTACCCCCTGATGAGCGAAATCAAGCAGATGTACCTGAACGCTTACTACGGCAAGCATGAGGAAGTATAAAAATAACAAAAATCAGCGACCCGGTCAAGGGTCGCTGATTTTTGAAAATAAGGAAGGGGGTTGCGCCGCGCCAACCCCCGTTACCCTCTCATGAGCGAAATCAAGCAAATGTATCTGAACGCTTACTATGGCACTCACGAGAAAGTGTAATTGATAATCTCCAAAAACAGCGGGTGAAGACCGTTGTTTTTAGGGCAAGATGAAGGGGCAAAGGGAAGCCCTGTTGCCGCCGCAAGATGAGCCTCATGGTGCCGATAGTTATTGTTTTCAACTCGCAGTGAGCTTACACAACTGCGAGTTGCTTTTGTTGACAACAAAAAGTGGTTGCTTTTTTGGTAAAAATAGTAGATAATCAAGATGAAAACAATTATGTTATTGTGCAAATAAGAAAAATAAATGCAGATAAAGGAGAGAACATATGGAGCTTAAATTGCAGATTGCCAAACTTCGTTCGGGAGCGGGCATGTCGCAGGAAGAACTTGCGGCACTGTTGGGCGTTTCAAGGCAGGCTGTTCAGAAATGGGAAAGTGGAGGAGCGGTTCCGAGACTTGATCATCTTATAAAAATGGCAAAGCTTTTCAGGGTTACTCTTGATTCGCTTGTGCTTGAAGGAAACAACAGAATAACCGAGGAAATGATGCACGGAAGCAATATAGCTCCCGATTATGAGCACATGTGCTACTGGGAATCATATCCTCAGAACCTTTTGAATGAGTACAGACAGTCAATCGAAGAGGGTAAAAACATATCAATATATGAGAAGCTTTTCAAAGCCGTGTATGAAATGCCGGCAGGAGAGCATAAAGAGAAAATGGCAGATCAGCTGTTTGATATAGTCTGCTCGGCAGGTACGGTTGAAAATTATCAGTATACCGAACCGTCGGGATATGACGAGATAAGGAAACTGTCGTCCGGCACAACTGCCGAGATGAAAATGCCGTCCGATCACGAACTCAAGAAGAAGATAAAGGGCGCATGGCTCGGCAGAATATGCGGATGCCTGCTCGGCAAGCCGATCGAAGGCATCCATACACCCGAATTGAAGAAACTTTTGAAAAGCTCGGATAACTATCCGCTTCACAGGTATATAACCACCGATGATGTGACGCCCGAACTTCAGAATGAGATATCGTACAGGGTGAGAAGAGACAGCCTTGTGGGTGCAATAAGCTGTGCACCTGTCGATGACGATACAAACTATACGGTTCTTGCATCTGTGATAGTTGACCGCTTCGGCAGAGATTTCAAATCCTCTGATGTTGCCAATTCGTGGGTGTGGTATCAGGGAAAAGATGCATACTGTACGGCAGAACGTGTTGCATTCAAGAATTTCGTTATGGGATACCGTCCACCGATGTCGGCTGTATACAAAAATGTTTACAGGGAATGGATAGGAGCACAGATAAGAGGGGATTATTTCGGATATATAAATCCATGTGATCCTGCATCGGCGGCTGAAATGGCATGGCGCGATGCGTCAATATCGCATGTGAAAAACGGAATATACGGCGAAATGTTCGCATCGGCGATGATTGCGGCGGCAGCAGGCTGTAATGATATGGTTTCGGTCGTGAATGAAGGTCTTGCACAGATTCCGGTATCGTCGAGACTGTATGAATCGGTCGGTTCGATTTTAAGCGGTTATCAGAACCGAGTTTCCAAAAGTGAGGCGTTTGCCAAAATTCATGCCGAATATGATGAATTTACAGATCACGGATGGTGTCATACAATACCGAATGCAATGATTGTTGCGGCATCTCTCCTTTACGGTGGCGGAGATTATACCAAATCAATATGTATGGCTGTCGAAACAGGGTTTGATACAGACTGTAACGGCGCAACTGTCGGATCGGTGCTTGGAATGATGAACGGTGCCGATTCCATAGGGGCACAATGGACTGCTCCGATAAACGGGACGCTTGATACATCTATATTCGGAGTCGGAAAGGTTAAGGTCGACGATATGGTCGAACGAACAGTAAAGCATATAAAAGCCAAATAGGCGATTGTAAAACTGCGTTTTACAATCGGAGTGCGCAACGCACGGTTTTTCACGCACTTATCGTCTTCGGGTTTGGCAGCTTCAATCGGTGCGTGGACTCGCTTTGCTCGTCTTTGCGGTGTTTTTACTTATATTCGTCATGTTTACAATCGCCTCTTATACAACAAAAACGGATAAAAATCAGTAGTATATATGTTAAAAAAGCATTCTGCCGATTGGCTTTTTTGACTTTTTTCAATCGGCCATCTAAAAGCCAAATTAAAGGAGAACCGTAATGGATAAAAAACAAATTTATGTTGCCCCCGAAATTGATATCTGTCTTGTCGAAAGCTCTGATATTGTGCTGATTTCAACTGTAGACCGGGACGGAACCCTGGGAAAAATCGGATATGATGATTAAAAAAGAGAGGTGCTTAAAATGATGAAAAGAATAATTTCCGCTGTTTCGGTTGCCCTTGCACTGCTGTTGTGCCTCTCTGTTTTTCCGCTGACATTTGTTTTAAATGCAGAGGAAAATAGATCTGCCGAAGATGTCATGCTTGTTGCCCCTTCTGCCGATCAGACAGCAAAGGGTTTCTGCCGCACCGATGTTAATCCGGAAGACGGTTCTAAAAAAGATCTTTGCATAATAATGGAAGCAAAAAGGGAAGATCTGAAGAAATATGAAAGCTGTGAGTTTTCAATAAGCTTTTCAGCCGGAGACGAAACGGTAAAAAGCAAAAATTACAGAGCGAAAATCGCATATAAATCAATAGTTGACAACCAGAGAAAATATATTGCAGCCGACGGTTGCGGACTTATTGGATGTGTAATAACCGGAATCCCGTCATCGGTTACATCGTTTGATGCAATCGCTTGCCTTAAGAGCAGTGATAATGTCGAAACAAAAATAAATCTCGGCTCCGCAATTCTTTCAAAAGGAACGGTAACACTCACACGGGATGAAATTTATGATAAACTTCTCGGCGGCTGGCTCGGACAGATGATAGGAGTTTCATGGGGGGCATCGACCGAATTCGGATATTGCGGAGAAATTATTCCCGAAAACAGAATACCGAAGTGGAAGCCGTCAATGATAAACGATGCTTTTGCACAGGACGATCTTTATGTCGAAATCCCGTTCATGGAAGTGATGAAGAAAAACGGTGTTGATTGCGATGTCAACCTTATTGCCGATAATTTTGCAAAATCGGAGTTCCCGCTTTGGCATGCAAACTATCAGGCAAGACTGAATCTTCAGAACGGCATAAAGTATCCCGATTCGGGCAGTCCGAAATACAATATACATGCAGATGACATAGATTGGCAGATAGAAGCCGATTTCCTCGGAATGATTTATCCCGGACTTGTCAACAGAGCGGCGGAACGTTCATTTGAACTCGGTCACATCATGAATTACGGAGACGGAGTGTACGGAGGCGTTTTTGTAAGCGCACTTCATTCGGCAGCTTATACCGCAAGAACTCTTGATGAGGTCATTCAGGCAGGACTTGATGCCATTCCGGACGGGACTCTTTTCAAGGAAACGCTTCTTGATGTTGTAAACGGCTATAATAACGGCGAGAGTTGGGAGGATGTCTGGAAAACGCTCGAAAACAAGTGGGCGGATACCGATAAATGCACAGAGTGTGCAGGTCCTATCAATATAGATGCAAAGCTGAACAGCGCATATGTGCTGATCGGACTTCTTTACGGTGCCGGAAACCTTGAAAAAACAATAATCATATCAACAAGATGCGGTCAGGACAGTGACTGCAATCCGTCGACGGCGGCATCGGTTCTTTGTAATTTTCTCGGTGCGTCCGCAATTCCCGATAAATATAAATCGGCTGTTGACATGGTCAATACAAAATTCCAGACTACCGATTATTCTCTCGGAGAGATAATTGACCTTTCAATGCAGCTTATAAGTGAAACGGTGTCGGCATCCGGCGGAAGGGTAAAAGAAAATGATTATACTCTCGTTGTGTCGGATGAAATAAATGCAACTCCTTTTGAACAGTGGGAAGGCGGAATCGGAGTACAGCTTTTGGTAAATGTTACAAGCGGGTGCGCAGTAAATATCAGATTCGAATCGGCAGGAGCCGAAAAGATCAAAAAAGTAACATATGATATGGGTGACGGCTTCGTAACAAGCGAAAATCTTTGCATGTACGGTTATTCGAAACCCGGAACATACAGGATTACCTGTGAGGTAGAGGGAGAAGAAGGAACAAAACTCACGCTTGAAACTACCATAACGCTTGAATCGGAGCTTTCGGGAATAAAATATAATCCGATTTGTTCTGTCGATGCGCCTTTGGGAAGCGGAAATAAAGATATGCATGTTTTCTGCGACGGTGTAATTCCTTCAACAACAGATACATCTTCCGCATTGCAGTACGATACCTATTGCGGCGGAGGAGAGATGGACAGCCTTTATGTCGGAATGGAATTTGACAAAACAGTTTCGCTGACAGGAGTTAAGTTTACCGAGGGTCTGCATTTCTGGGACGGTGGATGGTTTGACGGAGTTCCGAATGTAGAGCTTCTCATAGACGGTAAATGGGTTGAAGTTGCAACATATAACGACGGAAAGGAATATCCTGATAAAAACAGCATGACTGCACACGGATTGCCGTTTGAAAGCTATGTGTTCAGATTTGAAAAAACCACAGAGTGTGACGGGGTGCGCTTTAAGGGCAAACCCGGAGGAAGTGCACATTTTATAAGTGTTGCCGAAATAACACCGTTTACCAATGACAACAGTGTGACAGTAAAGCAAAAAACTGCAATAATCTGTTCGGTGTCGGCACCGTTGGGCGGAGGATCGAAAGATATAGGCGTTATTTGTGACGGAATTGTTCCGGATGCTTCATCTGCGAACGATTTGATGCAGTACGACACCTATATCGGAGAAACTGCTGATGCATTTGCATATGTCGGATATCTGTTTGTGGCAGAACGAAATCTTTCGGGAATTGTGTTTGCGGAAGGCAATCATTTCAATAACGGCGGATGGTTCAAAAACGGCGACATAAAAGTACAGATTCTTACCGACGAAGGATGGGTGGATGTGCTGTGCGACGGCATTGACCGATATCCTGTCGGTGACAGCAGGGATGTTTTCGGATCCGGCTACCAGAGCTATACCTTCAGGTTGAAGGAACCGGTATCTTGCAGAGGAATACGCATTGCCGGAACAACCGGAGGATGCGGTTTCATAAGTGTAAGCGAGTTGACTGTTATCGACTGAATACCGATTTGCGATATCCGTTTATACAGACAAATATACTCCGAATGACAAATCTGTGTCGTTCGGAGTATGGTTTTTACTGTTTTGTTTTTAAAGGCAGAGGCTGTCCGCAATCTTCGCAAAGCCGAAGATGTCGAGTTTTTCTCCGCATATGTTCGGATCAAATCCGCAGGAATAAACCGCCTGCAAGATATCTTGCTTGGAAAATGCCGGAAATGATGACGAGATGCTTTTACGAGAGTTGTTGCGCCGCGCCAACCCCCGTTACCCTCTCATGAGCGAAATCAAGCAGATGTACCTGAATGCTTACTACGGCAAGCATAGAAAGCTTCAAATCCCCCACTTTTGACAGTGGGGGATTTGAGATATTTTTATCTATTACCAATTAGGGTTCCAGGGGATGTCCTCCACTTCGCCGGATGTAAGCAGAACATCGGCGCTGTCGGTCAGGAGGATCTCCGCCTTCGGAGATTCGTAGAGTTCCTTTTCCATCTTTCTTACCTCCTTTACTGCTGGGGTGCGACGGCGTCGTAGTCGAACTGCGTTGCGGCGATCACAGAACCGTCGGCGGAAGTGACGGTCAGGGTCGCTGTGTCAAATCCGTCCGCCGGAATGTCGGTAACGACAAAGCCGAACAGGGTGCAGGACTCGCCGGCAACATAGGTCTCTCCTGCCGCAATCAGACTGGTATAGATCTTCATGGTTTTGCCTTCCACATAGTCGGTATCAACCGTACGGGTGATGGTGTAGGGCGTTGCATTCCCGTCCTTGTAGAAGTTCAGCGTGACCTTGTCGCCTGCCCTGACAGCGTCATTCTCGGCAAGGATGATGCGCAGATCAAAGGAACCGTCCTCGTGCGTGCGGTTGCTGGAATAGGCGGAGAGATCGCCTTCTGCAACGGAGATGGTGTTGTAGGTAGTACCGTTACCCGCTTCCTCTTCGGTGATTTCGGCACGGTCAAACCCGGGCAGTGCAACGAAGGGATTGCCGTTTACATTGGCATAGTCTTCGGCAGTCGATCCGGCGAAGCCGTAGATGGTGGTGGCAGAGGGAATGGAATAATTGCTAATAGAACAAATGGGGTTATAAACTGTAATGCTGTCTAAGTTGGTACAGCCATCGAATGCCCCATAGCCAATCTGGGTAACACTGTCGGGAATGGTGACACTTGTCAAACCGGAGCAGCCATAGAATGAACTAAAGCTAATAGAGGTGACGCTGTCGGGGATGGTGATACTCGTCAAACCGGAACAGTTATAGAATGCAGAACCGCCAATCACGGTGATGCTGTTGGAGATAGTGATGCTCGTCAAACCTGTACAGTCTTCGAATGCCGCATAGCCAATCTCGGAGACGCTGTCGGGAATGGTGATGCTCGTCAAGCCGGAACAGCCATAGAATGCAGAGTCGCCAATAGATGTAACGCTACCGTCCGTCGGAATGATACTGTTTTGGCATCCGAGAATCAATTTCTTGTTTTCGGTATCAATGAGACAGTTTCCGCTACTGTGGTAGGTTGTGTTGCCTTCCGATACGGTGATACCCGTCAAGCTGGAGCAACCATGGAATGCGAAATCACCAATCACGGTAACGCTGCCCGGAATGGTGATACTCGCCAAGCCGGAACAGTTAGAGAATGCAGAATCGCCAATAGAGGTAACACTGTCGGGAATGGTGATACTCGTCAGACCTGCACAGTCTGCGAATGCACCAAAGCCAATTTCGGTGACACTACCGTCCGTCGGAATGACACTGTTTTGGCATCCGAGAATCAATTTCTTGTTTTCGGTATCAATGAGACAGTTT
>JBJDZJ010000097.1:0-2539 GCA_051867915.1 Eubacteriales bacterium
CCTTGCCGGCAGACCCTACCATATTGACCCAGAGATCGGTCACAG
Source organism: Eubacteriales bacterium (assembly GCA_051867915.1). Taxonomy (GTDB): domain Bacteria; phylum Bacillota; class Clostridia; order Oscillospirales; family CAG-272; genus CAKSQF01. The sequence goes on from JBJDZJ010000097.1 coordinate 46, forward strand.
CATTGATAAGCTGGCGTCAGGGCTGGGATTCGTTGTGGTCAGCGAGGACAGCATCGCCGCTCTGACCACCCCCTGCACAGTGGATGTCCTCAATCAGTGGACCTATCATGCCAGACTCTACAATGCCGCCAAGTATGCCTGCGAGCACGAGGATACTCAGCTGGTTCAGCTGGTTTCCTTCGGATGTGGTCTGGATGCCATAACAACCGACGAGGTCAGAGCCATCCTGGAGAGTCAGGGAAAGCTGTATACCCAGATCAAGATCGACGAGATCACCAATCTGGGCGCCGTCACCATCCGACTGCGGTCGCTGCTCGGCGCATTGGAGCAGTGAAAAATGAAAAGGAGGCAGTCATAAATTTCGGACTGCCGACTTGAAAGGAATCGTGAAATTTTGGAAAACGAACATCGTATCAATCGGGTAGTCTTCACCGAAGAGATGAAGAAAACCCATACCATTCTGATCCCCACCATGCTTCCCATGCACTTCCGACTGATTCAGAAGGTGCTGGAGCAGAACGGATTTACCACCGTCCTTTTGGAAAACATGGGAGATCAGGTTAAGGAATGCGGACTGAAGTATGTCCATAACGATACCTGTTATCCGGCGCTTCTGGTTATCGGACAGTTTCTGGACGCCCTTCAGAACGGCGGATATGATCCCCATAAGGTGGCGCTGTTGATTTCACAGACCGGCGGCGGATGTCGCGCCTCCAACTATCTTTCGCTACTCAGAAAGGCGTTGGATAAAGCGGGATACGGCTACATACCCGTTCTTTCCATCAATTTCTCCGGTATGGAAGCGCAGCCCGGGTTCAAGATCACCGTTCCCATGCTTTACCGTATGGTCTACTGCGTTCTGTTCGGCGACCTGCTGATGTTGCTTCGAAATCAGGTGCGCTCTTATGAAAAGGTCCCCGGAACTGCCGAGGCATTGGCTTTGGAGTGGACCGAGCGTCTTGCCAAGCAGATGGAAGAGAAGATGAGCTACAAAAAGGTCAAGGAGACCTATGTGGAAATACTGCGGGACTTCGACAAGATTGATCGCAGTCGGGATCCTAAGATCAAGGTGGGAATCGTCGGTGAGATTTTTGTCAAATTCTCCCCTTTGGGCAATAACGATCTGGAAAAATTTCTTGTCAGCGAAGATGCCGAAGTGGTCATGCCCGGATTTCTGGACTTCTGCCTCTATTGTGTCTATAACGGAATCATGGATGAGCGTCTGTACGGTACCGGAAAGTTGTACGCATTGGGATGTCGGGTCATTGATAAATATCTACTGAGTAAGCAAAAGGACCTGATTCGGATCATCAAGGAGAATTCCTCCTTCCGCCCCATGACTCCTTTTGACCATACCCGTACCCTGACCAAGGGATATATCGGACTCGGCGCAAAGATGGGTGAGGGATGGCTTCTGACCGCAGAAATGCTGGAACTTGTGGAGCAGGGCGTCAACAATATCGTCTGCACTCAGCCCTTCGGATGCCTGCCCAACCATATCATGGGAAAGGGCATGATGAAGCCCATCAAGGAAAATCACCCCGGTGTCAACATCGTGGCAATCGACTACGATCCCGGTGCCACCCGAATCAATCAGGAAAACCGAATCAAACTTATGTTGGCGAACGCTCATGCCAATGAGGAAGGCAAGGAGCAGAGCCGCACCGCAGCTGAACCTTAAAAATTTATTATAAAGGAGCATAGTATGGAAAAAATCAAGTTTATCACTGACTCAGCCAGTGATATTACGCTGGAAGAGGAAAATGCCCACGAATCTTTGCAGATTCTGAATTTCAAGGTCAATCTCGGGGATCTGGATTTTGTCAGCCGTGTGGAGCTGACCACCGATCAGTTCTACAAGGCGCTGTCCGAAACCGATGCCATTCCGAAAACCGCCCAGTTGACCGTATTTGAGTTCATGGATGCCTATGAAAAGGCGTACAATGAGGGCTATACCCACATTCTGGTCACCCTGATCAATAAGGAAGCCTCGGCTACCTACGGAAACAGCCTTGCCGCACGGGATCGCTTTTTCGAGGAACATCCCGACGCCGTAGGAAAGCTCACTGTCGAAATCATCGACAGCAGAAGCTATACCGGCGGATACGGATATCCGGTCAAGCAGGCCGTCAAAATGGCGGAGGAAGGGAAAGGCTTTTCCGAAATTGTCGCCTATGTTCAGGATGTGATCGACCATCTGGTGATTTATTTTGCTCCTTATACTTTGAAATACGCCCGTAAATCGGGACGAATTCCCGGTGCCGTCGCCGTTGTGGGCGAGGCGATGGGAATCAAACCCGTCATGCGGATCTACGATCATAAGATCGTCAACTCCGAGATGGTCAGAGGCGAAAAGAAACTGATCGGAAAGATTGCCGAGAAAACCATGTCCGAGATAGAGATCGGTGCTCCTTATCTGGTGGTCTACGGCGATACTCCTTCCGACGGCGAGGCAATGGCAGCGGAGATGACCCGCCTGACCGGTTATCCTCCG
>JBJDZJ010000098.1:0-2522 GCA_051867915.1 Eubacteriales bacterium
CAACCGCCGTTACTGCAGCAGCAAATCCACCGCAAGTAATAACCGTTGCAACTGCGCATGCAGCAACAACCGTCGCAGCTAAAGCCCAATGCCACCATGCATGACCATCCGGATCGACATTCATCACCGGGTTGTTCCCGCAATAGGCAAACAGGTTATACCCCAGCAGACCGCCGTTGAGCTGTCCATCCGCATTGATGAACCTGCCCACCTGAGGGTCGTAGTATCGGCTCTGGAGGTAATAGAATCCCGTCTCGCTGTCACGGTAGTATCCACGGTAGTAAAAAGGATTGTAAACCGCATAGCCGTTGGTTCCTGTGGCGCTATTTCGGGTGATGAGTACATTTCCCCACGCATCGTAGGAATAGGAGTATACCTTGACGCCCGACTCATTGTAAACGGCGACAATATCCCCCTGCAGGTTCTTCTCGAACCAGAAGGTATAGAACACACCCTCCGCCATGGTCTTGGAGCGGTACTGCATTCCGATGGGGCTTCCGTCGGCATCGTACAGGTAGATGCACAGCTTATTGTCCCACTCTTCTGCAACAATCAGACTGCCGTCCAGATGATAGATATGCTCCACGCCGCTGACGGTCTTGCTTGTGCGGATGCCTTCGTCGTTGTAGGTATAGGTGATGGTATTGGAACCGTGTACCGCCGAGGTCAGACGCCGTCCGGTCCATGTGAAGGTATAACCGGAGCCGTTGTAGTAGGACAGTGGATTGCCGATGGAATCGTAGGTGATGGTTGTTCCACGGTAGGCCGTCAGCAGATCGCCCCAGTTGGCGTTGCCGTAGGTGTACTGCGCAAGATCGTTTGCACCCTTGTCACACACTGCTACTGCAACGCCGAGAATGATCTTTTCAACTTAAATGTGCAGATTAGAGCGAAGAAACATCAATACAATAACCCTTTTCCCATGTTCCTATCAAAAGTTTGCTATCGTCGTCATAAAAATCTGCAAAGCAACCATAATCAACATCAAAAGCTTTGATGCACATTTGAGAAGCAACATCAAAAATACGAATTTTGCGCGCCTCAACCAAAACGATATATTTTCCGTTTTTAGACCATTTTAAATCGTATGTAACCCCATCTTTTTCGTAGCAAAACTCTTTTCTAATGCCGGTCTTCATATCATAAGTACAAATTATATTGTTGTATCCACAAATGGCTATTTTTGTGCAACGATAATCAACTGCTGAAAAATCATTGTTATGACAGAGGGAAATCTTATGTTGTTCAGACTCACGATATGGATAATGAAATGAATAAAAATTCACATTATTCGTTTCAGGATCATCGTTTTTTCGACTTGATATGATATGATACTCTGATTCGGCTTCATCATAGAATATCCTACCGGTCGCTACACTAGGAAGATCATAAAGTGTATACTTTCCTGTTTCAATTTCCATAAACATCAGCTTGCTGACAGGGAAAATATAAGCAAAATCAATGATATATTTATGATCTGGTGTAACGACAAACTCAGTATTTGATCCGCGAACACCTTTTGGCGGATGTAATTTATTGAGCAGTGATTTTGATACGAGGTCATAAACAAAATAATATCCCAGTGTTGTTTTGACGACCAGCCGATTATCTGAAATGAAGCAAGAATAATATGGGTGTTTCATTCCGCTGAATTTGAATTCGAAAGCTCCTGTTTTAATATCGAACAATTTAGCAGATTCTCCGATACAGCAGAAAAAATCGCTGTTATAGGAGATACTATAAGACTTATCAAAAGTATAAATTATGTCTTTTTTATCTATCATTTCAAGAATAACCTCACCATAAAGTACCATTTGTTATTTCCCATCTTAAAGTGCCAAGTGCTTCATATACCGCTTCAGTTCCACCACTGTCCCATGCAGTTGTTATCACCTCGTTTACATAATCATAATAGTACTGAGAATGAATTCGTCTGTGATAGAAAGTTGGTAATATTACCAAATTTGCAGGATCGTTATAACGGTCTATCCCTGCTTTTTCCAGTACTTTTTGAGCAGGAGTCGCTCTGGGATCCGCTTGTGCAACGATGTGATGGACAGGGTTCCTTGGAGGGCGTCTTATTGTCATAACTTCATCTTTCGACAAAGTATCAGATATTTCATCTTTTTTGGCTTGTATGTCTTGAATTCCTTCTTGTATGCCCTCACATATACCGGTGATAACTTCATCAGTCGCTTCAATTAAGACCGGAGTGGCCATAAATGTAACAAGAACTCCGAAAAACACACAACCCCAGAATATGGCGTCATCTACGCCCAAGAGATTCCCATCCGGATCGACATTCATCACCGGGTTGTTCCCACAATAGGCAAACAGGTTATACCCCAATAGACCGCCGTTGAGCTGTCCATCCGCATTGATGAACCTACCCACCTGCGGGTCGTAATATCTACTCTGGAGATAATAGAATCCCGTCTCGCTGTCACGGTAGTATCCACGATAGTAAAAAGGATTGTAAACCGCATAGCCGTTGGTTCCTGTGGCGCTGTTCCGGGTGATGA
>JBJDZJ010000099.1:0-2515 GCA_051867915.1 Eubacteriales bacterium
CCCTGTTTGTCAACGATTCTTCTTCCGCAAGACCCGACGGCTCCATGGAGGTCTGCCGTCTCTACTGGTGGCAGCACAACTGCAAGGAGGGGCAGTATTCCTCTGCCAAGGTTCACCGCAGTGTCAAAGCAGTGCTGAAGAGCGGTGTGGAGATTCCGTCTGCCTTTGAGGATTATGACATTATCGAGGAACCCCTTGAAGGTCTGACCCCCGAGGTATATGAAGGAGTATAAGGAGTCCGAGTTTCTCCAACTGTCCGGAATCCAGCATTTTGCCTTCTGCCGCAGGCAGTGGGCACTGATTCATATCGACAGAGCCTGGGAAGAAAACCTTCGCACGGCGGAAGGTCATCTCCTTCATGAAAAGGTTCACGATCCCTACCGCATGGAGTCCAGAGGAGCCCTGTTCGTGTCCCGCGGAATGCCGGTTTTCTCGGCAACACTGGGGCTGTCGGGCGAATGCGACGCCGTGGAATTCCGACGGAGTGCATCCGGTATCCCCATTAAGGGAAAAGAGGGACTATATGCCCCCTTTCCCGTGGAATATAAGCGAGGTTCCCCAAAGGAAGACGATCGGGATGCCGTTCAGCTCGCCGCACAGGCCGTCTGCCTGGAAGAAATGCTCTGTTGCGAGATTCCCTGCGGCGCCCTCTATTACGGGGAAACAAGACACCGTGTGCAGGTGGATTTTACCCCCGAGCTTCGGGAGCGGGTGCAGAAATATGCAGAAGAAATGCACGAATATTTCGATCGCCGCTACCTTCCCAGACCGAAAAGGACCAAAAGCTGCAATGCCTGCTCCTTAAAGGACCTCTGCCTGCCCGGACTTGATAAAATCGGAAGCGCAAGGGCGTATAACGATGAAAATCTCGGCGAAAAGGGGGATAAGTTGTGAAAAAACTGCTCAACACCCTCTATATCACTACTGAGAATGCCTATCTGTCCCTGGACGGCGAAAATGCGGTTGTGTCTGTCGGGGAGCAGGTAAAGGGACGGGTTCCGCTCCATACGGTAGATTCCATCATTACATTCAGCTATGTGGGCGTCAGTCCCGCCCTGCTTGGCAAATGTGCAGAGATCGGGAAAATGGTGGTCTTCATGACGCCCGGCGGGAGATTCCTTTCACGAAGCGTCGGAAAGGTCTACGGAAATGTCCATCTCCGACGGGAGCAGTATCGGATTGCAGACCGTCCGGAGGCATGCCTTTCCATTGCAAAAAATATGATTTCCGCAAAACTGAGAAACAGTGCGTCCCTGATCCGACGGGCAATCAGCGATCACGAAGCAAGGGTGGATGCGGTTTCTCTTACCGATGCCATGAACATCCTGCGGGAAAACGCCGTCCGTGCCTATGAAGCACAGTCCGCCGAATCCCTGCGGGGGCTGGAAGGCGAGGGGGCGAACCGTTACTTTTCTGTGTTCGATGAGGCGATTCTCAATCCTTCCCCCTCCTTCCGATTCGGCTCAAGATCCCGACGGCCGCCGGGAGATCCCGTCAATGCGATGTTGTCCTTTGGCTATTCCCTGATGACCTCCATATGTACCTCTGCCCTTGAAGCGGCGGGACTGGATCCGTATGTGGGATTTTTCCATACCGAACGGCCGGGCAGATGCTCGCTGGCACTGGATCTGGTGGAGGAATTCCGTGCACCCTTTGTGGATCGGTTTGTGCTGACGCTGGTCAATAAGCGGCTGGTCAGCGAGCAGTCCTTTGCCGTCAAGGAGGACGGTGCTGTTCTGCTGACCGACGATGGAAGACGGGAGTTCCTGTCTCTTTGGCAGAAGAAAAAGCAAGAAGAAATCCGGCATCCCTTTTTGCAGGAGAAGATGCAGTGGGGGATGCTCCCGACCGTACAGGCCATGCTGTTGGCCAAGTACATTCGGGGCGATCTGGATGCCTATCCGCCCTTTGTGTGGAAGTAAACGGAGGGATGAAGGATGCTTGTACTGATAACCTATGATGTGAATACCGAGAGTTCGGCGGGACGCAAACGGCTTCGGAAGGTGGCCAGAATTTGCGTGAACTACGGTCAGCGGGTGCAGAACTCGGTATTCGAATGTCTTCTGGATCCGACGCAGCTGGCAATGGTTCGGAAAAAGCTGTTGGATGTCATTTCGGAAACGGACGACAGCCTGCGAATTTACAATCTCGGAAATCATTATAACAGCCGGATCGAGCATTACGGAACCAAGGTCACATACGATCCGGAGGAACCGATGATTTTATAAAATCGGTGGGTGCGAAAGGGAAGTGCGCAGAAAAAGCAGGCGGCTTCGCACTGACTTTCGGAAAGAAAAAGCAGAAATCTTGTCTGCTTTTGTCAAAAATCCGGCGATTCCTGTGCAATTTGCACAAGAAAAGTCGGTGGCAGATCAACAGTAAATGCCGATCTGCCGTCGCTCCCCCCACGGGGAGCGTGGATTGAAATTTGATTTATGTTATCGCCGTAGCGGATCCAAACAGTCGCTCCCCCCACGGGGAGCGTGGATTGAAATGATTCTGAATATTTGCCAAG
>JBJDZJ010000100.1:0-12793 GCA_051867915.1 Eubacteriales bacterium
ATTTCATCGGTTATTCAATTGTTTTAGAAATTCTTTTAGAAATGCGCTTTTGTGCAGCTTGCGGAGTGCCGAAAAAGTCAGGTGTTACAAGGCTTTTCAGCGTTTTTGCGTCCGCATGGATCGCAAATTTTCAAGGCCGACGGTTGTCGGCAAAGCCCATGCCCTTTGACCGCTTCGATATTCCTCCACAGTACTGTTTATTCTAGCACATTTCTTTTCCTTTGTCAAGTCCTTCGGTTCAAAAAAAATCCATTCACAATAAATTCAAAAAATATCTAACTAAAATTCATAGTATCGATCTGTTTGTTTATTGATTCTCACCAAATTTTGTGGTAAAATAAAATGGTTACATATCATTTCACACAAAATACAAATCGGAGGATTTCAAAAAATGAATCAGACAGATACCGCAAAGAAAACCGACAGCCCATCGGCAAAGGCGATGGCGCTGGTAGACGAGGTGGAAAAGGTCGTCCTCGGCAAGCACAACGAAATCGTCATGCTGGTCTGCGCCCTGCTCTCCGGCTCCCATGTGCTGATTGAGGATGTCCCCGGCGTGGGCAAAACCACCCTCGCTTCCGCCCTTGCCAAAGCGGCGGGACTTCGCTTCAAGCGGGCTCAGTTCACCCCCGACGTCATGGCGTCCGACATCACCGGCTTCAACATTTACAACCGACAGACCGAAAAATTCGAGTACCGCGAAGGTCTCTGTATGTGCAATCTGCTCCTCGGCGACGAGATCAACCGTGCCTCCCCCAAAACCCAGTCGGCACTGCTGGAGGCCATGGAGGAATCCCGTGTGACGGTGGACGGCGTCACCTATTCCCTTCCCTCCCCCTTCATGGTCATCGCCACCCAGAACCCTCAGGGCTTTGTGGGCACCTACCCTCTGCCCGAGGCTCAGCTGGACCGTTTCGCCATGAAGCTCTCCATGGGCTACCCCACCGAAGAGCAGGAAACCGGAATCCTCATGGACAGGCGGGGCATCAATCCTCTGGACAGCGTGACCTCCGTCGCCGATGAAAGTGCCATCGCCTCCATGCGGGAAACGGTACTGAACAGCACGGTGGACGAAGAGGTCTGCAAATACATCGTCGCCCTGGTGAACGCCACCCGCAAACACCCCTCCTTCTCCATGGGTGCCTCCCCCCGTGCCTCTCTGGCGCTGATGAGAACCGCTCAGGGATGGGCGTTCATGCACGGTCGGGACTATGTGACCCCCGAGGATGTGAAGGCGGTCTTCAAAAATGTCATTTCCCACCGACCCATTCTGACCCAGGAGGCCAAGCTGGCGCACACCACCGTGGATTCGGTTCTCACCGAGATTCTGCTCCGCACCCCCGTCCCCTTCAAGGGCAGCCGGACCCGGTCGGCAGATGCCGACAAAGACCGGAATAAGGCGGCAGAATGAAAAAGCGACTACAAACTCTTTTGAATACCGTCGGCGGCTTTTTCAAGGGACTTTGGGGACGAATTTACGGATGGATCCGCAATCGGGCAAAAGGGGAAGACCGTCCCGAGGGCAAATTCCATTTCATGGGACGCTTCTGGTTCTACCTCTGCCTGATCCTCTTCTCGATCTTCTTCACCCAGGCCCTGCGCTCCACCATCTCATCGGTGATTCTGATTTTCCTGCTGCTGCTTCCCCTGACCTCCCTGCTCTACCTGCTGCTGAGCATTTTATCGGTGAAGGTTTATCTGGATTCGGACAACACCGAGGTGGAGAAAATGCGGGAGGTGGACTTCTCCCTGATTCTCGCCAACGAATCGCCTCTGCCCTTCCCCTTTGTGGAGGCCATGATTTCGGTTCCCGGGGACGACGCCCTGCGCTGTGCGGTAGAGCTGACCAGGCTGTCCCTGATTCCCTTCGGACGCTATGAGATCCGCAAAAAGCTGGCATTTGCCTATCGCGGCGGCTACACCATCGGCGTGTCCGATGTCTATGTCTACGATCTGTTCCGTCTGTTCCGTCTGAGACTGGATGTAAAGGAATTCCGGGAAATCTTCGTCATGCCCCGCCGTCTTTCCCTTTCTTCGAAAATCGGCTCCGAGGCGGTCAGCGAGCAGACCGAAATGGTCAACCGCTACGCAGGCACCGACAACACCGAGATGACCGACATCCGGGACTATCAGATCGGTGATTCCCTGCGTTCCATTCACTGGAAGCTGTCCTCCAAGACCGAGGAGCTTCAGGTCCGTCAGTATGCCCGCAACAGCGAGCGGCAGGCGATCATCTTCTGCGACACCGGCAGACGGTTCCCCCTGGGGGATCCCCGATTTACCGATGATGTGGGCGAATTTGTGGCGGACGGCGTCGTTGAAACCGCCATCGCCCTGACGCTCTACACGCTGGACAGACAGTCGGGCAGCGTGACCCTTGTCTGGTTCGATTCCCGTTCGGAAACCGGCGTCTTCGGCATCCGCCTGGAATCGACCGCCGATTTTGACAGCATATTCCGCACCTTTGCCACTGCGCCCATTACCGACACCGCCGAAGCGGTCGGCGATCTCGCCGCCCTGATGGCATCGGGCAGCGATCATGTCACCCTGCGGTTTGTGACCGGATGCGTGAACCATGCGCTGGCGGCCTCCATGTCCACGCTGACCATGCAGGGATCGGTTACGGTGGAGCTGTACACCTATCTGCCCATCGAAAAGGTGCTGCCTTCTGCCAAAAAGGACTATTTCGACGAGCTGAATGCGGCACAGTCGGACATCGCCAGAACCGGCATCCGCATTCTGGACGCCAGAGACACACAGCTTTTCTCTGCCGACAAATCCTCCCGTTTTACAGAATTCGATGAAAAGGGGGAGAATTGACCATGAAAAACAGGAAAAAGAACCGGACGCAGGCTCTTCTCGACGATCTGACAAGCGATACGCCCGCCTCCGGGACCGATACTTCCGCATCCTCCCACCCCTTTGACGCCGGGAACGCCGGAGAGGGCGATCGGGCGACCGACCTCCTTCCCGATGAGCAGGCGCTCCGAAAGCAGGAAAAAGCCGCCAAAAAGGCGATCCGAAAACAGAAAAAGAAGGAAAAAGCCGAGCGTCGGGCGATCCGGCGGCACGATAACGCCGTCCTCTATGTCCCCGATCGGATGAACGGCTTCAAGCTGTCCATCGTGCTGGGCTACTTCCTCCGATTCTTCTCCATTGCCTTCTCCATCTTCGGAGTGGTGGTTCTGCTTGCCGACTCCTTCCTGACCACCGAGATCAATTACTGGTATCTGCTGCTGTACGCCATCGTAACGGTCAGCGGATTCTCCCTGATCTTCATCGGGCGAAAGCTGATTCTGGCAGGCATCGGCATACTTGCCGCCGAAGTCGGCGGAATCGCCCTGCTGGCAGGCTCCCCTGCCGCCTTCTATGCGGGCGGCTTCATCCGGGTCTTCAACCAATCCATGGGGCGCCTTGCCGACCTGGGATTTGCCGCCGCCGATTCCATCGCCATGCCCGCCCTCGGGGGGCTGACCACAGCAAATCCCGATCTGACCTACCTGTACGGCGGACTGTGTGCGCTGATTACGGTGCTGGCGCTGATTTTCTCGGCATTCAGTGCCAAGCGGACCCGACTGCTCCCCATGCTCCTCTTCGGCGGAGGGCTGTGCGTGATCTGCTTCACCTACAACCTCTGTGGTTCCAACTTCGGCATTGCCTGCGTGCTGGCGGGACTTTGCTCGGCGATCGTTCTGTCCACCTACGACAAGATCTACGCCGCCCACAAGCATTCCCGAAAGAGCCGCAGTTACTCGGGCTTTTCCTCCGCCCTTGCGGGGATCCTGGCCTTCGCCGTCCTTCTGCTTCCCGCCTCGGCAGTCAAAGAGCCCTGGAGTGACATTCCGCTGATCAGCGAGCCCATGGACACCCTGCGGATGGTGGTCACCACCATTCTGACCGGCGGCAATCCCAAGCTGAATGTCATGAACTCGCTGATTAAAAAGAAATCAGCCGACATTACCGACATGGAGTTCGATGAAATCCCCCTGTTTACCGTCTCCTCCTATCTGAGCCGAACGAACCTCTACCTCAGAGGCTGGGTCGCTTCCGATTTCGACTATGAAGGCAATTATTGGGAGGTCCTGTCGGACGACGACTATCAGGAGATGATCAATCAGAGCCGCTATATCCGTACGGGACTGACCGGCGACGAGGTCAGCTATCTGTTGGCGTCCATGTTCAACTCCTATTTTGATATTCAGAACCTGCCGCTGGACACCTGGACAGGCTCCTCCGCTTACGGCAGCTACTACACCCCTGTGGATGTGGAATATACGGGCAACACGGGACTTTTGTACATCCTTCCCTCCTCCTATGTTCCCTCCGTCGGCATATACCAATACGGCTCCCGAACCGACAGGTACACCGAGTCGGTCGGACTGTATTCCGACGGCATCTATCAGTCGGGCTGGCTGAATCTGAAAAAGCAGTATTCTGTCGGTGCCCTGACCCCTACCTACACCGATTCGGGCTTCCCCGAGCTTGCCAAAATGCGGGCATCCCTTTACGAAATCCTGGTTCCCTTCTTCCGCAATTCCAACCTGAATTCCATGGAGGACGAGGATATCCGCAGGGCGTACCTCAGCCTGCTGGTTGACGAAGGATACATCGACGGGTCGTTCCTTGAGCGGGAAGAAGCCGAAGATTCGTACGCTTCCTCCACTGCGACCCCCTCCCTTCCCAACTATCTGCGCAGTCCGCTGGAAAGCTATCTGAATGCGTCCAACCGCAGGCAATGGGTGACAAAATATATTGAACAGGTTTCAGAATACAGTGATTATGTGGAATCCTTCTATACAAGTTACCCTGCCGACAGCGTCGGAATCTCCGAGATTTCAGCGGAAATCAAGGAAGCCTACGATCAGGCGGACAATGATTACGATCGGGTCATGGCGGTCATCGACTATATGATCCTGAATTACAGCTATTCCCTGACCCCCGAGAAGCCGTCCGGCACCTATGAAAGCGATCTGGACTCCTTCCTGCTGGAAACCAAGGAGGGCTACTGCGTACAGTTTGCCACGGCGGCGACCCTGCTGCTGCGCTCGCTGGGTATGCCTGCCCGCTATGTTCAGGGCTACATTGCCGCCGATTCCGTCAAGACCACCGATGACGACGGAAATGTCATCTATACCTCCACCGTCCGGGATTCGAACGCGCACGCATGGGTTGAAGTGTGGATAGACGGCATGGGCTGGCGAACCTTCGAAGTGACCCCCCAGTATTACAAATCGCTGTACTACATACCTCCGGCAGACCCCGACAATCCCGACGATCCCAAGCAGGACATTTCGGAGATTCTCACCACCACAACCACCACCGCCCCCGACCCCATCACCACGCCTGCGACCTCCGAAACCGCCCCTGCCGTTACAACCGATCCGACCGCAAATGAAAACGAATCCGACCGTACCGTCGATACCGGGACGATCGTCGTCACGCTGACCGCATTTGGTTGCGCCATCCTGGCAGTCCTTCTGATCTGGCTGCTCATCAGGAGATCCCGTAAGGTTGCGGCGGGACGGAAATACTTCATTGAGCGTGCGGTTTACGGCAATTTTGAGGAAAGCGAAGATCTGGATCTGGTATCCGGCACGCTGGGAGACGGAATCTACGATATCATGAAGATTCTGGGACGGAAACCTGCCGTCGGAGAGTCTCCCATGGAGTTCGCCTATCGGGTCGATCATCCGAAGAAACCCGAAACCCCTGCCGAAGAAAAGGCCGTCGGGCGTCAGCTCATGTGGGCCCATACCTTCACCGAGGTGACCGCCATCCTGGAAAAGCGGGAATTCGGCGGACACATCACCCGAGACGAGCTGGCTGTCATGGGCGAGTTCCTGGAAAGTCTGATGCAGGTGGAATACAGAGCCCTTTCCCTTCATAAGAAGCTCTGGTATCGCTACATACTCTGCAAGATCTGACAGCCTTGTCAGACGAGTTTTCAACTGTTTTCCACAGCTTTTCCACAATTCTTGTGGAAAAGCTGTGGATTTTCAGAAAGATCCGAAGTTTGTGAACAGGTTTTCCATAATCGGACCTGCATTTGAACGATTTTTGATTGGCTGTTTCAAAATCAGCCGGAAAGGAAATACGATGAACGAATTTGTCGAAGAAAGAGCCGAAAAATGCGGCCAAACCCTCGTAAATGCCCTGAAGAAGCGTCACTTTGACGCCTGTTTCTGCAAGGACAAGAAAGAAGCACTGGCAAAAGCACTGGAACTGATCCCCACCGATGATGTGGTTTCCTGGGGCGGAACCTTTTCCGCCGCCGAAATCGGACTCTTCCCTGCCCTTGCCGGGCGAGGACAGCCGATTCTGGATCGGGCAACTGCAAAAAACCGGGAGGAATCTCAGGATATTGCCCGAAAAGCCCTGACCTGCGGAACCTTTGTCATGTCTGCCAATGCCGCATCTGCCGACGGTCAGCTGGTCAACATAGACGGCAACGGCAATCGGGTTGCCGCCTTGATGTTCGGCCCCCGTCAGGTGCTGGTGATTCTGGGCATCAACAAGATTTGCCCCGATTTGGAATCCGCCGTCAAGCGTGCCAGATTTGTTGCCGCACCCACCAATGCACAGCGATTTGACATCGGAACGCCCTGCAAATCCACCGGTGTCTGCGCCGACTGTCTCTGCCCCGACTCCATCTGCGCTCAGATTGTCGTCACTCGGATCTGTCGCCCCGCAGGCCGAATCAAGGTTCTGGTGGTAGGCGAAGATCTGGGATTCTGATCGGTGAAAGAAAACTTCCGTTTTCTTTCCCGATTTTGGTATAAAATTCTGCCACACAGTCCAAACTATACCGACAAGGCGGTGAGTTTGGGCTGTGTGGCTTTTTCATTCGGTAATCGGGTCTGTATTTTCCGGTGCCGTACCCTTTTTAGGTAAATACGGCGGAAAGAGGTACGGTCAATCGGCAGCCGCCGTGATTCGTGGGACGGTGGTGTTGCTCTGCGCTTCAGCCGTTCTGCTGATAAAGGGAATTTACCCGAATCTGTCGCTGTCTTCCCTGCTCTTCTTCCTTTTTGCAGGTTTTTGTGATGCGTTGGCATGGTATTTCTATTTTCGATCGCTGTGCAGTGGCGAGAACATCCACGAAACCGTTGCCGTGGAAAAGGTATCCGTCGCCTTTACCGGCGCCGCATCGGCTCTCTTTTTCCGCACTTCCTTCTCATTCTTGTCTGCCATTTTGATTGTGACGGGCATCGGATGCGTCCTGTCGGCTGAAAAACACAATAGAGGAAGCAAAACCGTACTGTTTGCCGTCCTTTCCGCACTTTTTGCTTCCGCTCAGATGATACTGTCAAAATTCGGACTGCAATCGGACGCATCATCGGAAGTCGGATTCTGGATCCGATCTTCTGCCGCCTTTCTCGCTCTCTTGATCCTTCATTCGGGCAGTCGGGAAAGCGGTTTTGACGGCAAACACGCATTTTTGAGCGGACTGTCGCTGGCGTCGGCAGGATTGTCCGCCTATTTCGGGTGGTATTTCTGTTACCGTGCGCTGCTGTTGTTGTCTGCATCATCCGTACAGGCCATTCTGAAGTTGAATTTCTGGACAACTGCGCTGTTGTCCCGACTGTTCACCGGCGAACGCTTGACAAAGCCCATTCTGATCGGATATTCGATTCTGACCGCAGGAATTCTGATCTCCTGTTTCACGTGAAACATTCGGATTGTCGACGGTTAATTGTGTTTCACGTGAAACATTCAAATTGGCGTCGGTCGATTGTGTTTCACGTGAAACATTCAAATTGGCGTCGGTCGATTGTGTTTCACGTGAAACATTCCGAAATATTTTAAAAAAGTTAAGAGAAGGTCTTGATTTAAGAACGGAATTGTGATATAATAGGTAAAACGCAGGAAAGGAAGATCAGATGGGTAAAATTATTGCATTTTCCAATCAAAAAGGCGGAATCGGAAAGACAACATCGGCGGTCAATGTCGCCGCTTCGTTGGCAGTTCTGGGCAAAAAGGTGCTGATTTGCGACCTTGATCCCCAAGGGAACGCCACAAGCGGAGTCGGAATCAGCAAAAAAGGCGATCTGCCGTCGGTATACGATGCGCTGATCGGCGAAAAGAGCATGGATGAGGTCGTTGTTGAGACAAAATTCGAAAATCTGTCCATTGCGCCGTCCAATATCCGACTGGCGGGCGCAGAAATCGAACTGGTCGATCAGGAGAAAAGGGAAGCGCTCTTCAAAAATCTGGTGTCAGGGCTACGGGATCGCTATGATTACATAATCGTGGACTGTCCGCCCTCTCTGGGACTGCTTACGCTGAACGCACTGGCGGCATCCGACGGAGTCGTGATTCCCATGACCTGCGAGTTTTATGCGCTGGAAGGGCTGTCTCAGCTGATGGTGACCATCCGCCAGACCAAAAAAGCCTACAATCCGGGTCTTGAAATCACCGGAATTCTCATCACCATGTACGACAAACGGCTGAATCTGACGAGAATGGTGGAATCCGAAATCGAAAAGTACTACAAAGATCGGATTTTTGCCACCAAAATTCCGAGAAATGTCCGACTGTCCGAGGCGCCGTCCTTCGGAATGCCGATTTATTACTACGATAAATCGTCCAAGGGCGCAGACCAGTATCTTTCGGTTGCGAAAGAACTTTTGAAACGAATCTGAGAAAGGAAAGAGAATATGGCAAAGAAATCGGGGCTCGGACGGGGTCTGGATTCGCTGTTTGTGGAATCAGCCGAAAGCGAAACCTCCGAAAGCAAGAGCAAACTGCGGTTGACCGAAATTCAACCCAGATCCAACCAGCCCAGAAAGAATTTTGACAGTGAATCCCTGTCAAAACTGGCAGAATCCATCGCCGCCAACGGCTTGATTCAACCCATTGTGGTCAGAGAATCGGTGGGCGGTTATTACGAAATCATCGCAGGAGAGCGCAGATGGCGTGCCTGCAAACTGGCGGGACTGACCGAAGTCCCGGTAGTCATTCTGAACAGCGACGATCGGCAGACCGCCGAACTGTCCCTGATCGAGAATGTCCAAAGGGAAGACCTGAATCCCATCGAAGAAGCAATGGCATATCGGACCCTGATCGACGATTACCGCATGACGCAGGAAGAGGTGGCGAGCCGCATCGGCAAATCAAGGACAGCCATCGCCAACACCATGAGGCTTCTCGATCTGCCCGACGAAGTTCTGAATCTGATTGCAAACGGAACCATCTCAGAAGGCCACGGGCGGGCAATTCTGGGACTGCGGGACAAGGAAAACCTGGTTGAAATCGCAAAAACCGTGGCAGAACGGGATCTCAGCGTCCGCCAGACCGAGGAATTTGTCCGCAAACTCAACGAAAAAGCCGCAGCCCCCGTTGAAGAAGAGCCGCAGCCCCAGTCGGTGAAGGATGTGGACTATGTTGCGGAGCTGGAAAAGAAAATCCGCAACACCATCGGACGGAGAGTCCGGATTCTCGGCGGAAAGCGGGTTAAAAAGCTGGAAATCGAGTATACCGACAACGACGATCTGGAAAATCTGCTGAAATCCCTCTGCGGAGACAGCATATTTGACGACTAAACACCCATATTTTTGTAAAATGAAAGGAAACAGGAGATAAAAACATGATAGACATCAAATACATTCAGCAAAATCCCGAAGAAGTGATCACAAGACTTGCAAAGAAGGGCAAGGACGCAAGGGAAGACATCGGCAAAATTCTCGCACTGTCCGAGGAACGCAAAAAACTGATTGCCGAAACCGAAGCACTGAAGGCCGAGAAGAACAAAACCTCCAAACTGATCCCTCAATACAAGAAGGAAGGGAAGGATGTTGCGGAGATTTTCGCCGAAATGAAGAAAATCGGCGAGCGGGTGGACGAAATCGACAGCCGTCTGAAATCGGTGGAAGAGGATCTGAACAACACCCTTCTGGGACTGCCCAATCTGCCCGACGACGACCTTCTCCCCGGCGGAAAAGAAAACAATCAGCCTCTTCGTTACTACGGAGAGCCCAGAAAATTTGACTTTGAGCCGAAAAATCATGTAGACCTCTGCACAAGTCTCGGACTGATCGACTACGAACGGGGAACCAAGCTGGCAGGCTCGGGCTTCTGGGTTTACCGTGGAATGGGCGCCCGTCTGGAATGGGCTCTGCTCAACTACTTCATCGACACCCATCTGGCAGATGGATATGAACTGATTCTGCCCCCTCACATGCTGGAATACGAGTGCGGACTGACAGCAGGACAGTTCCCGAAGTTCGCCGATGAGGTATACAAGATCGAAAATCCCACCGACAACCGGATTCACTATATGCTTCCCACCGCTGAAGCGGCGCTGGCATCCCTCTATCGGGGTGAAATCCTGACCGAAGCCGATCTTCCCAAGAAACTGGTCAGCTACACCCCCTGCTTCCGCAGAGAGGCAGGCTCCTACCGCTCGGATGAGAGAGGCATGGTTCGGGGACATCAGTTCAACAAGGTGGAGATGTTCCAGTACACCCTGCCCGAAAAGTCGGACGAGGCCTTCGACGAGCTGGTGACCAAGGCAGAAAATCTGGTAAAGGGTCTGGGATTCCACTTCCGCACCGTCAAGCTGGCGGCAGAGGACTGCTCCGCATCCATGGCACGGACCTACGACATCGAGATCAACATCCCCTCCATGCAGGGCTACAAGGAGGTTTCGTCGGTGTCCAACGCCCGTGACTATCAGGCTCGCCGCGGCATGATGCGGGTAAAGCGTGCCGACGGCAGAATCGAATACCTTCACACCCTCAACGGCTCGGGTCTGGCGACCTCCCGTATCCTGCCCGCACTGGTCGAGCAGAACCAGAACGCCGACGGTTCGGTCAATGTCCCCGATGTTCTGAAGAAGTATCTGGGCGTCGATGTCATCCGCAAGGAGAACTGACAGAGAACAAAGGGAATAAAACAAGGGGGCTTTTTCGGGAAAAAGCCCCCTTAACCCCCAAAAAGCATTATAAAAAGCAAAGAGTGGGTTGTATAGAAAAGTACGGTACTATTTATTTTGCACTAAAGTTTTCGCCCGACTTTTTCAAAAGGCGGCGCAATCAAGGATGCGTAGTCCTACTCCCCAACGGCGTTTTCTTTTGGTTAGCTTTTTCTGTGTTCAAAATGGCAGTGCCAATTTGAACATGAGCCGCCTGCGTCAAAAGAAAAAGCGGCCGGCAATTTGTTCATTTAGTCAGTTTGTGACAACATTTGACTACCATTATACAACTTTTACCCAGAAAAAACTTAAAAAGCTAAAGCAAACGGGGATACGGTCAATGAAAGCCGCAACAGGCATCTTTGTCCAAGCCCCAACAGAGAACCTCATGGCGCTGAAAGGAGCCGATCCCATGAATACGAAAGCCAAACGAGCGCTGTGCGCACTGACGGCGGCGCTGATGCTGTCCCCCATGTCGGTTTTTGCCCAAAACAGCGGGGAAGCCGACCCCGACACCGGAAATTCCGCTCCTGTCCTGACCTGCACCACAGCCGACGACTGGACGGCCCTCTTCGAGAGATCGGGCAGGGAAGGGTGGCTGGGCGCCGACGGCATCTACTCGGTTTCCGTTGACGGAAACGATGCCATCGGCTCGGCAAACGAGTCCACAAAAACCTTCTTCATCTTCAGCGATACCCTCATGGGCATCGCCAACAGCAAGGGCAAGGTGACGACCATGTACACCATGGCAAATCACACCTCCGCCATTTTGCAGGGAGCAGAGCCCGATCCCGACAAAATCTCCTTTGTCTACGGATACAAGGGAAGTCTGGGCGTCAACACCCGTGTCAATCTATTCGGGCAGGAGCAGTGGATGTTCGACTGCTTCACCGTTGGCGACGCCGTCTATGTGCTGGCATTTACCCAGTCCCAGTGGAAACCGGTGCAGATCGACCTGATTAAACTGCCCATCGTGGACGGGGAAGTGGATTATGCCCATTTTGAGCGCACCAAAAACATCGAAAGCCTGCTGAAAATCACCGACAACGCCCATTTCGATTTCGGTATGGGCGTCCTGAACAACACCGAGGCGGCAGGGGCTATGGATCCCGACGGATACCTGTATTTCTACGGCTACAAGGACAACATCAATGAGTTCAGCAGAAAGGATTTACTGGTCGCAAGACTTTCTGAGTCCGATTTTCCCGATTTCAGCAAGCTGACCTATTGGAACGGTGAAGAGTGGGGAAGCGAGATCGAGAAGTCGGCGGTAATCCTGTCGAATGTATCCTGCGAGGTCAGCGTGACGCCCATCACAGGCGGCCCCTATAAAGGCAAATACATTGCCGTCTATACCCAGGGGGTTCAGACGGCTCACATGATGTACGCCATCGGCGACAGTCCCGTGGGACCCTTCGCCGAGCCGGTGGAATTCTACACGGCCCCCGAATCGGGACAGCCCTCTCACGGAGCGACGGGATCGCTTTATACCTACAATGCCAAGGCGCATCCCCATCTGTCTCAGGACGGCAAGCTGCTGATCAGTTACAATGTAAATGATAATTACGGAATCGCCACCGATGTGTATGATTATCATCCGAGATTTCTGTATCTGGATCTCGGCTACACCGAGGAGGAGATCGCCGCGCAGAATCCTGCGGTCACTGCCGCACCCTCGGAAGAAACCACCGCTTCGCCTTCCACCGACAGTCCGACTGTCACCGGAGAGAAAGGCGATCAGCCCGGGGAATCCTCTGCAATGACGGTGTTCATGGTTGCGGCGGTCGTCGGCGTATTTGCCGTCGGTGCCGTCATCGGAGCCATTGTAGGGAAAAAGCGGCGGTAAACAGGGGCGGTCCATTCTTTTCATCTGTTTATGAC